>JAIOAV010000096.1 GCA_019873665.1 Chloroflexota bacterium
CTCCAAACCCGGCATCGTCTGGGCGGCATAGACTGCTGGCATCCTATCCTCCTAAAGCGCAAAAACGGGCCTCGCCCCCTTCGGGACGCAGCCCGCCTGCTGACCAATTCGCCACCAGGGCCTAGACGCGGGTGAGGTACTCCCCCGTCCGCGTGTCCACGCGCACCACGTCACCCACGTTCACAAAGAGAGGCACCTGCACCTTCAGGCCGGTCTCCAGCGTCGCCGTCTTGGTAGCGCCCGTCGCGGTATCCCCCCGCAGCCCGGGCTCCGACTCGACGACCTCCAGGTCAACCGTCACGGGGAGCTCAACATCCAACGGCTCGCCCTCATACATCACCAGGTCAATGGTCAGGTTCTCCTTGAGATAGTTGATCGCATCGCCCAGCGCCTCTGCAGAAAGCACCGGCTGGTCGAAGGACTCGACGTCCATAAAGTGATAGAAATGGTCGTCATGGTATAGATACTGGACAGTGCGATGCTCAAGTCGGACATCGTCCACCCGATCGCCCGATAGGAAAGTGCGCTCGATGGTCGCGCCACTGCGCAAATTGCGCAGCCTGGTTCGGATGTAAGCATTCCCTCGGCCGGGTTTGTGATGCTGGTATTCGAGCACCTTCCAAAGCTCGCCATCCATCAGAAAAGTGGTTCCTTTTCGCAGATCCGTTACGTTGATCATTTTGCCTCCTAGCAGGTCTGCCGACCTATAATTGGCGACCTGGGTTCACGCGCATTGCCAAACGGATATTATACGCGAAATGTGCCTATGGCGTCAAATCAGCTGCGTGCGCGTTCGATCCAGCGTACCGCCGCCGTGGGCAGATCCTGCAACGAGCCCTGCCGCACAGTACATTCGGGCAGCGACTTGAGAAAGAGCGAGCCATAGAACTTGGAAAGGACTCGCTTATCCAGCAGGACGACGACGCCGCGATCTGTCGTACTGCGGATCAGGCGGCCAAACCCCTGCCGAAAGCGCAGAATCGCCTCTGGCACCGCGTACTGGGAAAAAGGCTCATCAAAGGTCTCGCTGCGCGCCGCGAATACCGGATCAGTCGGCACAGCAAAGGGAAGCCGCACCACCACCAGACAGCTCAGCGCCTCGCCCACCACATCTACGCCCTCCCAGAAGCTGCGCGTGCCCAACAGCACCGACTGAGGCGTTGTCTTGAAATTGTCCAAGATCTGGCGTCGTGCGCCATCAACTCCTTGCGCATAGACGACGATCCCATCCTCCTCAAGCTCGCTATTGATGGCGCGGTAGGTGTTCTGCAACTGGCTGTTAGAGGTGAAAAGGACCAGGTCGCGTCCCTTGGTAGCACGGCAGAGCTGTACCAAAGTGCGTTCTACCGCGCGCTGGTAGTTCGGCTGGCCCGGTTCAGGCATGTCGGTCGGGATATAGACGAGAGTGGAACTCTTGTAATCAAAGGGCGAGCCAACATGCAGCTCGTCAGCGTCCGGCAGGCCCAGCCGCTCGCGGATATAGTCAAAGCTGTTGCCGGAGCGGAGCGTGGCGGAAGTGAGGATCACGCACTCTTTGCGGGAAAAGAGCCGCTCCGCCAGGAGCGGCGCTACATGAAGGGGTGCCACATGCAGGACGATAGTACCGTCTTGCACGCGCACCTGCGCCCAGTAGATCCCATCGCTGGAGGGGTTTGTCAGTATCGCCTCAAGCTGCGACGCAAACTCCCGCAATTGCGCCAGACGCGCCTGCACCTCCTGCAGATGCTCCTCGTAGTGCGGGACCTCGGCGTCTTCCAGCCCCTGCAGCCCGGCATAGAACTGCTCGAGGCCCGCTTCCACTTTGCCCAACGGCCGGGCGAGGTTCTCCCAGAGCACCTCGACGTTGGACCAGTCAGGCTGGTAACGGATCGCGCTGGTGAGCCGGATTAACAGGTCATAGTTGGGCGATGCCTGCTGCCGAAAGTTATCCAGAAAGATGGAAAGCTCGGCAAAGAGATCGCGCACTGCATTCTGGGCACGCTCCACCTGCTCATAGAGGGTATCCAGCTGCTCCGCCAATTCCTGGACAACCGCGCGGGGGGCTTTGCTCTCGTGCAGTGCGCTCATCACCTGCGGCAAAAAACCGACATAGTGCCCGGGCGCATCCAAACGGCTCAGATCGCCGAGGAAGCGCTGCAGATGACCCTGATCCACCTCAAAGCCGAGCTGGTCGGTCGCTTGATCCTCCAGATGATGCGCCTCGTCAATAATCAAGTAGCGATAGTCCGGCAACACATTGTTGTCGGTTACCATGTCCGACAACAGCAGCGCGTGGTTGATAACGATAATATGCGACGCCTCGGCCCGATGGCGCGCGCGATAGAGAAAGCAGCGTCCTCGCTGCCGGTAGGGACAGCGATCCGACAGGCAGGTCTCCGCTTCAGCCTGCACCTGGGTCCAGGCGCTCATCTCGGAGGGCAACAGCACAACCTCGGCCCGGTCGCCCGTCTCGGTCTGCGATAGCCAATAGAGGATCTTGGCCAACACCCGCACTTGATCCACCGACAGATTGCCACCGCGACGCATAGCCGCCAGACGACGCATGCACAGGTAGTTGCTGCGCCCTTTCAGGAGCGTGCTCTTGAAAGGAATATCCAACATCCGCTGCAAATCGGGGATGTCCTTGTGATAGAGCTGATCCTGGAGATTGATCGTGTTGGTGGAGATCACCACGTGTTGACTGTTCTGGTAGGCAAAGTGAATCGCCGGCAAGAGATAGGCCACCGACTTGCCGGTGCCAGTCCCCGCCTCCACCAACAACTGCTGCCCCGTGTTGAACGCCTCGGCTACAGCGGCCAGCATCTCGGCCTGTTGCGGGCGATATTCATAGCCGGGGAATTGCTGGGCAAAGGTCCCGCCCGGCGAGATCATCTGCACTAGCGCTTCGGTGTCAACAGGGGTGCAAACATCCGCCGGCCTGAGCGCCTCCTCGCGGGGAGCGCTGCCAAAGAGCGGACCCAATGCATCCTCATCCGTGTCGCCAGCCGGTGATCTGCGTCGTGGCGCGCTCAGCGCCGTGTGGATGCTCTCCTGCTCCACCTCCTGAAAGAACTCGCGCAACGACCAATTGGTGCCCATCGCTGCCCGGTTGATCTCCCGAATCAGGCCCAGATCAATCTTGGCAGCGCGCTCCCGCAAGGCCAAGAACAACTCTTTCGTGGCCATGGCATCCGACAGAGCGCGATGATGCTGCTCCTGTGCGATGTCCAGCATCTCGGCGAGCAGGCCCAGGCTATAGCGCGAGGCTTCCGGCATGATGATGCTCGCCAGCTCAAAGGTGTCCAGCGTAGGATGGTTGACGAACAACCCATGCCGATTGAGGAATCGCATATCGAAAGCGATGTTATGGCCGATGATGGGATGTGTGCCCACAAAGGCCATCAGCGTCTTGGCGACGCTAAAGAGAGAGGGCGCCTGATTCAACTCCTCTTGCGTAATGCCGGTCAGGTGTCTAATCTTCGCAGGCAGATCACGGCGCGGGTTTACCAGCGTTGACCAGGTCTCCAGCACCTCGGAGCCACAGAACCGGACTGCGCCGATCTCGATGATGGCGTCGCGCTCTGGGTTGAGGCCGGTCGTTTCGATATCAATCACAACGTACGTCCGGGCCATGTAACTCCGTTCTAGGCTAATGGGACGACTCAGGCCGGGGCCGCAACAGCGCGTTTTTCCGGGCCAAGCCATGCGTAGCGTCGCCGCTCTGCGGGCAGCAGGCCGGCGCTCGGCTCCACCGCCTTTGGCTTGTGCCGCACCTTGAACTCGACCTTTTCCGCCGTGGTCTCATTTCCTGCCAGATCAAAGCCCACGGCATGCACCTGGTGCGTCTCGGTCATGGTGGTGGACATGGTGATCGTCCATCGCAGGCTATAGGGCGCGACATTGCTCGAACCGATGAGCTTGTCATCCAGATAGAAATCCACGCGCCCCATAGCATAGTTGTCGCGCACATCCACCTGGATGTTCACCCACTCGTCTGTCTCCATCTCATACACTTTGTCCGCCCAGGGATTCACCACCGAAACCTCTGGCGGCGTGTTGTCAACTGTCACCTGCACCGCGCTCGTTTGCACATTGCCGCTCCCGCCAACAACCGTGAGTTGCAGCGTATAGAGGCCGTCCAGTGGCGAGACGTCCCAGTAGGCGAGAACGCCATTGTCAACCCTGTCATAGCGATCCTCGGTGGCCGGGGTCCAGCTTGCCGGGTTCATTCCCGCGCCATATTGCAGCCGCCAGAAGTTGAAATCGCCCGGTTTGGCATTGCCGATGATCGGCACGATGCCCCGCACGTAGGAATAGAGGGTCGGGCTGATGATCGCCACATCTGCATGTATCGGCTGCGCGCCGTGCACCGGGCAATAGTCGGCAGGCGGCTGCGGGATCGCCTCATCTCGCAGCCAGTCGGCGGCATCGGGCGGGTAGATCTCGAAAACCTGTTCTTCCACGGTCTCCAGCGGGCAAAACACGGTAGCAAGTTTGCCAGAGACGGTGCAGATGCGAAAGGGGCGGTGCACGTTGTCATAGGCCGTCGGCGTCATCCCTTCGATGAAAACCTCATTCCGCTTCTCGCCAGAGTATTGTGTGGGCAGCAGACCCGACTTGGCGTCGACCTCGACATGGACGATGCCCGGCGGCTCGACGAAATCCACCTCGGGCATTTTGGTAAACAGATACTCCATCACGTTATGATAGATCGGCCCTGCCGCCGTGACGGAGGGCAGCCGTTCCATCGGCTCGTTGTTGCTGTTGCCCACCCATACCCCGACGACGATATCCGGCGTGTAACCAATGGTCCAGGCATCATGAAAGTTCTCGGTCGTGCCGGTTTTGGCCGCCGCCGGGCGGGAGAGCTTGAGCGCGCTGTTCGGACCGAGCGCATAGGAGCGCGCCTGATTGTCGGCCAGCACGTCTGTGATCAGATATGCCAGCTGCGGTGAAATGACCTGCTGCGTGCGCGGCTCCTTGTACTCGTAGAGGAGGTTACCATCGGAGTCTTCGATCCGCAGGATCGCCACAGGATCCAGCTCGCGGAAACCGGGGCGGATTGGCGTGGTCGGCTCGCCCGCCATCACGCCGCCGTTGGCAAAGACGCCATAGGCATACGTGAGGTCCAACAGCCTGACCTCACCGCCACCCAGCGTCAGGCTCAGCCCGTAGTAAGGGGCGAGGAGCGTGTTGATTCCCATGCGATGCGCTGTCTCCAGCACATTGTCAACGCCGACCCAGCTCAAGACCGCCACTGCCGGGATGTTGTACGAGCAGGCGAGCGCGCGGCGCAGAGAGATCGGCCCATGATACTTGCGATCATAGTTCTCCGGCACATACGGCGGATTGGGCCAGTCATCAAAGCTGGTACGGATGTCCAGCACCATGGTGGCCGGCGTATAGCCTTGGGCGAATGCGGTTACATAGGTGAACGGCTTGAACGAAGAGCCAGGCTGGCGCGGGAAGAGCGCGACGTTCACCTGCCCGTCAATACTTCGGTCGAAATAGTCCAGGCTGCCCAGCATGGCGCGAATCTCGCCGTTGTGCGGGTTGATCACCACGACCGAGGCGTTAGTAACCTTGTGCTTGTCGCGCAGGGATGCGATATGCTCTCGGGCGATCCGCTCCACCTCTTGTTGCAGTTCCAGGTCAAGCGTCGTATAGACCCGCAACCCTTTGCGATAGACGGCCTCCAACCCATACTTTTGCTCCAGCAGCTGGCGCACGTACATGACAAAGTGCGGCGCTTGGATGTTGAATGGCTTGGAAACGATGACGATCTCTTCCTGTTTGGCTTCCCAGGCCTCTTCGGCGGTGATGTAGCCCTGCAGGTACATCTGGTCGAGCACGATCTCCTGCCGGTACTTGGCCTCCTCCCAGTTGTCTATGGGATTCAGCAGCGGATACTGTGGGATGGCGGCGAGCATCGCCGCTTCCGCCAGGGTGATCTCCTCCACCGATTTGCCAAAATACTGCTCGGCAGCCGCTTCAACGCCATACGCCAGGCGACCGTAGTGGACGGTGTTGAGATACCATTCGAGGATTTGATCCTTGCCCTCAAGCCCCGGGTAACGGCGCGAGAGTTCGAGCGCCAGAATCGCCTCCTTGATCTTGCGCGCATACGAGACCACATACCGCTCTTCGGGGTCAATCAGCACCAGCTTGACAAGCTGCTGAGTGAGCGAGCTGCCGCCCTGGATGTAGTTCCCCTGCAGGTTGCTGATAAAAGCGCGAAGCAGGCCCTCGATATTGATTCCCGGGTTGGTGTAGAAGGTCTTGTCCTCCATCGCCACGGTCGCATTGCGCAGATGTGCCGGGATCTTGTGCAGCGGCACGCGCGTGCGGGAGCCACCTTGCGGGTCTATCAGCTCGTACAACAGGTGTTGGCCGGTGCGGTCATAGATGCGAGACGTCTGAAAGTCCGAAGAGGTGCGCAGGCCGATTTCATCGGCGGGGGGCAGATCCTTGGCATAATAGGCATAGACGCCGATAACTGTGCCAAATGCCCCGAGGGTCAGAAGCAGGGTGCTGAGAAGGATGATGGCGGCGCATCCGCCCATAATCCCGGGCAAGATATTGCGCCGCGGCTGACGACGAACACGACGCCGTCGTATCTCGACTGCGTTCATCTTGTCCTCTCTAGCAAGGCAGGGAGCCAGAGCGGCCCCCTGCCTTGTCCAGGTTGCCGTCTATTCGAGATCCGCGTCGCTTTCCGAGTCCTCACCAGAGTCGGAAAAGCTCATCAGGCTCGGCAGGCCGTAACCCAGTGGCATGGCCGTGCGACGCCGTGTGGCCGCAAAGCCCGCATCGCCAGCCTCTTCCGTCAGTCTTTCACCCACTTCGGCCAACGCCGGCTCCGGCGTGCGGAAGCCGGTGCCAGCGGGGATCAGTTTGCCGATGATCACGCTTTCCTTCAGGCCATGCAGATCATCGCGCCGCCCCTCGATCGCGGCCTCTGCCAGCACGCTGATTGTATGCTGGAACGAGGCGGCGGAGAGGAAGCTTTCGGTATTCAGTGCAGCCTTGGTGATGCCCAGCAGGACGGGCTGCGCCGTTGCCGGCTCGCCACCTTCAGCCACGGTACTGGCATTGATCTCCTCAAAGTCAAGGCGATCCAGGAACTCCCCGGGCAGCAGCGGTGTATCGCCAGAGGTCTTGATACGCACACGACGCAGCATCTGCCTGATGATCACCTCGATATGCTTGTCGTTGATGGAAACGCCCTGGGTGCGATACACTTTCTGGATTTCCTCCAGCAGATACTCGCGCACCGCCTCTAGGCCAAGGATCCGCAGGATTTCGTGCGGGTTCTTGGTCCCTTCGGTCAATTGTTCCCCCGCCTCCACGCGCTGCCCATCCACCACACGCAGCCGCGCCGCCACCGGCACCTCGTACTCGCGCTCCTCCCGCTCCTCGTAACGGACATAGACATCCGAGCCTTCGATGGCGACGATGCCGTTCACTTGCGCAGTGATGTTCTCGCTCTCCGGCTTGGTCGCGATCGTATCTCCGGCGCGCACCTCATCCCCATCCTCGACGATGACCACATAGCCTTCCGGAATGCGGTGTGGCACATCCTGCATTTCGCTGGCCACGACTTTGACCCAGCGCAACTCGCCATCGCGCCGAATCTCGACGACGCCGGCGATATCCGCGATGATCGCCTGTCCCTTGGGGTTGCGCGCCTCAAACAGCTCTTGCACGCGAGGCAAACCTTGCGTGATGTCACCGCCGCCCGCCACACCACCGGTGTGGAACGTGCGGAGCGTGAGCTGAGTGCCTGGCTCGCCGATGGATTGCGCAGCGATGATGCCCACCGCCTCGCCGATCTTGACCATACCACCACGCGCCAGGTCTCGCCCATAACACTTGGCGCAGATGCCATAGCGCAACTGACACGTCAGCGGCGAGCGCACCAGCACATCGGAGATCCCTGCCTCGACGATGCGTGCCACCTGCTCCTCGCCGATCATCTCGTCCTCACCGACAATCACTTCGCCGGTTTTCGGGTCAACCACAGGCGCTGCAGCGACACGACCCAGAATGCGCTCCGCGAAGCTCTCGCCCATCTCGCTGGAGCTCTTCTCGCGTATCCAAACCCCATAGTGCGTGCCGCAGTCCTCCTGGTTGATGATCGCGTCTTGCGCCACGTCCACGAGACGACGCGTCAGATAACCAGCGTCCGCCGTGCGGAGAGCGGTGTCCGCCAGGCCCTTGCGTGCGCCGTGCGTGGAGATAAAGTACTCCAGAGCCGTCAGTCCCTCGCGGAAATTGGAGCGGATTGGCAGCGGGATGATGCGCCCAGAAGGGTCAGCCATCAGGCCACGCATGCCAGAGAGCTGGCGAATCGGCTGCAGGCCCATCTTGGTAGCGCCCGAATACGCCATGATCGCGACATTGCCCGTCGGATCCAGCTCGCGCGCCACGGCGTCGGTTACCTCGTCAGTAGCCTGCTGCCAGAGATCCACGGTCTTGCGATACAGCTCGTTCTCGGTGACCAGACCACGACGGTAGAGGCGCTCGATCTCGCCCACTTTGTGTGTCGTGTCCTCGATGATCTCGCGCTTGTCGGCAGGAACGGTCAGATCGTCAATGGCGACAGTGATGCCAGAGCGCGTCGCATAGTAAAAGCCGAGAGCTTTCACGCTGTCGCTCAGCTCTGCCGTGCCAGCGGCTCCCAACAACTGGTACGCTTCGGCAATCAGCTTCTTGAGCGCGCCCTTGTCCATGACCTGGTTCTTGAAGCGCAACGGCTCCGGCAGAGCGTCGTTGAACAACACACGTCCCACTGTTGTGTCCAGCAGACGCTCCTTACGGCTGCGCGGGGTCGGCTTGACCAGGAACTTGATCTTGGCCTGCAGGTCCACCTTGCCCAAGCTATGCGCCAATGCAACTTCATGGTATGAGGAGAAAACCATCCCCTCGCCTTTCGCCCCCGGGCGCTCCAGTGTGAGATAGTAGCAGCCGAGCACCATGTCCTTTGTCGGGCCGACGACCGGCTCACCGTTCGCGGGAAGCAGCAGGTTACGCTGCGAAAGCATCAGATCGCGCGACTCGCGCACTGCCGCGTCGGAAAGAGGCACATGCACAGCCATCTGGTCGCCGTCAAAGTCCGCGTTGAACGCGCTGCAGACCAGCGGGTGAATCTGGATGGCATTCCCCTCCACGAGGATCGGCTCGAACGCCTGGATGCCCAGGCGGTGCAGTGTCGGGGCGCGGTTCAGGAGCACAGGCCGCGTCTTGATGACCTCTTCCAACACCTCCCACACCTCAGGCACTTCTCGCTCGATCAACCGCTTGGCGCCTTTGACGTTGATGGCGTGGTTGTATTCGACCAACTTGCGCATCACAAAGGGCCGGAACAGCTCCAGCGCCATGCGCTTGGGCAATCCACACTGATGCAGCTTGAGCTCCGGGCCTACGACGATCACCGAACGCCCGGAATAGTCTACGCGCTTGCCGAGCAGGTTACGGCGGAAACGTCCCTGCTTGCCCTTGAGCATGTCAGAGAGCGATTTGAGCTGACGACGTCCGCGCAGGGAGATCGCCTTGCCGCGACGGCTGTTGTCAATGAGCGAGTCCACAGCCTCCTGAAGCATGCGCTTTTCGTTGCGCACAATCACTTCCGGAGCCTGCAGCTTGATCAAGTGTTTGAGCCGGTTGTTGCGGTTCACCACCCGCCGATACAGATCATTCAGATCGCTCGTGGCAAAGCGGCCGCCATCCAGTTGCACCATCGGGCGCAAATCTGGCGGAATGACGGGCAACACCGTCAGGATCATCCATTCGGGGCGGTTCCCCGACTTGCGCAGCGATTCGACCACACGCAGCCGTTTGGCCGCCTTTTTGCTGCGCTGCTTGGAGCGGCTAGTGCGGACCTCATTGCGCAGAGATTCGGCCATCACATCGAGATCTATGGCAGAGACGATCTCGTGAATCGCTTCCGCGCCCATACCGGCCTTGAAGACCCTACCCCAACGCGCCTCCAGTTCGCGTGCGCGATTCTCGTTCAGCAGTTGCAGCGGACGCAGGAGCAGCAACTCATCACGACTCTCCTCGACCTTCGCCTGGATCTCTTCCAGGTCGCGGGCGAGCTTATCCTGCACGACAGCGCGCTCTTCTTCGGCACGCCGGGACAGGAAATCAAGCCGAGCATCCAATGGCGCTAGACGTGAAGCCTGCGCTTCCTGGATCTCTTTCTCAATCACGCTCAGACGGTCCTGCGCCACCTGGTTGAGGAGCGTATAGTGGTCACGAGTTACCGTTTCGCCTGCCGGCACGATGACTTTGTTTGTGGGCCCAAAGACGATCGCCTCTGGCGCTGGGCGGTCGCGCAGCGTATCCAGATGCTGCTGCAAGACAGCCGCCTCGCTCATCAGGCGATCGGTTTCGGCAGCCAACATGCTTTCCAGCTCCTGGATGATCTGCGTCCGCTCGGCGACAATACCTTCCGAGTCCCGTGCGAGCTTGGCCTCGATCATCTCCACCTGGTCCTGTGCGGCTTTGGTGAGACGCGCCATCTCGCGGTTCATGTCCTCGTCCAGGCGGCGCAAGGCCTTCTGCCGGGCATCCTCGTCCACAGAGATGATGATATACTGCGCAAAGTACAGAACGCGGTCAAGGTTACGCTGGGAAATATCCAGGAGCAAGCCGAGGTAACTTGGCGATCGCCGCGTGTACCAGATATGAGCTACAGGGGCCGCAAGATCGATGTGCCCCATTCTCTCGCGGCGCACGCGGGAGTGGGTAACCTCAACACCGCACTTTTCGCAGACGATTCCCTTGTAACGGATCTTTTTGTACTTGCCGCAATAGCACTGCCAGTCTTTTGTAGGTCCAAAGATCGCCTCGCAGAAAAGCCCGTCCTTTTCCGGCCGCAAACGACGATAGTTGATTGTTTCCGGCTTGGTTACTTCGCCATACGACCAAGAGTGGATCTTTTCTGGTGAAGCCAGGCTGATTGTAACAGCTCTGATATCTTTGATATCCAAAGGACTTCCTCCTCAGTAACCGGAAATGGGGACTGAAAAATCTCGGTGCTCCCAGGGCTCTCAACGCCAGCAAGGAAATACCGAGATCGTCAATCCTCCTTTTCTACAGATGATCGGGCGGTGTCGAAAACGAGGTATCCCCAGCACAACGCAGTCCGCAAACCAACATTATACCTAATACTCATCAAGTTGTCAAATCTCATGACAAGCGCTTCCGCGCCTGCGTCGGCAACAGATCACCCCGACCACGATAGCCAGACAAGTCCAGCTCACCAGGCTCACAGCCAGCCCAATCCAGAAGCTGGAGGGAGAGAACCAGAGGTGCACCTCATGTGTGCCAGCCGGCACATAAATCGCCCGAAACAAATAGTCCGCACGCCAGATCGTCACCTCCTGCCCGTCGAGCGTCGCCCGCCATCCCGGATAGTACACCTCACTCAGCAGCAGATACGCTGGTGTTGGCGTGCTGACCTGCAGCGAAAGCCGGTTCGTCTCATAGCTGGTGAATCCCAGCATGGGCGACTGGCCCGCAGAGGGCTGTGAGACCGGCAGGGGTTCCCGCTCCAACACAATGGTGCGCGCCGGATCCAGCCCCGGCTCATGCAGAGCGGCCAGCGCGCCGGCATGGCCAGACACCCACCGCGTCTCGTAGAGAAGCTGTGCCATCGGATAGGCAGCACTGTTCAGGTAGATATCAATTTCTGGATGGCTGGTATCCACCGGGATGAGGACAGCGTCACCGGGTGGCGTCCCCTTGTCGGCCAAGACGTATTTGACTCCCAGCAGATTATATAGCTTGTCGCCACGCGCGCCGATGCTCCAGCGATACATCTCGTATGCCTGCAGATTGAGCGGGTTGGCAATGCCTCCGATGTCGTACAGGCCGTGCACGGCCGCCGCGTTCGGCGCCCAAGCCCGCGCAGCGCTGGAATCAATGCGGTACAGGTTGGAGTCCTTGCGCAGACGGGCAACCACCGCCTCGTGGTCAAACCCAGACGTCGGATCCTTGCGCTCCACCTCAACCAGCGAGCCGGTGAGGATCAGCTCGGTTGCCAGAAGCGCGATGGCAATTGCCGCCCACCACTGCCTGCCGGCGCCGCGCCGCGCCGCAACCACCCAGACCATCCCGGCCACCGCGAAAACCACCGCCAGCCGCAGCGCGTGCCGCGCCGTCGTCAGATGTTCTGGGGGGATATTCACCGTCTTGCCCAGAACCAGAGCCGCCAATATCGCCAGAAGCAGCATCGCCAACGCGGCCACCCGACCTCGCCGCGACGCGCGGATCACTTCCAGGCCGTGCGCCGCCAGCATCGCCACGCCCAGATCCGTGAGCACCACGGCGCGGGCGGGCGCGCGCATGCCGCGCAACACCGGCAGACGGTGCAACAGCCGGTAGAATGGCGCACTCGCCCCCAGAGCCACCGCCAACCCGACCAGACCCAGCAGCGCGAACAAGAGGATCGAGCGGCGTCCTTTGCTCCTTCCATCCGCCAGTGCCGCCGCCGCCAGCGCCAGCGGGAGGATCCCCAGGTATCCTACCTCCACGCGATCCCACTGCCCCCAAAAGCTCGCTACCCCCCGCCCGTAGAAATCAGGGGCAAGCCATCCCACCAACGCCTCCCAGGGGAGCGAATAACGGCTTGCCTCTTCCCATGATAGCCCAGCGCGCGTCGTGTACGCCGTCAGCTCATACGCCGGATAGAGCGCGATGGCAGCCCCGCCGAGGCCCCACAGGACGACGAGTACGGTCAGTCCCAACACCCTAGCCCCGCCTCGCACACCGCTTCGCGATGCCTCGACCAGATGCCAGAAGGCCAGGACGCCGAGCGCCAACCCGATCAGGAGCAGCATCTGCGCGTGGCCCGCCAGAGCAGCCACGGCCAGCGCCGCTCCCGCAGCCGCCGCCCATCCTGCCGACCGCCCCGTAAACGCCCGATCCGCCAGCGCCAGGATCAGCGGGAGATAGGCGATGGTAGCATTCAGATTGAGGTTACCGATATGCGTGACAAACAGGTCAGACAGGGCAAACGCCAGCCCTCCAAAGATCGCCGTCGACCGGCTCAGTCCCTGCTGGCGCACGAGGGCATACATGGCAACCGCTGCCAGGATCATGTGCCCGACTACCAGCGCCTGCATCACCCCATAGCTTGGCTCGCCACCCAGCGCGTAGGCGAGCAGGTTGGGCGGGTAAAAGAGCGCAGACTGGTGATCGGCAGCGAAAGGCGCGCCCGCATAGAGGGTAGGATTCCAGAGCGGCACGATGCCCTGTCGCAGCGAACGCGCGGCAAAACGCCATGTCGGCCAGAGGAACGAAGCCAAATCCCCACCACCCCATGGCAGCCAGTATCCGCCAACCACCAGTGGCCAGAAAAACGCGCACACCAGTGCTGTCAAGAGCAGGAGTGCCATCAGCTCGTGGGCAACCAGTTGCCGCAGCGTAGCGCATGTGGCCTCCGCTGGCGGCGCAAAAGGGTGGGCAGACTTGTCCATAGGCTCCGTTTGTGGAACATGCCCCACGCTGGAGAGCGGCTGGGACCGAGCGCATAGCTAACATCAAAGGAAAACATTCACATGCTGATGCGGACACTGCAAGTATAGCACATCTCTGCTCTTGGTCAAAACGCTTGCCCATCCCACGCAAAAGGCCCAATTTTGCTTGACAACGCCCACGAATCCACGTATAATTTCGACAGTAGCAACGTTTCTGCGTTTCGCATTGACGTGCGTTGTTGAGCACCGCTGACTCGCTCTGCCATGAGTGCGGCCTCTCCCGTCTAGTCTGGTTGTCCGCAACAAAGCCCGAGAGGAGGCGAGTCTACCTGAGCAAGAGGCGATCCACCTTGAGATCCGCGGTTGTTCTGGTCCGTTTGGCCGTTCATGATGATCTGACACTCATCCTGCCGATGATGTCCGGTGGGGATAGAAAGGCGCGGCTGTCGCCCTGAGAGGGTGCTGGGTGATGGCCGTTTTTTCTGCCAGAAAGCGTTTGTCTCATCGTTGGCGTGTTGCGCTTCAGCCCAACAGCGGCATTTCGGCGTGAGACGTGGGCGAGCGCCACGTTTTGTCGGGAAAGTGGAGATACCTGATGCAGCGCGGAAGAACGGTCGAGGCGATGGAGGAGTTTATCAACGAGTTTCACCGTCGTGTGCGGCAAGCAGAAGGTGAAACCCCGCCAAACAAACAATCGGTCGAGCCGCCTTGAGATCGGAAGAGCAC
>JAIOAV010000097.1 GCA_019873665.1 Chloroflexota bacterium
TCCTGCCCTCTCCCAGCGGGAGAGGGTGTGCCCTCACCCTGCCCTCGCCCGAGGGGAGAGGGTGATCGGCCACAGGCTGGCGGGTGAGGGCGGCGCGACATCAGCAGAAGAAGCGATCAGCTATCAACAATTCCGAGGTGAGAGAATGGCCAAGAAGAGCTATATCGTCAAGTCGAGCCAGCCGGCGACGTGCTGGCAACACGCGCTGCCAACGGGCAACGGCGAGATCGGCGCGCTGGTGTATGGCAACATCCGCGACGACCTGGTGGTGCTGAACCACGAGGACCTCTGGCACCGCCATCCCCGCCCGGAGTTGCCGGACATCTCGGCGCATCTGCCGGAGCTGCGCGCGCTGCTGAAGGAGGGCAAGTACAAGGAGGCGGAGGGCTTCCTCAACGGCAAGCTGCGCGAGGCGGGCTATCCGGAGCGCGTCGTGGACCCCTACCAGCCGGCGATGGACATCCTCTTGCAGGTGGAAACGAAAGAGGCATTCACCAACTATGAGCGGTGTGTGGACCTGACCACCGGCGAGGTGATCGTGCGCTGGCAGGACGGCAAGAACAGTTGCGAGCGCCGCCTCTTTGTGTCGCGCGCCGACAACATCGTGGTGATGAGCATCAAAGGGAGCGAGCGGTGGAATCTGACGGCGAACATGGCGTTGGTCCCGCACGGGGCGCGGCGGCAGCGCGTGGATGGCGTGGACAAGTTCGTGCCCCCCGATGTGCCGATCACCTTCGAGACCAGCGTCGAGTCGGGGCAGACGCCGTGGCCGGGCAAGATGATCCTGCGCGGCCGCTACGACAACGGCGATGAGTTCGGCGCGGTGGCGCGGGTCGTGCCGCACGCGGGGCATGTGGACAAGGAAGGCAACATGCTGCAGGCGCGGCGCGTTGACGAGGTGATCGTCCTGCTGGGGATGTACGTCAACGAGGACCCGGAGGCCGCCATCGCGCGCATCACGCAGCAACTGGTGCGCACGCCCACCGTCTATGAGTATCTGCTCAGCCGCCATGTGCCGCTGCATCGCAAGCTGTTCCTGCGCGCGCGGCTGGACCTGGCGGCGCCGGCGGCGGATCGCGCCGCCTCCAACGAGGAGCTGCTGGCGCGCGGCTATAACGGCAACGTGCCGACCGCGCTGATCGAGCGGCTGGCGGACTGGGGCCGCTATCTGCTGATCTGCAGCTCGGCGCCGGGCGGGCTGCCGGCGAATCTGCAGGGCATATGGAACGGCGACTATACCCCGCCGTGGCAATCCGACTTTCACAACGACGAGAATATCCAGATGAACTACTGGCAGGCGCTCCCCGGCAATCTG
This sequence comes from Chloroflexota bacterium, assembly GCA_019873665.1. Taxonomy (GTDB): domain Bacteria; phylum Chloroflexota; class Anaerolineae; order JAAYEA01; family JAAYEA01; genus JAIOAV01. The sequence goes on from JAIOAV010000097.1 coordinate 1,316, forward strand.
GCGGAGACCACGCTGCCTTACTTTGACTACTATGACCGCTGGTTGGACGACTATCGCGCCAACGCGCGCGCCATCTATGGCTGCCGCGGCATCCTGGCGCCCATCGCGCAGAGCACGCACGGCCTGATCCACGGGGGCCCGTGGGTGAACTGGACGGCGGGCGCGGGGTGGCTGGCGCAGCTTTACTATGACTATTACCTCTACACCGGCGACCGCCGCTTCCTAGCCAAACGCGCCGTGCCGTTCATGCGCGAGGTGGTGCGCTTTTATGAGGATTTCCTCATTGAGGACGAGCAGGGCCGCTATATGTTCTCGCCGTCTCTTTCGCCGGAGAACGTGCCCGATGCCAAAGATGCCGGGCTGGTGGCGCTCAACGCCACGATGGACGTGGCCGTCGCCAAGGAGGTGCTCAAGAACCTGAGCGACGCCTGCGAGCTGCTGGGGATCGAGCCGGAGGGGGTGGAACGCTGGCGCGCCATGGTGGCCAAGATGCCCCCATATTGGAAGAACAGCTCGTCGGCGCTGAAGGAATGGCTCTGGCCGAACCTCTACGACCGCTACGAGCATCGCCACATGTCGCACCTCTACCCCGTCTTTCCCGGATACGAGATCACGGCGGAGAGCGATCCAAACATGTTCCAAGGGTGCAAGGCGGCGGTGGACAAGCGGCGCACGGTCGGGCTGGCGTCGCAGACCGGCTGGTCGCTGGCGCACATGGCGAATGTCTATGCGCGGCTGGGCGAGGGAGATCGCGCCCTGGAGTGCCTGGAGCTGATGACGCGCAGCACCGTTGGCCCGAACCTGTTCACCTTCCACAACGACTGGCGCAGCCAGGGGCTCACGCTCTACTGGGGTCCGGATCGGCAGCCGCCCTTCCAGATAGACGCGAACCTGGGGCTCACCGCCGCCGTGCTGGAGATGCTGCTCTTTTCCGCGCCGGGCTGGCTCAAGCTGCTGCCCGCGCTTCCCGCCAAGTGGCGCAAGGGGCGCGCCGACAACCTCCGCGCGCGCGGCGGCATTGGCGTCTCGTTGCAGTGGGATATGGACCAGTGCACGCTGCGCGCCGAGCTGACCTCGGCGCAGGCGCAGGAGATCACCGTCAAGTTCCCGCAGCCGCCGGCGACGCTGACATGCGACCGGGAGGATGTCACCATTGCCGAGGCGGAGCAGGGCGCGGCGTATCGGCGCATCGCGCTCCCCGCGCGGCAGAAGGTCGTGCTCACGGCGACGTGGGAGGAGGCCAAGTAGCGGCGCGAATCATGGCCGGGCCGGGGGATGAACTTCCCGCGAGACGCTCATCCTCCGGCCAAGGGGCGCCACCCAATACTATGCTGTTTGACTGGGGACCCCACGTCCCCGGCAGCGTGCTGCTCGCTGATGGCTGCATTTCCCATGGAGGTGTTCCCATGGCCGAACCGACCGTGAACCTGATCCCGAACGGCGATTTCCGGCAGGCGCAGCGCGGGGGGGATGGGCTGCTGCCCGCGCACTGGGACGTCCACGCGCCGCTGGACGCGCTGCGCCCCACCTTCCGACGCACGACGAGGGAGGGAGCGCGCACGCTGATGATCGGCGGCAACGGCGAGGCGGATTGCTTCGGCTGGGCCGCCACCACCTTCTCCCTCCCCGCCGGGCAGACCTACCGCCTGCGCGCGCGCTTTCAGATCACCCCCGACATGAACCCGCAGCAGAACCTCGCCTTTTGCATCATCGCGCCCGGCTTTAACCACGGCCTCTTTCACTTCCGCCGCCAGCCCGGCCTCTGGGTGGAGGCGGAGGAGCGCTTCTATGTGCCGGGCGAGGGCACGTTGCAGGCCGAGGCGCAGATCATCTTTCGCTTTAGCCCCCGTGGCAAGGTGTGGGTGCAGGAGATGGCGCTGGAGCCGTGCGAGCCGATCCCGCCGCGCTGGGTCAAGGTGGCGTGCTGCGATGGCGAGGGGGATCTGGCGCACTGGCGGCGGGTGCTGCGGGCGGCGGGCGAGGCTCATGCCGATCTGACGCTGCTGCCGGAGACCTTTGCCGGGAGCGACCACTGGGAGACGTTGCGCGGCCCGGCGTGCGCCCTCATGTCCGAGATGGCGCGCCGCCACCGCATGTATGTGGCGGGCACGGTGTATAACGAGAACCCCGCCATCGGCCGCCGCTACAACGCCGGCGTCCTCTATGACCGCGCCGGCGCCGTCGACGGCGTCTATTACAAGAAGCATCCCTACACGCCCGAGCTGTATATGGGCGTCACGCCGGGCACCGAGGTGCCGGTCTTTCGCACCGATTTCGGCACGGTGGGCATGATGATCTGCTACGATAGCTGGTTCACCGACGTGTGCGAGCTGCTGGCGCTCAAGGGCGCCGAGATCGTGCTCTTTCCCTGCGCCGGCTATTACCGCAGCCTGATGCCCGCGCGCGCGGCGGATAACGGCGTGCGCATTGTAACGAGCTGCCTGCACCGTGCCAATGGTGGTCGCGGCGTCTGGGATACCAGCGGCGCGGATGTGACCAACCCGGGCGCGGACCCGTCGCGCCGCGCCGGGGACGAGATCACCTTCCGCAACGTCCACGAGGTGCCGGAGCTGGGGCTGCTGCTGGTGGAGCTGGACCTGTCCAAGTCGCCCGCGCCGGCCAACTGGGGCGGGCCGATGCGCTCCGCGCCCGGTGGCCGGCGCAACCGCCGCGAGCAGAAGCGCCTCCTCTACGAAGAGCTGATGCGCGAGCAGTGCCGGTGGTGGGAGTGAGAGAAAGAGCTTTCAGCGATCAGCGTCGCGCCGCGCCCTGCGGCTGGCACCCTCTCCCAGAAAGAGAGGGCAGGGTGAGGGCACACCCTCTCCCCCCGGGAGAGGGCAGGGTGAGGGCACATCCTCTCCCCCCGGGAGAGGGTAGGGTGAGGGCACACCCTCTCCCCCCGGGAGAGGGCAGGGTGAGGGCACACCCTCTCCCAGCAGGCGAGGGCAGGGTGAGGGCGCACCCTCTCCCCCCGGGAGAGGGCAGGGTGAGGGCACACCCTCTCCCCCCAGAGGAGGAGGGTCATCGCTGATAGCGGAAAAGGAGATGAAAATGTTACGTGTGGCGGTGATCGGGCTGGGGATCGGGCAGGTGCATCTGCGCGAGTACGCGCAGAACCCAGAGACGCGGATCGTCGCGGTGGTGGATGTGCTGCCGGAGCGAGTGGAGGCGGCGCGGGCGCAGTGGGGCGCGCCGGGGTTCGGCAGCATCCGCGAGATGCTGGCGAACGTGGAGGTGGACGCGGCCAGCGTCTGCACGCCGCCGGCGGTGCACGCGCGGCAGGTGGAGGAGCTGGCAGCGGCGGGTGTGCATGTGCTGCTGGAAAAGCCGATGGCGCCGACGCTGGACGACTGCCAGCGCATCATCGAGGCCGCGGCGCGCGCCGGCATCGTCTGCATGGTCGGCCAGAAGAAACGCTTCTATCCGCTCTATGCGTGGCTCAAGGCCAGGCTGGACGCCGAGTTCGGCGCGCCGCGCTGGGTGGCGGTCAAATACGCGCTGGGGCGCGTGGACAAGCCGTGGTTCTGGGCGGAAGACGACGGCGGCGGCCCGATCCTGGAGAACGCCATCCACATCTGGGACCTGCTGCGGTACCTCGTCGGCGAGGTGCAGACGGTGTACGCCGAGGGGGGCAACCTCTTCCGCCCCGATTTCGCGGCGCAACTGGATACGGCGGTGGTGGCGCTGCGCTTCCGCAACGGCGCGTTCGCCAGCGTGGCGTGTGGCTATGGCTCCGAGTGGGGCTTTGCCGATGAGCGGGTGTCCATCGCCACGCCGCTGGCCGTCTGCGAGGTGTCCGGCCCCTTCGACCGGCCCAACTTGCTGCGTTATGTCGAGCGAAGTGATCCCCGCATACCACACGAACTGACCTTCGAGGGCGTGGACGGCTTTCGCGAGGAGATCGCCGAGTTCGTGGCGGCGATCCGCTCCTGTCGCCCGCCCGCGGTGACCCCCCAGGATGCCAGCCGCTCCGTCGCGCTGGCGCTGGCGGTGAAGCGCGCCATCCGCGAGCGGCGGCCGGTGGAGCTGGAATAATCAGCCTTTCAGCTTTCAGCGATCGGCTACTATTTTGCTGATAACTGATCGCTAATAGCTGATGGCTTATTTTCCTCACATCTCGAAGGGCGGCTCAGCGGCGACGGCGCGGATCAGCGCCTCGGCCTGCGCTACCTGCGCCGCCGCGCCGCTGACGGCCAGCCAGACGCACCCCTCCGCGCCGCCCACGCCGCCCGCCGCGACGACCTCGGCAGCAACGCCAGTGAGCGACGCGATGGCGTCCAGCTCGGTAAAGACAAGGCCGGGCACCGGCATCAGCCGCGCGCCGAGCGCGCCGGGCGCGTTCAGCCGCCGCGCCAGCTCATCCAGATCGCCCGGGACGCGCTTTTCCAATCCCACCGGCAGGATGAGCCGCACGCGCCGCCCCACCACCGCCTGCAAGGCCCAGCCGATCGTGCCCAGCCGGGGATTGCCGATCAGGATGGCGGCGCGGCGATGCGTTATGTCCAGCGCGTTCGCACCCTTGATGATGATGTCCCCCTCGTTCAGGCCGTCCACCACCTGATCAATCGTCTTGTCCTTGATCCACACGCCCTTTTCCAGCACCACATCGCCGGGGAAGGCGCTCCCGTCCGCCAAGCGGCCCTGCGCCGTAACAGGCCGGCCCGGCGGCAGCGTTACACCCCGGAAAAAGCGCCGCCGCGCAAAGGACGGGCTGCCCGGCAGCGTCGCCAGGATCTCTTCCGCCACATAGCCGTTGGTCGTGCCCGCCACGATGACGATAGTGCGCGTCTCCAGCGCGGCGCGGATCAGCGGGTGCGCCGCCAGCGCGCGGGCGATCAGCCGCTTGCCTGCCGCCGGCGTGATCACGAACTGCTTGACGACTTCCGCCTGTGCTGCCAGCACGTCGTAGCTTCCCATTTGTCCCTCCATTATATCCCTCGCTTTCCAGGAAAAGACACCCCTCGCATGTCATGGCGAGGGCAAAGCCCGAAGCAATCCCCCCCCATCACGTCAACAGGAGATTGCTTCGCTCCCTGCAGTCGCTCGCAATGACAAACCCGCGACGCGCAAGGACAGCGGGTTGCTTGCTTCATCAGGGGACAACCGGGGCGACCTTTGTGTCCTGGTGTCTTGGCAGTGTCTTTTCCTCACCTCAACTCGATGAGCCACACAGTGTGGCCTGGCATCTCCGCCGCCCACATGCCATCCGCAGGCCATGCCTGTCGCCGCACCTCCGCCAGATCGTGGTTCGCATCCACCGCCTGCACGCGCATCTCTCCCGCCCACCGCAGGCGCAGCGCCAGCGCGACCGTCTCCGCGCCCCAATTGCTGACCAGCACGTGCAGTGGCCGCCCCTCCGCCGCGACCCCAGCCCACGCCGCCACCTCCGCATCTCCCTCCCGCGCGCACGCCACGCGCTGCGGCGTGTCCAGCAGGCTGACAAAGGCGCGGAAGGCGTAATAGGTTTTGCGCGGCGCGCCGTAGGGATCGAACAGGCCGAACCATTGCGTGTCTCCGGTATAGTAGGTGGCCTGATCTAGCGGGCAATCCTGGAAGAGGATCAACGACGCCACGGCAAAGCTGGCGCCCACCGGCCCCTGCAACGCCTGGAACGACCGCAGCCGCGTCTCCACATCCCGCCAGGCAAAGGCATAGTTCCACTCGTTGAGCTGGCTCTCCACGCCCCGCAGCCCCAACCCGTCCAGCAAGTCGCGCACATAGCGACAGCGTGCCGCCAGCTCACGCGGATCGGCTGTATAGGTGTGCCACGAGCAAAAGTCCAGCGGCAGCGACTGCTCCACGCAGGCGGTGAGGAACTGCGACAGGAACGGCCCCCTGGGATAGGCGGCTGCCGGCCCGCCGACGCGCAACGTCGGGTCGTGCGCCTTCAGCGCCCGCGCGGCGACGGCGTAGAGCTGGATGTACTGCTCAATCGTGCCGGACCACATCGCCTCGCCGATCTCCGGCTCGTTCCAGATCTCCCAGTAGCGGATGCCGTGATGGAAGCCGTCTGCCCACCCCTCGTTATAGTGGCGCACGATATGCACGCAGATATCCGCCCACTTGGCGAAATCGGGCGGCGGCGCGGTGTGATACTTGCGCGGCGTGTGCTCGATGCTCGTGCCCAGGCGGTAGATGATCTGCGGCGAGAGCGCCACGATGGCGGCGAGATAGTCATCCGTGGGGGCAAAGGTGTAGCTGGCCGGGTCGTCCGCGTCCTTCTGCCAGTCGGGAAAGATGGTGGGCACATCCACCACCGCCGGGTGCGGCCAGCCGCAATCGTGCAGCCGCACGTGCGGCAGGCGCAGCTCCCGGTGATAGTCCGAGACGTCCACCAGCCCGCCAAAGGCGATGGGGCCGTTGTTCACCCCGTGCAGCGGGCGGATCGCCCCGGTAACGGTCGCGGGATCAACGTGCAGCGAGACGCGGTTCATGGGCATTCCTCCGGAATAGCTGTCAGCTTTCAGCTGATAGCCCATTTTACTCCACTTGGCGCGCTGCGGCCAGCGGGTGTTTTCGCGCCGCGCGCCATCCGCGCTATAATGCCGCCGAGGGATCATCAAGCGAGGAGGGAGAACCATGCCGACAAACGATGAGATTCGCCTGCGCGACCCGTTCGTCGTGCCGGTGGCCGACGAGGGGCTGTATTACATGTACGGCACGGCGCGTGCGGGAGGGCCTTTCGGCACAGGCGGCGCGCCCGGCTTTGATGTCTATGTGGGGCGCGACCTGATGCACTGGGAGGGCCCACTGCCCGTCTTTGCGCCGCCGGAGGGTTTCTGGGCGACGCGCGACTTTTGGGCGCCAGAGGTGCACCTCTACGAGGGGCGCTTCTACATGTTCGCCAGCTTCAAGGCGGAAGGCGCCTGTCGCGGCACGCAGATCCTCGTCGCTGACACGCCGCGCGGCCCCTTTCGCGTGCATTCGCCCGAGCCGGTAACGCCGCACGACTGGGAGTGCCTGGACGGCACGCTCTACCGGGACGAGACGGGCGCGCCCTGGATCGTCTATTGCCACGAGTGGGTGCAGGTGGGCGATGGCGAGATCTGTGCCACGCCGCTGACGGCGGACCTGCGCGCGCCGGCAGGGGAGCCGATGCTCCTCTTTCGCGCCTCGGACGCGCCGTGGGTGGTATCGGTGCGGCCGGGGCAGCGCGCGCTGGTGACGGACGGCCCATGCCTGCACCGCGCCGCCAACGGCGCGGTGCTCATGCTCTGGTCGAGCTTTGTGGCGCGCGGCGCGGAGGGGCGGGCGTATGCGGTGGGCGTGGCGCGCTCGCAGAGCGGCACGCTGGCCGGGCCATGGGTGCAATCGCTCAGGCCGCTGTATGACGACGACGGCGGGCATGGCAGTGTCTTTCGCGCGTTGGATGGCCGCCTGATGCTGGAGCTGCACCGCCCGAACCGCACGCCGGACGAGCGGCCGCGTTTCATCCCGCTGCGCGAGGCAGAAGGGGAGCTGATGCTGGAGTAGCGCGCGTCATGGCGAGGGCAAAGCCCGAAGCAATCCCCTCTCCTCATATGTCATGGCGAGGGCGCAGCGCGCCCGAAGCAATCCCCTTCTCACGTCAACAGGAGATTGCTTCGCCGCTACGCGGCTCGCAATGACAGCGGTGAATGAGCATGCGGAGCGCGCCCTTGACACGCGCGGGGATCGGTAGTATCATCCACCCCGTTGCACACGTTTCCAATCACCATCAGGAGGGGCCGACTATGCGCGCACGCGCCTATAACATCGCTCACCAGGGCTTTTCGGCGCACTATCCGCCCAACACGCTCGCCGCCTTCCGCCAGGCGGTCGCCGCCGGCGCCGACATCATCGAGCTGGACGTCGTGGCCACCGCCGACAACGTGGTGGTCGTCTCGCACGATACCACGGTGGATCGCTGCACCGACGGCACGGGCTACATCCACGAGATGATGCTGGCGCAGGTCAAGGCGTTGGACGCGGGCATCCGCTTTGGCGCGCAGTTCGCCGGTGAGCGCATCCCCACGCTAGAGGAGACCATCCTCTGGGCGCGGACGCAGCCGGTGCGCCTCTGCATCGAGATCAAGGCGGACACGACGGAGCACTACCTGCGCAACGGGCGGCTGACGGTGGCGCTGTTGCAGCGCCTGAACCACATCCAGCCGGTAACGATCACCTCCTTCAGCCCGGCGCTGGTGCGCGCCATCCACGCGCAGGAGCCGCTTCTCGCCGTGGCGCTGGACCCGCCAGTGCAGGACGGGAGCTGCTCCGCCTGGGAGGTGGTGCAGGAGGTGCTGGCCTGCGGCGCGAACTTTGTGTTGCATAACTATCGCGGGCTGCGCGCCGAGATCGTGGAGGAGGCGCATCAGCACGGCTTTGGCCTGTGGGCGTGGACCGCCGACGAGCCGGAGGACATGCGCCGCGTGTTGGATATGGGCGTGGACGGGCTGATGACGAACCGGCCCGACCTGTTGCGCGATGTGCTGCGGGAAAGGAGCGCGCCATGACGATGATCGCCGTCTCGACGCAGATGTTCGACCGCGACCTGCTGGCCCGCCCGCATCTGGCGGCGCTGCGCGACGCGGGGTTTGGCGCGGTGGAGGTGTTCGCCGCGCCCGGACATTTCGAATGGGAGGACGCGGCGTATGTGGCGCGGATGGCCCGCGATTTCCGTGAGCTGGGGCTGGAGGTCTTTTCCGTGCATGCCCCCTGGGCGCCCGGGCAGGACATCAGCGCCGCGGACGGGGTGCAGCGGGCGGCGTCGCTGCAGAGCGTGCGCCGCGCCGTGGACGCGTTGGTGGCGATGGGCGGGCAGGCGCTGGTGTTGCATCCGGGCGCGACGCTGACCGATCCCGCGCACAAGGCGGCGTTGCTGGAGATCGCGGCGGAGAGCGTAGCCAGCGTGGCCGCCTATTGCCGCGCGTGCGGCGTGCGGGTGGCGCTGGAGAACCCGCCCCCCTACGAGCTGGGCGGCGACAACGCCGACATGAAGGCGCTCTACCGCCGGCTGGCGGGCAACGACGCCATCGTGGCGTGCTTTGACACCGGCCACGCCCACGTCTCGGCGGAGGGCATTGGCTTCCTGCGCGACATCCCGCAGGAGATCGCGCTGGTGCACATCTCGGACAACCACGGCGCGGAGGACGAGCATCTCGCTCCGGGCGAGGGCACACTCCCCTGGGCGCGGCTCTGGCCACTGCTGCGCGCGCGGGGTTTCGACGGCTGTCTGATGCTGGAGCTTTCTGGCGTGCGCGACGCCACGACCACGCTGGCCAGGGGCATGGCGTGGCTGCGCGAGGCTTTGGCACACATCTCCTGAAAGGCGGAACACATACCACATGAATCCCTTCGACAAGCCCGGCCAATGGTACAAGGGCGCGGTGCACGTGCACACCACGCACTCGGACGGCAAGCTGACGCCGCCGCAGTCCATCGAGGCGCACCGCGCGCGCGGCTATCACTTTCTCGCCATCACCGACCACCGCACCATCACCGACATCTCGGCGCTGAGCACGCCCGATTTTCTCAACATCCCCTCGGTGGAGGTCAATTACGACGCCAACGCGCTGGGGCAGAGCTACCATGTCTGCGTGCTCGGCGTGCGCGAGATGCTGCGGCTGCCGCCGCAGACGCCGATTCAGGAGGCGATCGACCGCTGGGCGGAGCTGAGCGATGTGCTCTTTATCGCGCACACCTACTGGTCCGGCATGATCACGCCGGAGCTGATGGCGCTGGACAAGCTGTGCGGACTGGAGGTGTTCAACACCAGCTCACAGACCGATCTGGGGAAGGGGCTGGCCGCCGTGCACTGGGACAGCGTGCTGGCGCGCGGCAAGTGGTGGTGGGGCTTTGGCGTGGACGACACGCACGGCATCAACGACGACGCCTTCGGCGGCTGGATCGTCGTCAAGGCGGCGCAACTGGCGGAGCGGCCGGTGTTGGAGGCGATCCGCGCCGGCGAGTTCTACTCTTCCAGCGGGCCGGAGATCTATGACTTTCGCGTGGATGGGCGCATGGCCTATATGCGCTGCTCTCCTGCCAAGACGATCAACTTTATCGGGCACACGCAGTGGGGATTCCAGCGGCGCGCCGCGCCTGGCGAGACCATCACCGAGGCGGAGTGGCGGCTGACCGGCAACGAGCGCTATCTGCGCGCCGAGTGCTGGGACGCGGATGGCCACGGCGCGTGGACGAACCCGCTGTTCCTGGGGTAGGGCGGTGTCATGGCGAGGGAGCGCAGCAAGGGGATGACATGGCGAGCCGCGCAGCGGCGAAGCAATCCCCCGCTGACGTGAGAGGAGATTGCTTCGGGCGCTTCGCGCCCTCGCCATGACGGCAGGGCCTCACGACAGCCCGCCCAGCGCCACCGTCTGGTGGTACACGCTGCGCGCGGCGTCATACTCCCACGCCAGCGCCGTGACCCGGCGCGGCGCAGCGGATAGTCCGGCGCGCGCGTCGCTGATGGCGACGCGATCCCACAATTCCAGCCCGGGCACCAGCGGGATGCGCACCCATCCCGCGCACCCCTCCCGCCGCCCCTCGTCGGTCTGCCCCCGACACGCCTCTGCCACCACCGCGGCCAGCGCCAGCTCGTCGCGCGTGTCGTGGCTCTCGATCAGGCGGCCCAGCGCCTCCGCCGTGGCCGGGTCGCTGTGCTCGACGGCGATGGCGCCGCTGTTCGCCGTGATCCGCGCGCGGCTGACGCCGGTGGCAGCGACGCCATACGCCGCGGCGACGATCTCCCCCGCCGTGCCGATCTCGTAATCCACCGGCGTCGTCGGCTGCGCCTTCAGGTTGACCAGGTGCGGCGCGCCCAGCGCCCCCCAGCGTAGCTTGCCGCCCACCAGATTCAGCAGCCGCCACACCGCCACCAGCCCGCTGGTGTCCGCCGCGATCTGGTACACGGCGCGCGGCAAGCCATATTCCGGCCCCACCCACTCGCGCCGCCAGCGCCAGAGCTGCGCCGCACGGCGCCCGGCGGCGAGGCTGTGATTGGCGACGACGCTCGCCCAGACGGCGTCGCCATCAGTGGTGGCGATCCGCCCCACGGCGAGGGCAAAGAGACGCTGCAGGTTCCAGAGCGCCGACGCGCCCGCCGCGGCGAGGGGATGCGGCGCGTGCCATTGCTCCAGCAGCCGCCAGCCGCTCACCAGATGCAGACGGATACGCGCCGCCATGCCCGGGTCGCACATCAGCTCGACGCTCTCCAGATGATACGGCTGGCTGCTCAGGTAATGCGCCGTGCTCGGCCCCACATAGTAGCCGGTGCGCAGATACACCAGCGCCAGCGGGCGCAGCGGGTTGCCGCTCACGCCCCGCGCGCCGAGGTTCGCCCAGAGGCCCGGCTGATACGCCAGATCAATCCAGCCGCGCCGCTCCGTCTCCGATTCGGCCAGATGAAAGGCGGTGACGGCCAGCGTGATCAGCCTGCACTCCGGGTGGTCGGGGTGATAGGTGCGCGCGGCGCGCGCCTCCGCGTTCCCCATCAGATAGAGCGCGTGGCGCGTGTTGGTCAGCTCATCGCTCTCGACGCGCGGCAGCAACGCGATCTGCGCGGTTGTGGTGGGCGTCAGCGCCGAGAGGAGCGGCCGGCCCCACCAGTGATAGTGGTCCGCCGCGCTGCCCAGGCATTCCCACAACACCACGCTGCGCGCCGTGTTCGCGCCGTCGGTCCACACCTCCAGCGCGGCGAGGAAGAGCCGCCCCTCGCCCGTGTAGCACATGGCCAGCGTGGCCGGCTGCAGCGCGTTCACGTTCGCCCCGGGCGGATGGATGGTATAGACGGTGCTGGGCGCGGCATAGCCCGCAGCGGCGGTGTTATAGTAGTTGACGCATAGCCTGCCGGGGTTGCCGGTATCGGCGGTGGCATAGGCGAAGGCAAAGACGATCTGGCTGTGCACCGCGTCGTGCGCGGCGCACAGCCCGCGCGGCGTCTGGATATTCACGAACGCGCCGCAGGTCTGGGCGCCGCCCCAGGCGCCGCCGCTGCGCACGCGGTGCTTGACGCGCAGCGGTGAGCCTTCCACATACCAGCAGTCGGCGACGCCGGCAGTGGCCACGAGATAGTTGCCCGGGTAGCTGGTGCTGACGAGGCTGTGCCACGTGCCCCAGGTGGCGCCGTCGTCGGGCGAGATGAGGCAGCAGAGGAGCGATGGGCTGCCCGACTTCCAGTAGTAGAGGTGCAGGTTGTTCCCCTCGCCGCGGCCGATGGCCACGTGCGATGCAGTGTTGGCGTCGGTGCGCTGCGTGGTCCATGTGGACCATTGCGCTGCCACGCCCGGATCGGTGATCACCTGCGTGTCAATGTTTGCGCCGTTGCGCCGCACGCGGATGATCTTGCTGGCATCCTGCGCGCCACAGCAGGCGGCCACGTTCAGGGCGCTATCGCCGCCGCGCCACAGCTCGGCAAAGCGCAGCTCATGATCCTCCACGACGACGGCGAGGTAAGGGCGGCGCTGCGGAGCGCGCGCCGCGGCGGTGAGTTCGGTGGTCTGGGTCTGCATACATATCTCCTTTGTAGGACGGGCTTCAGCCTCCCGCAGGCTGGCGGGTGAGGGCGCTACGACGACAGGCCCTCACCCTGCCCTCTCCCAGCGGGAGAGGGTGCTACGACGACAGGCCCTCACCCTGCC
>JAIOAV010000098.1 GCA_019873665.1 Chloroflexota bacterium
AACGGGCCGGTAATGCTTGACTCTTCCAGGTGGGTTATCGCAGAGGCTCACATGGAGAAACGCCACCTACTGCTGGCGCTGCGCTTCCTGTTCGTGATAGCATGCACCCTCTCCCCCGGCGAGAGGGCAGGGTGAGAGCCTCCGCTTGACACGATCAGTATAGTCATCTATCATAGGGCCTGACAGACCAAAACGGCCGGAGCTGCCACCTGCAGCCGTTTCCCATGCCTCACTATGGCTGCCAGATCTAGATCAGTGCGGATCCCCCACCGCGACTGTCTCTTGCTTGTATCCCAAAGACCCACCTCGTACCAGGACAGAATCTGACGAGGTTCTGAGTATACTGGAGCCAGACGACCACTGACGACGAGGTGAAGAGGTCATGAACCGTCATGCCCGGCTAGATCAGCTCCAGCGGCTCTTCTACCAGAACCCGCGCGGCTACCGCTCTGCCGAGTTGGCCCGCCTCTGCGGCGTGAATCAGCGCACCATCAGTCGCGACCTGTTGGACCTGCAAGGCGAACCTTTCTACCTGCCGCTGGTGCAGGAATCGGACTGGCGCTGGCGGCTGATGGAGGAGCATCGCTACACCTTGCCACCGATCCGCCTGTCGCTGCAAGAAGCCGCCGCGCTCTATCTGGCGGCGCAGCTCCTGCACCGCGCCAGCGATGAGCCGAACCCGTTCGTGGGACGGGCGCTGCTGGCGTTGGCGAAGGCCCTGCCGCCGGAGGTGGGTGCGCGGATCGCGCAGGTGGCGAGCCAGCGATTGGGCGATGAGACCTCCCCCTTTGCGCGCGTCTTTGCTGCCATCACCCTGGGTTGGGCGACGCGGCGTCAGGTGCGCGTCCGCCACTGGTCCGCCGCCAGCGACCAGGTGCGCGACTTTGTGCTGCACCCCTACGTCATCCAGCTCTCGGCGGTCGGCTATGCCGCCTATGTGGTGGGCTATGCGTCGTATGCGGAGGCGGTGCGCACCTTCAAGGTGGAGCGCATCCAGGAGGCGGAGCTGCTGCGCGAGCCGTTCACGATCCCGCCGGCCTTTGATGAGGCGCGTCTGTTTGATGATGCGTGGGGCGTGATGTATGGCGACACGCCGGTGGAGGTGGTGTTGCGCTTTTCGCCGCAGGTGGCATGGCGTGTGGGCGAGACGCGGTGGCACCGCAGCCAAGTGCTGGAGGCGTGCGCTGATGGCGGCTGCATCCTGCGCGTGCAGGTGGCGCACCCGCTGGAGATGAAGCCATGGATCCGCGGGTGGGGGCCGGATTGCGTGGTGCTGGCGCCGGAGGAGCTGAGGCAGGAGATCGGCGCGGAGATGAGGAGGGCGGCGGAGGGGTACATGAAGAAGGATGCAAGTTGAGAGGAGGTACTATGCTCGATTACACTGGGCACCCGTTAGTTGATGTGGGCATTGCCACGATAGCTGCGTTCGCTGGTAAGCGAAATCCTGTGACCGTGACAGAGGCTGACGTGGACGCGGTAGTCGACTACATGCAGCGGAACTACACAGTCGACCCGCTGAAATCCTTTTTGAGTGTGGCCTTTCCCAATTCTGGATTCACGCAACCCGCCTACAACACGCACCCGGAGAAACGCCAGGCATACGCGGACCGCGTGCTTCGCGCCTATCGCTCCGGTACACCGGCCCTGGATGTCCCGTGCGTGTTCACTGGCAAGCCTGCAGCGGCTGTTTCGCTCGACGTTAATGGAGAGCTTCAACCCGGGCGAACCTTTCGGCAACACATTCCACTCCTGACAGGTGAGAGGGTTGTCAATTTCTACCCTTACGGTGATCCAGGGTTGCCGGTCTGTGGTCTGGCGCTTCTGGCAATCCAGGCTCTGCCGCTGGGTTGCGCCAAAGTGGGAGGCCGCCTGCTGGCTGTTCACTCAAACGATGCGGACCTTATGTATGAATTCGCACACCGCTTCTTAGAGCAAAACCGCCGGAATATCCTGACGGCGCAACAGGCGGGCGAGAAGAAACTCGCAGAGCACCCTCATTGGCCAGGCACGACTGTGATCGCCACCCTGCTTGATCTGGAGGGATGGAGAGCAGACGCGGCCAAAGAGGAGCGGCCCGTTTCCATCACAGCGTACCACTTCTCCAATAGCGGGCAGGGGGTTGATCTCAAGCTCTATAGTCTCCCGCTGGAAATCGCATCTTTTGTAATCACCGCGATGACGTCGCACTACCGCGCTGCCTGGATGGCGCTCTGTGCGCGAGGGTGGGAGATCGCATGGGGCCGTGCCGCTCGCAAAGGCGAGACATTCACCCCTCGTTACAATCTGCTCTATGAGGATCTGTTTAGTCTGCCGGAGAGTTCGGCGCGGTTCATACGACGCTACCTCCTGCGCGCCCCTGAGCGAAGGCCGAGGCTGTCGGGAGATCCGGCGGTGAACTACTCTATCAAGGGTGATGCGGACCTCGTTTCCTGGGATCTGACAGCTCTATTTCTACGAAAGGTGGTGAACATGAACCCGAATCGTATCGAGCAGATCAGAAGGTTGGGCGACACACTCGCCGCATATGTCAGCGGCGAGAACGAGCGGCGCTTCTTCCAGTCTTTTCTGATGGCCCGCCGCTACGACGACCTGCGTGCGCTGTTGATCCGAGCCAGCGTCGCGCGGATCAAGGGAGGGCAAGCTCCACTGGTTGCCTTCGACCCCTACATCGAGGTGTTCGAGGAGGGCACAGACCTGCCATACACGGATTGGAGATTGGCGCGCGACCTCGTGCTCATTCGCATGATTGAGCAGCTTCATCATTTGGGGTGGTTGCAGACCCACGCCGAGGAGATTGTCGAACCCACTGAGGAAGAAGAGAGCAACGCATAGAGGAAAAGGAGGAGAAATGGCTTTCGTAACAGGTCTACTGATCATCGACGCTCCAGCGTCGGCTTTGAACAACTTGGGGCGGATCGAAGGCGCGATGACAGACAATGCCACCGGCGTCAAGTACATCCGTACCCGTGAGGGGGCTTACCCTTATGTCTCGGCACAGGCTTTTCGCTACTGGCTGAGGCGCACCTTGGAGAAGGGGGGCCGGGGCTGGAAGGCTGCTCCCATCTACCGTGAGCAAAAGATCGCGTATACTGACGCAAACCCAATCCGCTACTGGGACGATGACCTCCTTGGCTACATGCGTGCGCCCTCCAAGAAGGCATCCGCCGTGGAGGCGCGGCAAGCGGACGACAGCCGGGCAGACGAAACGCCAACCGCCGAGACGGTCACACGTGTCTCTCCACTGCGTACCAGCACGCTAGTCTCCATAGCGCCGGTGAATCTGACTCAGGATTTCGGCGTTATGGCCCGACACGAGGGTGACCCTGTACCCCATGAGCACCAGTTCTACAAGACGACCCTGAAAGGCTTGCTCTCGCTGGATCTGTCTGCGGCGGGGACATTCACCTATGTAAGCCGTAGTGGCTACCTGAATCTTGACGAGCCGCGCATCGAAGAGGCGAAAGCAAAGAACCTTCAAGAGCTGAAGGAGGCAAAGGCATTCCGCCTACCTCTCGATGCACGACTGGACAGAATCGGCGCGCTGCTTGATGCGCTTGCCTACCTTGACGGTGGTGCCAAGCAAACTATGCACTATACCGATGTCAGCCCCGACATCGCTTTCGTGGCTGTGACCAGAGGTGGAAACAACATCTTTGGGCATATCGTGGGTGCCGATGCGCAGCAGCGACCGATCATCCAGATAGAGGCACTTAAGGAAGCCCTCGAAGTCTTTGCAGATGAGGTGCTCTCCAATGTGTATATCGGCTGGGTGCAGGGCTATCTGGATGAAGAGCGCGCCAAGCTGGAGCAGGCATTGCAGCACGATGGAGCGCTCGGGAAGTGGCAGAAACGCATAGCGATCCAGCATCCCAGGAAGGCGTTCGCATCTCTAGTGGCGGAACTGCGGGCGAGCCCACACTGGCTCGACTGAGCGAGGAGGGAGCGATGGAGGTCCTGAAAGTGGTAGCGGAAGGGATCACCACCTCCTTCCGCTACCCACACTTTATGCAGGGTGTCCAACCCACGTTCGAGATGCCACCGCCGGCGACGCTATACGGGCATATCTGCAGCGCGCTCGGGACGTGGTTTGACCCGACAGATGTCCAGTTTGCCATCCATTTCACTTACCAGGCGCAGTTCGAAGATGTGGAGCAGACCTACCTACTCTCCGCTGCGTCCGGTAGGCTGCCGGAGAGCGACGAGCCGCAAGTGTTGGGAGGCATAGGAAATCCGTTTAAACGAGGCATGCTCTTCTTGCCTCGTCTCGTGCTCTATGTGAATCGCCCGGGGTGGCTCGCGGCCTTTCGCAGCCCGCGCTATGCTGTAGCCCTGGGTCGCTCTCAGGACCTGTTTGCCTATAGGAGCGTGGAGATAGTGCGTTTGGAGCGCTCCAAACGTGCCTATCTGGAGCATACACTGGCGCCATACTCGTTCGCTCGTCGAACAGCACAAGGGATCGTAGTCCTGATGCCGCGCTTTCTTGATTATGAGCGCAACCGACATCCCACCTTTGGGCGTTACGTTGTCCTGCATAGACGGGTGCACAGCCGAGATCTCTTGCGCCTCGCTGGAGAGGAGGAGCCATCCTTTTGGATCGACCCGACGTCGCCCATAATGGAGGGGGATCATCTGGGTCTTCCGTTCCATACCTGGGTAGGAGAAGATGAGAGCGTCTTGCGCCTGGCCTGACTGGCTCGACGGCATCTGGGCCAAAAGCCCGATCGAAAAGCAGAACAGAGGAGAGAGCCTGGCCGAACACACGTGGGCAGTGCTCGGACGAACCGCGGAACTGGTGCGGCTGCGCCCGGCACTGCCAAATCAGGTCGGAATGGATACCCTTTGGTCGGAGCTTTTCTGGGCAGCTTTTCTGCATGACTGGGGCAAGATAGCCATGGGCTTTCAGGTTGCCTTGCGTGGCGGGGCACGCTGGCCGCACCGCCACGAGGTGCTATCGCTCGCCTTCGTGGACTGGCTTGGCGGCAGCATGGATGAAAGGCGGGCGACTTGGCTGGCAACAGTCATCTGCACACACCACAAGGACAGCGAGGAGCTGAAGAGCCTGTATCCGCTTGGCCTGAACCCTGAGGATGACCCGCTCGTTGAGCTACACCGCGATTTGCCGCAACAGGCTGTTGCGGACTTGTGGCGTTGGCTTCAGATCGCGCATACCTGGGTTGATGCACTGGGCCTAACCAATGAGGTGGCCGTGCCTGCGTTGCCACATGCCGATGATGCCATGTCACTGGTGATGGAGAGCGGGATCCAGGCCATGAGCAAATGGTTGCGCCGATCTCATCGCTTGGTAAAGGATCTCACGTGGGAGGAAGGGGCGAGCTTGCGCATCGGCTCGCTGCTGTTACGCGGCTACCTTGTGCAGGCTGACCACGCGGCATCCGCACATGCGCCCTTCTTCGGCGGCCTGCAGCTTGATCGCAATGGCATCTTGCGTAGCATGGACGTCTGCGACCAAGCACTATACGAGCATCAGCGCAAGGCAGGACAAGCAGATGGTTCTGCTCTGCTCATCGCCCCCACGGGCAGCGGCAAGACCGAGGCGGCACTGCTATGGGCTGCGCGGCAGGTGGATAGCAGGGGAATCATCCCTAGGCTGTTCTATACGTTACCCTACCAAGCCAGCATGAACGCCATGTACGACCGCCTACAGAGGTTCGTTGGTGATCGCGTTGGGCTGTTACACGGGAGGAGCACGCTGGCAATTTACCGGCGACTCATGGATCAGAATTATACACCGGACGAGGCCAATAGGCTGGCGAAGCAGATGCACAACACTGCCTCGCTCAACGTACTACCTGTGCGAGTTTTCAGCCCTTATCAAATGCTCAAGGCTGCCTATCAGTTGAAGGGGTACGAAGCCATTCTGGCGGATTACGCGCAGGGAGCGTTCATCTTTGACGAGATCCATGCCTACGAACCGGGAAGACTCGCCATGATCCTGGAGACGATGCGCTACCTCCGCCAAAAGCTGGGAGCGACTTTTTTCGTGATGAGCGCAACGCTACCGGCGCCGGTGCGCCAGCACCTGCAAGAAGTCCTCGATGCGCCGACGGAGATCACTGCCTCCTCTGATATGTTTCGCGCCTGCACGCGGCACCGGGTGGAGCTTCTGGATGGCGAGATACTGGATGAAAGCGGCGTTAGCGCTATCGTGCGAGCATATCTAGACGGGCACCAGGTGCTGGTGACATGCAATACGGTTAGTCGGGCGCAACAGATGTACGATACGCTCAGATCAAGGCTCCCCCAGGAGACGCTATCGGATGTTGTCTTGATCCATGGTCGCTTCAATGGGCGAGATCGTGTGCGAAAGGAATGTGGCATTCTGCAAAAGGCAGGACTGGGCAATAGCGCGCGGCAGCCGCTGATCGTCGTCTCCACGCAAGTGGTCGAAGTGAGCCTCAACATAGACTTGGACACCCTGTTCAGTGATCCTGCGCCACTGGAGGCCCTGGTGCAGCGATTCGGGCGCGTTAATCGCAAGCGCAGAGTGGACCTGGCGGCGGTGCACGTCTTTGTCGAGCCGGCCGATGGGCAAGGCATCTATGACCCGGCGCACATTGAGGCAACGCTACAGACGCTGCGAGACGAGGCAACACGCCAACACTTGGACGAGGCTGCCCTCCAAGGTTGGCTCGATGGCATCTATCAAGGGCCGATCCTGGCGGCTTGGGAGAAGATCTACGCGCAGACGAGCCAGGAATTCCGGGCGGCCTTCATAGACGGGTTGCGTCCGTTCAACTCCGATGCCAGTCTAGAGGAGAGCTTTGACCGGCTTTTCGATGGACTGGAGGTGCTTCCGGCGTGTCTGAGATCAGCATATGAAGGGCTCAAGGCGGAGAGACCCTTGGAAGCATCAGAGCTTCTGGTTCCCATATCCTGGGGAAGGTGGCATGCGATCAAACGGGCCAAGGCCGTCGTCTCGTCCCCAGGAGATTGGCCACCCATTGTAGATGTTCCATATTCGGCCGAGACCGGGCTTGGTTCGGCACAGCCATCCCCCCCGGAGACTAACCGATGCCGTATCCTTTCACCATCCACCACCTCCGCTTCACGGCGGTCGTGGTAACCGACATCGAGATGGGCGAGTTCAAGGGCTCCGCGCTGCGCGGCGCCTGGCAGTCGCACCTGCGCACGCTCTACTGCGCCGAGCGCGGCTCGGCCGCGCGCGGCGCGGTGGACCCGTTGCACGCCTCACTCTGCCCGGTGTGCTACCTCCTCAGCCGTGAGGCGGACAAGAGCGACAACCGTCGGCCGTACGCCTTCGAGCCGCCGCTGACGCCGCAATCGCGCTTTGTCGCCGGCGAGCGCTTCAGCTTTGGCATGAGCATCGTGGGCCGCGCCATCCAGTTCCTCCCCTACATCGTCCTTTCGGTGCAGCAGATGGGCGAAACGCAGGGGCTGGGGCGCGCCATCCACTCGGATCGCCGCCGTGGCACCTTCCGGCTGGAGCGCATCGCCGAGATCAACCCGCTGGCGGAGACGGAGCGCACCCTCTTTGTCGCGGGCGACCCGATGATCCAGATGCCACAGTCGCCGGTGGACGAGGCGCAGGTCGCCGCCGCGAGCGCGGCGTGGGCGGCGCGGCTGGCGGATGCTGGCAACTGCCTGACGCTGGAGTTCCTGACGCCGACGCGCATCATCCACGCGGAGCGGCTGGTGCACCGGCCCACGTTCGTGCCGCTGCTGGCGCGACTGGTGGATCGCGTCATCACGCTGCGGGTGCAATTCGCAGAGCTGCCGCCGCTGAGCTACGAGGAGAAGGGGGAGCTGCTGGCGTGGGGGGAGCAGGTGGAGCTGGTGCGGGATGAGACGGTGTGGTGGGATGTGAAGGGGCTATCAACGCGGCTGGGGCGGCCGCAGCCGCTGGGCGGGTTCGTGGGCCGCGCCACCTACCGCACGGCGGAGTGGGCGCGCCTGCTGCCGTGGCTGCTGTGGGGGGCGAGCGCGCACGTGGGAAAGAACGCCGTCAAGGGAGGCGGGTGGTACCGGCTCGCCGCGCCTGCGGAGCGGACATGGAAACGAGATACCTGATCGTTGACGAGTACGGCAGCTACCTGAGAAAGCACTCGGAGCGGCTGGTGCTGCACCGGGGGAAAGAGCTGGTTGCGGAAGCGCCGCTCCTGACATTGGAGGGGGTGATCGTCGCGGACCGGGGCACATCGCTTTCGGCGGATGCCGTCGCCGCCTGCGCCGAGGCGGGAATCCCGATCCACTTTGTGCATTTTAGCGGGCACGTATCGGCGAGCATCTTTTCCGCGGGGCTGACGGGCACCGTGCAGACGCGGCGGGCGCAGCTCCAGGCCGCCGACGATGGGCGCAGCGTCGTCTTGGCAAAGGCCTTTGCCACCGGCAAGGTGCTGAACCAGGCGGGGCTCTTGCGTTACCTGGCCAAGTATCGCAAGGAGCGCGCGCCGGCGCTCTATGTGCAACTGGAGGATGCAGCCAGGACGATCGCCGCCGCGGTGCGCGAGTTGCACCGACTGGGCACGCAGCCGACTGCTGCCTGCGTCGCCGAGGAGATCTGTCCGCAGATTCTGGCGATCGAGGGGCGCGCCGCCGCGAGTTACTGGGAGGCGATCCGTGCTGTGGTGAAGATGCCAGCGGATTGGCCGGGGCGCACCGGCCATGGCGCGACGGATCCGGTCAACGCGGCGCTGAACTACGGCTATGGCATCCTCTACAGCCAGGTGGAGCGCGCCATCGTGCTGGCGGGGTTGGACCCGTATGCCGGGTTCATCCATGCGGATCGGCCGGGGAAGCCGAGCCTGGTATGCGATCTGATCGAGGAGTTCCGCGCGCCGGTGGTGGACCGCGTGATCTTTGCCATGATCAACCGCGGGACCCAACTGGCGCAGGATGAGGAGAATCTGCTGGTGAAAGAGACGCGCCGCGCCATTGCCGAGGCCGTGCTGGAGCGGTTGGAAAAGCCGGAGCGGTACGAGCGCAAGAGGGTTGCGCTGCAGCACATCATCCAGTGTCAGGCGCGTCACATCGCCACCTTTGTGCGCGGCGAGCGAACGGCCTACCGGCCGTTCGTGGTGAGATGGTAGTTTGCCGAACGGGGGTGAGAAATGGGTAGTTTGCTTGTTCCCGAGTTGCATGACATTGGCAAGCTTTGCTTTATCAACAAGGCGCTGGCGGGCGAGCTTGGGCTGGAAGAGGGTAGCCCGCACAGCAAGAGCATGACCATGAAATCGCTACCGGCCAAGCTCGGTGTTCGGGAACCAGCCACGGACACTTGGCGTGGGATCATTGAGCACAACCCGGAGCGCGGTGCGCCCTCCCCGCAGGATTTGGACATCGTTCTCCTCATTGCTGCTGACCACGCCGGATCTGGCCTGTCGAGAATGGCGAAGGCAAGTGAGGAGAAACCTGTGCACCGCACGGTGCACAAACTGTGGAATCCTGCAGACCAGCGTGAGCTTACCTTGCTTGGCTCAAAAGATGAGCTGCGTTCCCTGATACAATGGCTGTCGACGGACCCTGATCGCGAGAGTTTCTTCCAGCGATATGGCGATCTTCTGAGTAAGCGCCCCGAGGAATTGAGGCCACCTCTGAACGCGACCAGTCTCCATAGCCACCTGACTATCGTGGGCAAGATATATCGCTTTCTTACTGCGCGTCAGGCCTTCTATGCGGGAGCGCAAGCGAAGACACCAGAGAGTGTAGAGCATCGAGAAGTGGACTTGGTCAGGGCCCAGATTGACTTTCCGCAGCAGATCGTGCGCACCCGCGATATGGCCCTTTTTGCTCTCATGTCGCAGCGAGTTCAGCAGCTTGCGACCGATGATAGGGTTCTTGTAGCTACGTTCCATCAGCTTCTCGCGATTCTCAGCCCAGAAGAGACAGTTGAGAGCCTGCTCGGCCCCTTGGCTGAGGCTGGATATAGGGTATCGTGGCAAAAGGCGAGGGTTAGGCTGGGCAGCCTGGCGTCCGTTCCCTCCGAGCTGCGTCGGGAAAAGGTGAGCAAGTTGAGGCAGGAGCTTGCTGGCCTAGCGAAGAGACCCGACGTGCCGTCTACTGCTTATTGGCGAGCGTACGAAGGGCGCTGGAAAACGATTGACGACGCATACGCGCAGGGCATCCTGGTGGCACCCCTGGACAACCATTTCGGGCGGATATGCGACTTGTGCCAGATGGAGCCAGCAAGCAGGGTCTGGCCTGAGGAGCCAGACGCGCGCGGCCCTTGGGAGAATATCGGGGAGCGCTGCTATAGGCTTCGCAAGGAAGCGGCGCCGCGCCTATACAAGCTGGATCGCTGGACGGAGGAGCCATCGGCGCGGGTGGCATGGGTCTATGTGGGCCTTGACCTTTACCGCCTGGTGGGATTCCTGAAGCCGCTGTACCAGGAGTATGCGCGCGCAACGGGTTCGCCGCCGGAGCTTATCGCGCAGATTGATGTCCGACCACCGCTGCTGGCCGAGTTCCAGAAGGACTATCGGCAGTTCCTGGCCGATTTCGCGGCAGCGGCGGAAGAGTGGATCGGAGCTGACAACTTGGAGCGCGCAGGCGGCGAAACAGGAGAGGCTGCCAATACGCTCTTCTGCTTGCGCCTAGAGTCGGCGGGCCAGATTGCCACGCTTTTGCGCCTGTATCTTGACGGCGTCAAGAGCTACTTCCCGCTTTCTCTCGAGGGGGCGACGGCCCTGAAGCCGGCGACGGCGCAGCCATTCCGCTTGGCCGTGAGCGTCTCGGGTGTCAAGTTCCCGTTCTCAGAGCACTGGCGCACCATGCAGGAGGAAACAGCGGATGTCCTGATCAACGTGATCGGCAGGGGTCAGGTCCGTGCGCCGTTGCCAAGCCTGCCGATTCTCATCGCAGCGGGTGAGCCCAGCCGCCGGACGGCGCTCCACAATCTGGCCGAGGTGGCCAAGGTCTCTGAAGCCCTGGCGCAGGTCTATGTGCAGAATAGGGATGAAAAGCACTATCAAGAGTATCAGTCCTTGATTGCGGGAATGCAGCCTCTGCGAATGACATATGAGAGCTTGCTAACCTACGCCAAGCTGCTGGAGGGATGACCATGCCGTTCTGGGAATACGAGTTGCGAGCGGAGACGCTATGCCTGGGAGAGCGGATGAGGGGTGGGCTGTTCCGGCCGTGTGACACGCACGCCATCCGATATTCTGCCGTTACTGGCGCGCTGCGGGCGTATTTCGGCCTGGCCGACCTGCACGCGGCCGGGTATTTCGTGGACAGGGCGGGCTGCAATCGAGTCGAGTACCTCACATACTCGCCGCGAGATGATGTCGCCGGCCTCAGCAAGTTCCCACTGACCGTGCAGTTCCTGGCGGATGTGCTGGGGTGTGTGATCATCAAAACACCCGCGGATTCGCTGCCAGAATCCTTCGATTTGAGCATGGGTGCGATGAAGTCGCAGGGGTTGGGGCGCTGTCATTTCCAGCGCAAAGGCCCCGCCGATATGCAAACGGTGCGGGGGCGATTGTTGACCCGCCTGCCGGTGCACTGTGCAGCCGAGTTTGACGTGCAGAGAGTCATCGCGCCGATGTATGGCTACCTGTATGAGCCCAGCTCGCCAGACAAGGGCGAGTATGTGTTATCTCTATTCGAGGGGAGCGAGGTCTATGGGCCAACTTGCTTGGTAAAGGAGGAAGCGGCATGAACGATCCGATTGAGGATGTGTTGAACCAATTGCGGCAGAAGCCTGGCGTGCAAAAGGAGCATTTCTCGAGCAACTTTTTGAACACGGCGGGCGACGTGCTGGAACGCGAGGGGTTCGCCACCACCAGGTTGTTCTTGCAGGACAAGCGAGAACAGAGCGCGACAAGGCGTGCCGCAGGAGTGCTGCTGGAGGAGGTTTTGCCGGTTCTGGAGTCATGCGATCGCATCCGCCAGAACCGGGGGATTGGTCGCCTGATTATCAAATCACTGCCAGCGCTACAGACATACAGGGGAGGTAAAAGATGATCCGCGAGCAGAAGATAGAGATCACGCTGACGACCTTGGCTCCGTTGCACATCGGGGGACGCGACAACCCCCTGACCGGCATGGAGAATGCCGTGGCCAAGATCGGCGAACGGCTGGTTATTCCCGGCCCTTCGCTCAAAGGCGCATTGCGCCACCAACTGGAGAGGTATCTCATTGATACCTACTATGACGCGCAGAACCATCGCTGGCCGAAGCAGCATCTGGCCATGCAGCCCTGTATGGCCAGCGCGGGCAACGTATCCGAGGAGGAGTATGCGCTGATCCAGGCCGGTAAGTACCGGCTAACTTCGGACGGAGGAAGGGATCGAAGTGGCTGTGCCTATCCCAGCAGCTTTGGCATCTGCCCGATCTGCTATCTGCTGGGCGCGCAGGGCCTCACGGGATTTTTGCGAATTCCCTTCCTGGAAGCCGACCAATTGCCGGACGGGCTCTATTCGGGCCGCGTGGATCGCAGCAAGGGCACGATTGCCCATGGCACTAATCGCCCTTACGAGTTGGTGCGCGAAGGGACTGCTTTCCGTGGCACGCTGACCATCTTGCTGAACGATGATATGCGCGGTTGGACCTTTGGACAGCCGCGGCGACTGGATGGGACGCGCACGCCCGACCGCTGGCTGGAGTCCGGCGAGTGGAGCGAGCAGCGGATTCGCAAGGAGCTGATCATCGAACGGCTGCGCGCCATCAGCGACATCGGCGGCTACCGCTCCAAAGGTTTTGGCCAGGTTCAGATTCAGGCAAGGGAGTAACATCGCTTGCGCTGCGTTGTCGTCTACGACATCCCGGAGGACCGGCTGCGCGCCAAGGTGGCCGACATCTGCCTGGATTACGGCCTGGAGCGCATCCAGTTCTCGGCGTTCGTCGGCAATCTGGCGCCATCGCACCAGCAGGAGCTGATGATGAAGGTGCGCAAGCGGGTGGGCAAGCGAGAGGCGAACGTGCAGCTTTTTCCCCTCTGCGAGCGGGACTGGGAGAAGCGGATCACATGCATCCAGGCGAAGAAGGAGAAGGAGACCGGCTCTCCTTCCGGGTCAGCGACCTGAAGCAATACTTTTACTGCCCGCGCGTCGTGTACTATCACGCCTGCCTGCCGGCGGTGCGCCCGACGACCTTTGCCATGCAGATGGGCGCGGAGCAGGGAGCAGCGGAGCGGCGCCGCGAGGAGCGTCGCTCCCTGCGCCCTTACCACCTGCGGCGGGGCGAGATCCTCTTTGACCTGCCGCTCGCCTCGCGGGCGCTCAGGCTGCACGGGCGGCTTGACATGGCCATCAGGACGGACGATAATGCGACCGGGACGATGGAGGCGATCCCGGTGGACTACAAGCTGACGCCCGGGCGCACCGTGGCGCATTTCCTGCTGCAGCTAACTGCCTATGGCATGCTGCTGGCGGAGGTGTGGGGTCTGCCAGTGCGGCGCGGCTTTCTCTACCTGATCCCGGCGCGCCGTGCGCGCGAGTTGGCTATTACCCCCGCCATGCAGCAGCAAGTGATCGTGGCCGTCGCGGATATGACGGACATCGCGCGGCGCGAGCGGATGCCGCCGCCAACGCGTCAGCGGGGCAAGTGCGCCGTTTGCGAGTTTCGGCGGTTTTGCAACGACGTGTGAGGGCTTCTTTTTTGGCCCTGGCGCTGTCGCAAATGGGGGCCTTTTTGGCACAAAAAGGGGTTTGCGACGATGGTGGGAGCGGCGCACGCGAGATTCGCGCCACTCGAGTGCGCCAGATAGATGGAGGTGGAAGAAGTCGGCCCGGCCGGCCCTCTTTTTGGGCTCGGCAGGGCGGGTTACAGAGACACGATCCGAGGTTAGGATACT
>JAIOAV010000099.1:0-5925 GCA_019873665.1 Chloroflexota bacterium
AGCCAGGTGTTCTCCGCCGCGGTACAGATCAGCTCGCGCCCGGCGTAACGTCCCTCTTGGCTCAGCTCCATGCCATGCTGTGAGTAGATGCCGACGTATCCTCTGCCCACCCGCACAAAGACCCAGTTGCCGGCAAAGCGCACCTCGTCGAAATTCTCCCGCTCGAAGAAGCAGTGCGTCATCCAGGCGAATTCGCTCAGGCGCCAGGTGAGCGACATGACGTTCTTGTGCTGGATGACGCGCGGCAATGTTGTGTGTCCCGACCAATAGTCCGGGCGCAGGCCGGAGCCTTCGCCAGAGGTGTGCGGGCACGACCAGAAGATGACGGTCTTGCGGTCCAGTGTCACCTGCGCCACATGGGTGGACGATTCGTATTCGCCCTTGCGATGATCCTGCAGGCCAGAGATGAGATAGTCCGGCGTGCGATAGACGACAAAGTCAGCGTGTTTCTCGCTCGTTTGCAAGATGCCCTGACGTTCTTTGGCCTCGATCACGGCCTCATGGTCGGTGGCGATGTCGGCGAGGATTTTGGGCAGCCGGTACTGGCTGCTGGCGATGGTGACCGGCGCCATACCAGAAGTGCCCTTGGTCAGTGAGCCGAGGCCATAGAGCAGCCAGTTCGTCGCCGAGGTCCCCTCAAAATCGGGGTATTTGACATAGATGCCGTAGCTGCGGCCGTGCGTCGTGCCCAGAACGCCATTCAGGCTATCCGCCGCCAGGTTGAAGAACATGTAATCCAGCACCGCGCCGGCCATCTGGCGCAACTTGTGGTCCTCGCCGATAGCAAAGTCATAGACGTTGACGACCGGCGCGATGGAGATAGGATAGTACGAGTTCGAGTGCCACTCGTCAAAGCCAAAGCGCCCACGCTGGCGCAGCCACTCGGTGATGTACATGCGCCCCTTGGTGGCGTGGTAGAGGCCGCGCTGCAGGCTGTTGGTGAACTCCTCCAGAGGAAAGAGCTGCCCCGCCATCCATTCGGCCACATGGAAGAGAAGGCGGTGGTTCTCCGAGCCCATATACATGACGGTGTCCCCCGGCTCATCCACCCAGTATTTGAAGCCAAGCACCGTGTCCTTCATCATGGCGTTGATCTGGGCACTCAGATGCCGTTCCTTGCGCTCCCAATACATCAGCCGCAGGATGCCCTGGATGACGAAATCGGCGCAATCCTTGCGCGCGGCGATGAACTCGCACGTCTCGCGGATGGCCCCCTCGTCTATCTCGTCGTATCGGCCCAATGCATAGCGGGCCACCTCGGTCCAGATGGGACGGCGCTCCGCGTTGGCGGCGTAATGCTCCAACACCAACCGTTTGCGCTCCTCCAGGCGATCGTAACCGGGGAGCATGGGCGCGGGTGTCACCTTGTGGATGTCATAGTCCACGCTGGTAAAGGGCTCGCCCTGTGCATCCCGCCATGTGCAGACGATACGATACAGTCCATCCGGCAGGGTATCGCCCTGGCACAAGGCCACCTTGCCACCTGCCCGCGGTGTTTTCTCTGTCAGCAGCTCGCCTTTTTCGTCGAACAGGCTCACAGCAAGCGTGACACCGGCAGGGGTGGGTGTGCCCACGCTTATGCCGACCTCGTGTTGCGGGTAAAAGACGTCGCGCGCCAGGCGCACGCTGGCGACCTGCTCCTCCACCGCGACGCGCTGCGCCAGCGTCACCCCCGCGCCCAACGGCACATGCGCCGCGAGCGCGGCACCCACCGGCTCCAGGCGGAACCCCACCTGCGCCATGCGCGCCAGACGAAAGACCGCCACCATCAGCACGCTCTCGCCCGCGTCGAGCGGCGCTGAGAAACGATACTCGTACACGCCACTCACGGGCTGCACAGGCTGCGCCTCTGAATCAAAGACAATCTTGCCATTGATCGCCACAACGGCGCGCGTGGTGATCCGGGTCAGCAGTCGCCACTGCTGGGTGCGCGGTTGCTGCACTGCAATCACCGTGCCGAGGAACGCTGCACCCAGGGTGTTGGAGATGTTGTACGTGCCCCACGACAGGTACTTCTCCGGGCGGCGCACCAGCGCCCAGCGAGCCGTCATGCC
The DNA here is from genome assembly GCA_019873665.1 of Chloroflexota bacterium. Classification (GTDB taxonomy): domain Bacteria; phylum Chloroflexota; class Anaerolineae; order JAAYEA01; family JAAYEA01; genus JAIOAV01. The sequence continues at coordinate 2,055 of JAIOAV010000099.1, forward strand.
GCGAAACGTTGCGCTCTCGCCCTCACGCGGCATCTGGCCGAGCAGCGGGGCCGCATCCTGCATGATATCGGCCATGGCGGCGCGGCCCACGGTAGCACCCGGCTTCTCGAAATAGGTCAACCCCTGCACCGACGCGGACAGGTCCTGATAGAAGGGCCCCAGGATGAGCCATGGGTTGACCAGCTCCCCCGCTTGCACCTGACGAGCGAACTTGGCCTCCGTGGTCATGTTAGACCTCCCTTTCATAACTACTCGCGATTACACTCAGAACCATAGAGCCCCCACGCGACTGCCGACGCGACGCGCAGGATGCGGTCAAGCGGCGCTGTGGGGGCGATGGAGCGATTACGCGCTCTAGCTGTTGCCCCGCCTAGATGACGTCCAGCACCCCGCGCAGATAGCCAAAAGACTCCGCCATGCCCGGCAACGGGTCCTCTGCGTCCTTCTCGTATTCAAGCGCCACGTGGCCCTTGTAGCCGAGCTTTAGCAGCGTCCGCAGCACCTCCGGGATGTCAATCACGCCGCGGCCGATCTCGCAGGTATAGCCGGCGGGCTCCGCCGCGCTTACATCCTTGATATGCATGTCGTGCATGCGGTCGAACACCGCCTTGATCTCGGCCACAGGGTCGCCGCCGATCCGCTTGATGTGGCCGATATCCGGGCACACCCCCATACGCGGGTCGAGATCCTTGACAAGGCGATACGCGTCGGTAGCGAGCGGGTACTTGGAATCGCCCGGACCATGGTTGTGGATGGCGATCTTGATGTCGTATTCTTTCACCATCTGGTTGCAGATCGGCAGCGCGTCATGGTCGGGGCTGGCGATGATCACCGGCATGTTCGCCGTCTTGGCATATTCGAACACATTGCGGATGAACGCCTCGTCCTTGGGCATATAGACCACGCCGCAGCCGACGAGATGCAGCCCGGCATCGGCGATCATCTTGGCAGCGGTCTGGATCTCCTCCTTGGTGGCGGTTAGCGGCAGGTGGAAATCCTTGAGCGCGATGTACTCGACGCCGCAGCGCTTGGTCATCTGGATCGCTTCGGCCAGTGGGAACTTGCGCAGCGAATAGGATGCCACACCCAGCTTCAACCGTTTGTTGCCCATTCTCTTATCCTCCTCGACGAGATATGATCTACCAACGACAGCCGCATTATAGGACGTTCGCGGCGGGCTGTCAACGCCGTGCCGGGCGATTTGGATTCCAAGCCTGGACGAGTTATAATATCTATGGGCGAATCGAGGCGCGCCTTGGTATCTGTATCACCATCGTGAAAGGCTTTCGCTGCGCCTGGGATGGGCGTCGTCCCCATCTTGCTAGCGGTGTTGCAGCCAGGTGTGCGCCTGGACACGGAGGGTCTGCAAATGCCGATCAACGTGTTGCCACTCGTGATCATCCTGGTGATCGTCGTCATCGTCGCCGTTGCCGTGGTCCTGGGCAATCGCTCGCGCCTTTAGAGGTACAGCGACCCGGCCGAGGCCTGTCAGCCGAGCCAATGGCGTCGCCCGAACCGGCTGATTTTATATGAGGGCGCATGGTGCTTTTCCAGCGCCAATCTTTTGTTGTCTGTCTCGTGACTCTGCGGAATTGGGCATGAACTCTCCACTGGTGCGCTTAGCGAGTGAGAGCGGCGCGATCCAAGAGGCGGCGACGACGCTGCGACGCGGTGGCCTGGTCGTCTTTCCCACCGATACCGTCTATGGTGTCGGCGCGGATCCGTTTTCCCCATCCGCGCTCGAGGCGCTGTTTCGCGCCAAGTTCCGACCGCGCAGCAAGGCGATCCCCCTGCTGCTAGCCCACGCAGCACAGATGTCGGAGGTGGCGCGACAAATCCCGCCACTGGCATTGGCGCTCGCCGAGGCATTCTGGCCCGGGGGGTTGACGCTGGTATTGCCGCGCGCGCCACATCTTCCCGCGGCGCTTTGCGCGGGCGGCGACACCATCGCCGTGCGCATCCCTGACCACCCGGTGGCGCTGGCGCTGATCGAGGCGTTTGGTGGGCCGGTGGCTGCCACCAGTGCCAACCTCTCCGGCAGCGCGCCGGCCACGACAGCACAAGAAGCAGAGGCATCGCTGGGCGCCGTGGTGGACCTCATTCTGGATGGGGGCAAGTCGCCGCTGGCGGAAGCGTCCACGATCATGGACCTGACGGTGGAGCCGCCGCGCATTCTCCGGCAGGGCGCGCTGCCCGCGGGGAAGCTGCTAGCGGTGGTGCAGCGCTTCACATCGTCGGGTCGCGCGGCATCAGTGGAGCCGTCTCGCGGATAACCCGCACGATGCGCGCCACACTCTCTTCCACGTCTTGCGTGGTATCCACGACGGTTACACGGTATGCGAAGCGATCCCGCTTGCTGATGCTGCGCTTGAGCTTCTCGTAAACCCCCCAGTCCGCATCGGAGGCATCAAGCGGGTGCCGCGCGGCCAGCCGCGACGCCAGGCGTTCTCGGATGACCTCTTCCGGCGCGACAGTTTGCACAATGACCAGCCTGGCCTGGTAACGCTCGGCCAGACGATAGACAAAAGTGCGATGGAACTCGACGAGATTCGTCGCGTCGTAAATCACGTTGCCCCCGCGACGCAGGATGTTGCCGACTACGATGCGGCAGACCCGATGCACAAGTCTGGATTCCTCTGCTGTGTAGAGTGGGCCAGCAAAGAGCGCTTTGCGCACGCGATCCGCCTCGACGATCTCCGCGCCCAGCCGTTCGTGCAGGCGACGCGCCAGATACGATTTGCCACTCCCTGGCAGTCCGCTCAGCATTATCAAGGTAGGCGGCGATGCTGGTGCTACCTGTGCGGGGATAAACTGCTGCGCGAGGGCGTATGGGTCCGGCTCGGTCATATCCACGTTCCCTCCGCTCTCCAGGATCTGCTGCATTCTATCCCTAGTACATCCTGACACCAAGTTCGCGCCCCCGGGGGGCCCTGCGCCCCGTCAGCCATGCTACTTGCTCCTCGCTATGCGGGCGAATTGACCGGAAAACGAAAATGCCGTATAATCCCCATGCTATCAAGATTCAGAGGAGCACGGAAACATATGCCAGCGATGACCGCGCAAGAGTTCGACCGGGTGTTGGCCGCTTTCAGCTTTGTGCTCGAGCGTGCCATCGCCGAGCCGCCAGCGTACTATGACCCGGACCGTCTCGCGGATCTGCGAGACGAGATCGAGGAGATTCGCCTGGGAGCGCTAGAGCGCGAGGCCGATGCTCAGTTGAGCGGCGCGGATCTGGAGAGCCAAGTCGTGCACCTGATCAACAGGATGGGCCGCCAGGTGCCATCCGACAAGTGAAGCCGAAGGGAATGACCTCGCGCTGATGAAACTGTCAATCCTGATCCCTGTTTTCAACGAGGAGCCGCAGGTTCTGGAGCTGTTGCGACGCGTCGCGGCGGTTGATCTGGAGAAAGAGATCATTGTGGTGGACGATTGCTCCACCGACCGCTCGTGGGAGTTGATCAACTCGGTTCAGATTCCCGAGTTGCGCGCGATCCGGCATTCTGTAAACCAGGGAAAGGGTGCAGGGATCCAGACGGCGCTGCGCGAAGCCACCGGCGATGTCGTCATCATCCAGGATGCCGACCTGGAATACTCGCCGGAAGAATACCCCAAGCTGCTAGCGCCACTGCAACGAGGCGAAGCGGATGTCGTCTATGGCGTGCGCGATCTGTCCGGCCAGCGCGCTCTCATGAAGTTTGGCAACCGCTTTCTCACCCTTATAACCAATCTCCTCTACGGGTCGCACCTCACGGATATGGAGACCTGCTACAAGGTTATCCCCACCGACGTGGTGCGCAGCCTTCAGCTAAAAGCGGACCGATTCCAGATCGAGCCGGAGATCACCGCCAAGCTCGCGCGCCGCCGCCCCCGC
>JAIOAV010000099.1:5935-13360 GCA_019873665.1 Chloroflexota bacterium
GCCCATTTCGTATTCGCCGCGCAAGCAGAAAAAGCTCAACCCCTGGCGCGACGGCCTGCCGGCGCTGCTGATGCTGATCCGCTGCCGTTTCGGGCGCGCCTAGCGCCTCTCCTCTGACCACCGGCGCCAGCAGGGCCTTTTGCCCGCTGACGCCATTCATGCCATAATACCCCAGCCGCTTGCTGATATGGCTAGCTTCATCGTGCCTGGCAGTGCCACGCCGGCCATCACTCGCGCGCAGGTCGAGTCTACTACAAGGAGGCAAAAATGTACCCTGATCTGAATCCCGGCCCACGTATTCTTCTGGGGCCTGGGCCGAGCGAAGTGCATCCTCGCGTGTTGCGGGCGATGGCCACCCCTCTCGTCGGCCACCTTGACCCCGAATTCATGCTTATACTCGATCAGATCCAGCGGTTGCTGCGCTATGTATTCCAGACCGAGAACGAGCTAACGCTGGCGCTCTCTGGCACTGGCACTGCCGGCATGGAAGCGGCGGTGTGCAACTGGCTGGAGCCCGGCGATAGCATCCTGGTCGGCGTGAATGGCTACTTCAGCGAGCGCATCTGCGAGATGGCGGACCGTTACGGCGCCCGGGTGCGTCGCCTGGAGCAGCCATGGGGGGCGGTGTTCGCGCCGGAAGTCATCGAAGCCGCGCTGCGCGAGGAGCCAGCCAAGGTGGTGGCGTTGGTCCATGCGGAGACGTCCACCGGCGCGTTGCAGCCGATGCAAGAGATCGGCGAGATTGTCCACCGCCACGGCGGCCTGCTCCTCATTGATTGCGTAACCTCCCTGGGCGGCCTCCCCGTCAAGATTGACGAGTGGGGTGTGGATATCGCCTATAGTGGCTCGCAAAAGTGCCTCGGCTGTCCGCCTGGCCTCAGCCCTTTCACCGCCAGCCCCCGCGCGCGTGAGGTGCTGCACAGCCGGCGGAACAAGGTGACGAACTACTATCTCGACCTGACCCTCCTGGAAAAGTACTGGGGCAAAGAGAGAGTATATCATCACACTGCGCCCATCTCGCTCTACTATGCATTGCGGGAAGGGCTGCGCATCGTGCAAGAGGAAGGGCTGGAGGCGCGTTTCGCCCGCCACCGCGCCAACGCAGCACGCCTTTGGGAAGGCATCGAGGCGCTTGACCTGGCGCTGCACGTGCCGGAGCCGCATCGCCTCCCTTCACTGACGACGGTTGTCGTGCCGTCCAACGTGGACGACCTCGCCGTGCGCCAGCGGCTGTTGAACGAGTATCACATCGAGATCGCTGGCGGGCTGGGCGCACTCAAGGGCAAGATCTGGCGCGTCGGCCTGATGGGGCACTCGTCGCGGCGCGAATATGTAACGCTGCTCCTGGCGGCGCTGCGCGACATCTTGCAGCGATAGGTAGCTCAAACGAGAGGGAGGAGATCGGGTGGCAACCAACCTGAGCGACGGCACGATCTATCTCGTGGGCCATGCCCACATTGACCTGGGCTATCGCTGGCGCTGGAACGAGACGGTGCATCGCGTGGCGCGCGACACCTTCGAGGGCGTACTGCACATGATGGATGAGATGCCGGAGCTGATCTTTGTGCAAAGCCAGTTGGCACTCTACGAGGCGATGGCGGAGATGTACCCGGCGCTGTTCGAGCGGATCAAAGCGCGGGTGGCGGAGGGGCGTTGGATCGTGGCGGACGGTTGGACCGAGTATGATCACACCATGCCCTCGGGCGAGGCGATGATCCGCCAGCACTTGATCGGCAGCGACTATGCCCGACGGGCGCTGGGCGTGGACGTGCGCCTTGCCTGGGCGCCGGATGCCTTCTCTGGGCATGTGCACACGCTCCCCACGATCCTCAAGGGATGCGGCATCAACTATCTGCTCTTTGGGCGGGGCATGCCGGATAACACCCCCTTCTTCTGGTGGGTCGGGCCGGATAACGCGCGTGTGCTGGCATATACCCCCGCGTTCAGCTATAGCGCTACCATCTCGCACGAGCTTTTGCACAATCTGGAGCTGTGGCACGAGATGACCGGCAGCAAAGAGATGCTGGTGCTCTATGGCCGGGGTGATCATGGCGGCGGCCCGCGACAAGGGGATATCGAGGCACTACAGGAGCTGCGCGCAGATCCGGAGATGCCGCGCCTTGTGCATATCGCCCCCTACCGCTTCATGACCGAGGTGCTGGAAAAGCGCGACGACCTGAAAGAATACCGCGGCGAGCTGGGCGGCGGCTTTACCGGCTCCTGCTCTTCCGAGGGCCGGAACAAGCAGCGGAATCGTATGGCGGAGAACCTGTTGCTCACGGCGGAGCGGTTCGCCACGTTGGCGACCTTCTTGCAACGCAAGCCGCACTACCCACGGGTGGACTTTGAAGATGCCTGGAAGCTGGTGCTGCGCCACCAGTTTCACGACGAGCTGCCCGGAACATCCCGCGCTGCCGTCTATGAGGACAACATGGCGGACTATGACGCGGTGGACGGGATGGTGGGGAGCATCCTCAACAACGCGCTGGCCGAGATCAGCGGGCGGCTGAACACGGTGGGAACGGGGGTGCCGGTAGTCGTCTTTAACCCGCTGGCGTGGACGCGCACCGACGCGGTCAGCATCGAGCTGCGGCTCAACCAGGAGCCGACGGGCCTCGTGATCCGCAACCGTGCTGGCCAGGAGATGCCCACGCAGCTGCTGCACACGCACCGCGACGGCCACTACTGGCGGGCACGCGTGCTCTTCCTGGCGCGCGATGTGCCCGCGATGGGATACAAGCTATTCCGCGCTTTTCTGCAGCCTCCCGGCAACGGGACAACGCGCAGGGTGCAGTTCAGCAGCGATGCGACGGGCTATGTGCTGGAGAACGCCTTCTACCGTGTGCGCGTCAGCAGCGCAACTGGCCAGATCATCAGCATCCATGATCTGATCGCGGGGCGCGAGACGTTGGCCGGGCCGGCTAACGTGTTGCAGGCGATTCGTGAGGCGCCGGGCGAGCACAGCGCCTGGATCATCGCGCTCACGGACGAGATGCAGGAGATGAACGCGCCGGACGCGGTGGAGATCGTGCGGCAAGGGCCGGTGCAGGCAGCCGTGCGGGTGAGCTATCGCTTCCGCGACTCGTATTTCGTGCAAGAGATCGGCCTGACGGCGGACGTGCCGCGCGTCAATCTGGCGCTGCACGCGGATTGGTATGAGCGCGATTGCGCGCTCAAGGTGGCGTTCCCGGTAGCAGTGGCAGATGGCATCGCCACCTTCGACCAGCCATACGGCTCGATCGTGCGGCCAGCGAATGGCGACGAGGTCCCGGCACAGTACTGGGTGGATATCTCGTCGCCAGACTATGGCGTCAGCCTGCTGAACAACTGCCGCTACGCCTTTGATATCAATGGTCAGACGATACGCATGACACTGCTACGCGGCATCCCCGACCTGGATCCGCAGGCGGACGTGGGGCATCACGAGCTTGAGTATGCGCTCTATCCGCACAGCGGCGACTGGCGGCAGGCGCTGACGGTGCGCGCCGGGCTGGAGCTGAACCTGCCTCTGCTGGCGCGACAAGAGATGCACCGCTCCGGCATGATGCAGCAATGGGCACGGCCCGAGCCATACCAGAGCATGCCAGACGAGTTCTCCTTCCTGCACATCAAGCCGGCGAATATCGTCATGACGGCGCTCAAGGTGGAGCACGAGCATTGGGGCGAGTTCGCGCCATTTATCGTGCGCTGCTACGAGACGGCGGGCGTAGAGACGGCTGCCACGTTGACCTTTGCCGCGCCGTTGCGCTTTGCAGAGGAGACGGATCACCTGGAGCGGCCGCTGCCGAAGCAGTCGCTCCAGCAGGATGGGGAGCGCGTAACGCTGACCTTTCATTCCCACGAGATCAAGACGCTGCGGCTGTCACTGGCGATCCCAGGCTTTGCCATCTATGCGGGGCCGCACCGCGACACCGGCACGCCCGGCGAGACGGGCGGTTTTGAGCGCGGTTAGCTGGCGATGAAATCGTAGAGGTAGATATACTCCCACTTGCGGGCGACGCGGATGCGCCGCGACCAGCTATGCTGCAGGTGCAACCCTGCGTCGCTCGCGTGCGTGTGCAGTGACGCGACCACGCGTTCGCCGGCGTTGTCGCTATAGAAGAGTAGCAGGTGGCCGTCTGGCTTCAGGTGCGCTGGCGTCTCGGCGAGAAAGCGCAGCACCGTGCGCTGCTGCCAGTCGTAGCGAGCCACCTCTAGCCGCGTGCGCGCGGGCGCGTTCGTCCACGGGGGGTTGAAGGTCACCAGGTCAAAGCGCTGGTCGCCTACCGGCGCGTATAGGTCGCCGCCGTCGGTTACGCGCACGACGCCCGCCGTAATCTCGCCCCGCGCCACCAGCCGATCCACATTCAGGCGGGTCGTGGCCAGCGCCTCCGGCAGGATGTCCGTCGCCCAAACCGCCAGTTCCTTCTCGCGCCATGTCGCGGCGATCAGCAGCGCCAGCGCGCCAGAGCCGCACCCCATATCCAGCGCCTCGATCTGCGCCGGCATGGCAGGCGCCAACGCCAGCAGCGCCTCTTGCATCAGCTCATAGACATCTTGCTGGCGCGGCTGCAACACCGCATCCGGCGCGACGAGGGGATGATCGAGGCCAAATACCGGGTACTTGGGCCCTAGCATCTCCTGCAGGTGGCGCACAGCGAGGATCGGCACGATGAGCGGCAGACCCTGATTAGCGTGCCGCTGATCGCCCAGGAACTCCAGCAGGTAGGGGACCTCCACCGGCGGTGCAGTGTCCAGCGTCCCGCTGGGAGTTGCCGTCACCAGTAAACGTGCCAACGCTTGACGATAGGTCTCTGCCCAGTAGTCGCGCGCCCGCTCCCGTGCCACACGTGGCTGTCCGACATATCCCAACAGCTCCTTCTTGCGTGCCTCCACGGTCGTCAGCAGTCTCCGCATGTCCTGCCACGAACCTGTGATCAGCGCTGCATGCTCCAGGCGCAGATGCTTGAGCAGTGCGTTAGGCGAGCCCCCCGCCACAAACATCTTGGGCGCCTCGCCCTCATCCACGGCGTCCTGCCACGCTGTGGGCAGGTAGAATTGGCCACGTCCCGCTATCTCGACGATCTTGCCCATCCCATCACTGCTCTCACAAAAAGAGCCATCCCCGGAGAGATGGCTCTTGACGACAACGGTCTCTTGTATCCGAACCGCGGGAGCTTCTACCCCAAGAGGCCCTGACCGATGAACGGCGCAATCACTGTAGCAACCAGCGACATCACAGTGATCAGCGTGTTGATGGACGGGCCGGCGGTATCCTTGAATGGATCGCCCACCGTATCACCCACGACTGCGGCCTTATGCGCCTCGGAGCCCTTGCCACCGTGCGCGCCACTCTCGATGAGCTTTTTGGCATTATCCCAGAGACCACCCGCATTCGCCATCAGGAGGGCGAAAATGATGCCGGTAAAGATGCTGCCGCCCAGGAAGGCGCCCAGCGCCGCCTTGCCGAGGATGACTCCAACAAGGACGGGTGAGAGCATCGCCAGGCCGCCCGGGACGATTAACTCTCGCAGCGCGCCCTTGGCCGCAATGTCCACGCAAGTACGATAGTCAGGCCGGGCAGTGCCGGCCATGAGGCCTGGGATCTCGCGGAACTGACGGCGCACCTCATTGACCATAGCAAAGGCATTCTTGCCCACGGAGAGCATGAGCAGGGCGGAGAAGAGCGGCGGCATCATCGCGCCGAGAAAGATGCCGACGATCACGGGCGGAGTCAGCATGTTGAGTCCCTCGATGCCAGCGGTCTCGGTGTAAGCTTGGAAAAGCGCCAGGACGGTCAGCGCGGCGGCGCCGATGGCAAAACCTTTGGTGATCGCCTTGGCGGTGTTGCCCGCCGCATCCAGCTCGTCGGCGATGTCAATCACTTCTTTGGACATGCCAGACTGCTCCGCAACACCCTTGGCGTTGTCCACGATGGGGCCATACGCGTCGGCGGAGACGACCATGCCACTCAGCGCCAGCATGCCAACGGCCGCTAATGAGACACCGTACACGCCGGGCACGCCAAAGTATTCGGCAACATACCACGACGCGAGAGTCGCGATGCAGATACCCACAATGGAGGGCACGATGCTTAGCAGACCGTAGGAGAAGCCAGTAATGATGGTGATGGCGCTACCGGTCTTGGATACCTCAGCGGTGCGCTGCACAGCGACCTGCTCGGTCGAGGTAAAGTAATCAGAGGTAAAGCCGATCACTACACCTGCCGCCATGCCGGCAAAGGTGGCCCAGAAAAGGCCCATGCTAGCACCCATCAGGCGGACGACAAGGAAAGAGAGGACGGTGAAAAAGACAGCGGTAAAGATCGTGCCGCGGTTGAGCGCCTTGCCGGGGTTCTCCCCTTCGCGGGTACGCACCAACAGCATCCCCAAGAGCGCCGCGAGAATGCCGGCCGCAGAGAGCACCATGGGGAGGATCACCCAGTCCAGTTGGAAGAGGGCCGCGCCAAGGATCATGGCCGCGACGACGCTGGCTACATAGGAGTCGAACAGGTCCGCACCCATACCCGCCACATCGCCTACGTTATCGCCGACGTTATCGGCCACGACGGCGGGGTTGCGCGGATCATCCTCCGCTAGATCCATCTCGACCTTACCCACCAGATCTGCGCCGATATCGGCCGTTTTGGTATAGATGCCACCGCCCGCCTTGGCCAGAAGCGCGAGCGAACTGGCACCCAAGCTAAAGCTGAGGACTATGTGCGGATCCTTAAAGATGTAGTAAAAGATGCTGATGCCGAGGAGCGCGAGGCCGACCATCGAGAGGCCCATCACACTGCCGGCAAAGAACGAGACGGAGAAGGCTCGGTTCAGGCCATAGTGCGCGGCATATGCGGTGCGCGAATTGCCCTTCAGAGCGACCCTCATGCCCAGATAGCCAGCAAACGCGGAGCAGATGGAGCCGACGATATAGGCGATGGCGTTCTGCCACCCCACAGCCACAAGCAAGATAATGCCGACGATAAAGACAACACCACCCAGCGCTTGGTACAGACGACGCAGATACGCGCTCGCACCCTCTTCAATGGCACCTCCGACCTCTCGCATCTTCTCGGTGTCCGTGTTACGATACACCACCCAGTAATAGAGGTAGCCGGCGGCAATCATGGAGATGATGCCCGAAATGGGTGCTAGGATCAACCAATCCATAATATAAGCCTCCTCCCAATATATGATATGATAACGCCCTAACCCCCAATATAGCCGCGTTATCAGTGCGCCGCCAAGATAAAAGCCTCTGGGTCTCCCCAGAGGCTTTTGCGACTCTGGTACCTTTAGCCGATAATGGCAAAGGAGAGTGTGGCCGCCTGCCAAGACTCCCTACATTGCCAATCCAAAATAGTACCCAAAACGGCCCTTTTGTCAAATCGCCTTTTCGGGCGGTGAGGTGGCCAATTGCAGAGCGGGGATGACATCCAGATCCCAA
>JAIOAV010000100.1 GCA_019873665.1 Chloroflexota bacterium
CAGCCTGACGCTGGTTGTACACTTTGCCGACGGGCGCACAGATCACATCTGCGTCTCCACCCGCCCCGGACAAGAGGTGCGCTGGGATGCGTTTTCCACCGATGCCGAGATCGCTGTGGCGCGATTGCGACCGGATGGCACGGTCGCGCGCGCTTTCGCCGTGAGAGGCGCGTTCAGCCATCAGGGCGCGCTGCTGCCGCTCAATTGACGATACCAGCAAGGAGGTAACTGATATGAACTCTCGCGAACGTGTTCTTGCCGCGCTGAGCCATCAGGAAGCGGATCACATCCCGATTCACGACAGCCCGTGGGCGGCCACTATGCTCCGCTGGGAGCAGGAAGGCCTGCCGCCGGGCGTCTCCCCTGCCGATTACTTTGACTATGAGCTGGTCAGTTTTGGCGCGGACTGCTCGCCACGTCTGCCGGTGCGCGTGCTGGAAGAGACGGACGAGTACATCGTCGCCACGACCCCATACGGCGGCATCCGCCGCAACCACAAGGATTTCTCCACCACGCCGGAGGTGATTGACTATCCCTGCAAGTCTCGCGCCGACTGGGAGCGCCTGAAGGAGCGGTTGCAGCCGGATGCGGAGCGCGTCAACTGGAGCGGGGAGGTGGAGGAGGACGAGGTGACCAGGCGGAGCGCGGTCCGCCAGCAGCGACGCGTGTTGCGCTATGCCGGGCTGGAGGGGTGCCGTCGGGCGCGCGCTGATGGCAAGTTCGTCTGCTATAGCGCCGCTGTCGGCTACGATCTGCTGCAATCGTATGTGGCGACGGAGCGCCTGCTGATGGCTGTGGCATTGGAGCCGGAGTGGCTGATAGACATGTACGAGACGACCGCCGATCTAGTGATCGCCATGCACGAGATCATGCGACAGGGCGGGTTTGAGTTCGATGGCGCGTTCCTGTACTGCGATCTCGGCTACCGCAATGGTCCCTTCTTCAGTCCCAGGCACTATGAAGAGCAGCTCCACCCCACCTTCCAGCGGCTTTTCAGCTACTTTAATCAGCATCACATGCCGGTGATCCTGCATAGCTGCGGCGACGTGCGCATGTTCATCCCCTACTTTATCCAGGAAGGGCTGAGCTGCCTGCAACCGCTGGAAGTCAAGGCGGGGATGGATGTGGTAGCGCTCAAGGAGCAGTGGGGCGATCAGCTTGCCTTCATGGGAGGCATTGACGTGCGCGCCATGTCGGCGGACGATCCCGCGCTCATCGAGAAGGAGATTCGGTGCAAGATACCGGTCGCCAAGCGCGGCGGCGGCTATATCTATCACTCCGACCACTCCATCCCGAACACAGTGAGCTGGGAGCGCTACAAATATGTGATGGAACTGGTGCGCCGCTACGGCCAATATGGCGACTGAGCGGCGAGTGGCGGCGCGAGGGGGAGACTGACATGCGGGCGGCGCGCAGGCGGCCCTTTGGGTATCTGAGACCGGGCCTGTTGCTCAGCCTCTTGCTTGGCCTCCTGCCATGCGTTGCCTGCGGTCCCGACGCACTGCCGCCCGCTCCGGTAGGCGGGCCTGTGGCGACGCTCACGCCGCATGTTGCTGCACTCATGCTGTCCGCATCGCCATCGCCGAGCGTCACCGTTACCGTGACCCCTGCGCCTTCGTGGGGGGTGCTCGCCTTTTCCGCGACCTTCTCGACGGCCGGCGTGCTTGGCCCCGTGGGTGTGATGTTCCCGCAGCGGACACAGCAGGTGCATGCGACGCTCTCCTACCAGCACGTGGGCCTTGCCGCACCCTGGGTCGAGCGCTGGTACCATAATGACGAGCTCTGGTTCAGCCGCGTCGTGCCCCGGGAGGGACGCGCGGCCAGCGGCACGCTGGTGCTATCCAGCCTGACCCGCGAGGGCGGGCTGCCGGTGGGAAGCTATCGGCTCGAGTTCTGGGCGGATGACGAGCTGGTGCAGACGGGGTACTTTTTCATCCTGGCCGATCCGCCCACCGCCACCCTTACGGCCACGGCAACCGCGACGCGCACCGTCACGCCGACGCGCACGGTTACACCCACCGTCACGCCGACGCCCGATCTGGCGGCGCGCCTGCGGCTCGCCTATCGGGCAGTAGTTCGCCTGGAGGTGGCGCGCGATAGCGGCGAGGGGCCGATCTGGGGCAGCGGCGTCGTGGTGGATGCGCGTGGCCTCATCCTCGTCAACTTGCACACCGTGCTGGACCCGTGGACCGGAGAGCCGTACAGCGCGACGGGGCAGATCGTTGTCGGCATGAGCGACGACCCGCTTGCCCGAGCGCCGGCGACCTTCTATCACGCCAAGGTGGTTGCCACCAGCCCCACGCTTGGGCTGGCGATCCTCTACGCGCATGCCGACGCGCGGGGGCGTCCCGTGCCGCGCCAACCCTTCTTGCCTGTGGCCACGCTGGGCGATGACCGGGCACTGGCTGCCGCGCCGGACATCCACGCCTGCGGCTATGCGGGCGCGGGTCACGCGGAGGCGGTGCACGGCCTCTATGCCGCGCACGCCGAGGATGGCCGTTGGCTGCGGTTCACGGCGCCGTCAGCGGCCCTCCGCGATGGGATCGCGTTTGACGATCAGCCCACAGTGGTGGGGATCGTCAGCAGCGCGGAACAGGCAGCGCAGGGGAGCCTCTACTACGTCCGTCCGATCGGGGCGGCGCAGCCGTTGATCGCGCAGGCGCGGCGCTGGCTGGACGCGGGGGGATTGTGAAAGGGACGGCGGGCAGCAGCCGTCAGCTGCGCATGGAGACAGTCGCCGGACGCACCTGCCCGCGTGTCCTTGCGAGGGCAAAGCCTGAAGCAATCTCCTCCCCGCCCATGTAGGGGATTGCATCGCCGCTGCGCGGCTCGCCATGACGGATTGGGTCGTTCAACCTCTACTGGTTGCCTCTTGGTCGAGTTGCGCCAACCACCGCTCCGTCTCGCGCGAGGAGCGCAGCTGCACGACGTGCAGATGCGCGAATTCAGGTTGTTGCAGCAGGGCAGGGTACTGCTGCCGCAGGCGGCCATGCGATCTGAGCGCCCAGAGGATGAGCGAATCGCGGCCCAAGAACGCGTCGTTCCAGTGCTCGCGGTTCCCGTGCCATAGCTTCTCCCGTGTGATGATGCGGCGCAGCGTGCGCCGCACCAGCCGCCAGAGCACCAGCCACAGCGGATAATCCAGCCAGACGAGGGTGTCGGCGCGCGACCAGATGAGGTCGCGCGCCTTGCGATAGTTGCCGTCCAGTATCCACCGCTCGCCCCGGACTATCTCGGCCACCTGGGCGCGAAACTCCTCCAGCGGCCGCTCGCTCCACCCCGGCCCCCAGTGGATGGCATCCAGCTCGATGTGCGGCAGTCCCAGGCGCGCTGCGAGACGCCGTGCGAGGGCGGTCTTGCCCGCGCCGGTTGAGCCCACCACGGCGATGCGGCGATGGCCGTCAGACATCGGCATAGAGGCGACCGGCGGCAGCGGCGCGCCGCTCAGCTCGCCTTCCTATCCCTGATCGCACAGCGCAAAGGTGTGGCGTAATGCCGCGATCAAGTCGCCCTTGGGCTTGAACTCGTGGCCGACGTACAGGTTGTAGCCGGTGGCGGCGATGGCGCGGCAGATGCCGGCATAGTTCAGCTCTTGCGTATCGTCCATGTCGTTACGGCCCGGGTTGCCCGCGGTGTGAAAGTGGCCGATCCACTTGATGTTGGCGCGGATCGTGCGGATGATATCGCCTTCCATGATCTGCATGTGATAGATATCGAACAGCAGCTTGACGCGCGGGCTGTTCACCTTCTCACATACCGCTGCGCCCCACCAACTGTGGTCGCATTGATAGCCGGGGTGATCCACCTTGGAGTTGAGCAACTCCATGTTCAGGTTCACCCCCCTTTCCTCGGCGTATGGCGCGATGCGGCGCAGCCCATCCGCGCAGGCGTCAATCGCCTCCAGATCGCTCTGGAACGGCTGGCGGTTGCCGCTGAAGCAGATGACGCCGGGAATGCCATACTTGGCGGCGATGTCAATGGACTCGCGCAGCTCGGCCTCGATGCGATCGTGGTTGGAGCGCTTGTTCAGCCCATCTGGCAGCGATTCGTGCCCGCACATGCTGGCGATGACCAGACCATGCTTCTGTGCCGCCGCCACCAGCTCCGGGAAATCATCTCCCCGCCCCCAGCACTCCACCGCCGCATAACCGATCTCCTTGCCGATACGGAACAACTCGTCCAAGCTCATCCCCTGCGGCCGGAAGATGGGGTAACACATGGATTGCTTGATGCGCATGCTGTCTCTCCTTTGCGAATAAGTTGCGGACAGGGAATCCCCGCCCCTACAGCTCCACCACCTCGCCCGTATCCATGGAACGGTTCGCAGCGACGGCGATCTGCGTCGCTTTCAGGCCGTCCGCGTAGGTCGCCAGGATGCCCCGGTTCGCGCCCGCCTTGACCGAGTCTATGAAAGCGCGATCCTCTTTGGCAAAGATGTTCTGCTCGCCGGGGATGTTGATCGTCTCCCCGTCCGGCAGCATGATCTTGACCGTATGCTCCCAGCCGGTGAACTCGGCCTTCATATCTGTCGCCCAGAGCGTGAGCGAGATGCCGCCTCCCACCGACGTGCTGCAGGAGCTGTAAAGATTGCCCGCTGCGCCGTTGCGGAACTGGAGCTGCACCATGGAGGCGTCCTCGATGGTGAAAAAGGGAGGGCGCTCACGGCAGCCGCGCACCGGCGCTGCATAGACGCTGCGCACGTCGCCGAACAGATAGCGCGCCAAGTCAATGGTGTGCGTTGTCTGCTCCAGGAACTGTCCGCCCGACTTGTCCTTTTGCACCCACCACGCCCAGATCCCCTCGTACTTGGCCGGGCCGCCACCTAGCCAGCCGCCATGCAGCAGCACCGGCTTCTGCGTCCCCAACAGCTCGCGCACGCGTTGCACCGACTTGCGGTAGCGCGTCATGTAGCCCACCGACGTCAGCAGGTTGTACCGTTCGACCCCTTCCGCCACCCGCTGCGCCGTCTCCAGGTCAATGGCGACCGGCTTTTCCACAAAGAAGGGGATGCGCCGCGCGATCACCAGCTCTTCCGCTGGCCCGTGCGCATAGGGCGGCAACATGATGTATACCGCATCCGGCTTGACGACGTCCAGCATCTGCTGGGCATCCACGAACACCTCGCCGTGGCCGCCCACTTGCTCACGCCGTGCCGCCGCCGTCTCCGCGTTCAGATCGCACCATCCGGCGAACTCCACATCGGGGAAATCCTTCAGCCCCTGCTCCAGATGCGAGCGCACGATGCCGCCCGATCCGATGAATCCCAGTCGCACTTTGTCTGACATGTCCTCCTCCTTGGCAAAAGCCTGACCCGCTATTGTCCGCTACCCGGCTCAGGCCAGATGCTTCTCGCGCAGATACCTGATATACGGCGCGACGCTCAGCCCGCCGCCGGTGATGCGCTGCAACAGCTCCTCTGCTGTGAACTTGCGCCCGTGCCGATAGATGTTCTCGCGCAGCCAGTCATGCAACGTGCCGAATTCGCCTGCGCAATCTCGGCGGGGATACTGGAATGCGCGCGCACCGCCGCGTCGTAGAACTGGGCGCTCATGATGTTGCCCAGCGTGTACCCTTGGAACGCGCCGCCGATCAGCCCGCCGTACCAGTGCACGTCCTGCAACACCCCGTCCCGATCATCCGGTGGCGCGATGCCCAGATCGGCGGCGTATCGCTCCCGCCACGCCTCTGGCAGGTCCCGGACCGCCAGCGTGCCCTCCAGCAGAGCCAGCTCTAGATCAAAGCGGACCATGACGTGCAGGTTATAGGTCACCTCGTCGGCGTCGGTGCGGATCAGCGACGGCTGTACCTTGTTGATGGCGCGATAAAAGGCATCCAACGATACCCCGCCTAACTGCTGTGGGAAGGTGGCCTGCAGGCGCGGATAGTAGAATTCCCACAGGCCCCGGCTCCGCCCGACGATATTCTCCCAGAGGCGGGATTGGCTCTCGTGCACCCCGGCCGATGTCCCTTCCGCCAGTGGCGTCCCCTCCAGCGTTGGATCCACACCCTGTTCGTACATGGCGTGTCCCGCCTCATGCAGCGTGCTAAAGAGCGAATCGCTGAGATCGTGCAGCTTGACCCGCGTCGTGATCCGCACGTCGCCGGTGGAGAACCCAATGGTGAAGGGATGTGCCGTCTTGTCCAGACGCCCCCGTTCCATGTCGTAGCCAAAGCGCCGCGCGATGTCCAGTCCAAAGGCGAGCTGCGCCTCTTCCGGGTAATCCTGATGCAGGCATGCGTCATCCGCCGGTGGCTGCGCCGTGGTGGCGCGGACAATCGGCACGAGCTGGGCGCGCAGCTCGGCAAACACCGCCGCCACCGTCGCCGCCGTCATCCCCTCGTCCGACGTGTCAATCAGCGGGTCGGCGATGTGCTGGTAGCCGGGAAAGAAGTTCGCCATCTCCCGGCTCAAGTCCAGTGTCTTTTCCAGATAGGGGATCACGCGGGCGAAATCGTTGGCGGGACGTGCGCCCTCCCACACCTCGTAAGTGGCGGTGGTATGCTCCGTCATCCGCGCCACATACTCGGCCGGGACCTTGACCGCCTTGTCATAGATACGCTGTGTAACGCGCACCAGGCTCGCAACCTGCGAGTCGTACGGCATCTGTGCCGCGTATGGGCGCAGTGCGTCCAGCAGGCGCCCGATCTGCGGGTCCGTCAACTTCTCGTGCGCCAGTCGGCTCAACAGCGCCACCTGTCGGCCGCGCGCCACAGCGCCTCCCGGCGGCATGTATGTCAACTGGTCCCACGTCAACACCGCCGCCGCCCCCTGCAGATCATAGATCTCTCCTAGGCGGGCGTTCAGTTCGTCCAGTTTGTCTTGCATTCTCCCTCCAGAGGTATAAATCGGGAAAGCTATCAGTCGTGAGCTTTCAGCGAGAGCAGCAGCTGCTGCGTGATGGCTGACTGCGCCTCCTGCTGACCACTGATCGCTGATGGCTGAAGGCTCCCTCTGGCGCCATATTCGCACCGCTCGAACGCCTCAGCGTAACGGATCGCCGACCCCACCGCGTCGCCGTATAGCTCGCACAGCCGCGCACGGTACAGATCGGCCGTGCGACGCAGGCATGGCTCCAGCTGCGCGCGCAGCCAGTCGCGCCGGGCCGCCGGGTCGGCGGGAACAGTATCCTCTTCCTGCCGGTTGTATGGCAGCCACTCGTACACCTGCGACACGTGGCATGCCAGCGCGTCCACCTTGCGCTCCACGACCTCGTCTATGCCGATCACGAGGTCCGGGACAAAGGGGTACGGCTTCTGAAAGCCATCCCACGTGTACCACGCCGCCGGCATCCGCCGCAGATGCGGCACGTCTGACACGACGTTCGGCACTGTGACGAGATAAATCGCATCTTGCACAAGCTGCGCCGTGTACCGGTGGTCTGGATGATAGTCATACGGGCGCGGGCTCATGATCACATCCGGCGCGAACTCGCGGATCAGTCGGATCACCGCCCGCCGCGCCTCCAGTGTGGGCAGCAGCTCTCCGTCGTGATTGTCCAGCGTGATGTACGTTGCGCCCAGCACCGCGCCCGCGGCCGCCGCCTCCGCCCGACGGCGCCACGCCAGCGGCGCGCCGCCCTCCGCGTGATGCCCGGCATCCCCGTTCGTCAGCGATACCATCTTGACCACGTGCCCGTGGTGGCGGCATAGCGCCGTGAGGCCACCCGCCGCAAAGTCCGGGTCGTCCGGGTGCGCGCCAAAGACCAGCACACGCATCGGCTCAGACGCCATGTCCTCCTCCTCGCCCACATGTCCCATGTTACACCGCTATAGCCCCGCGCGCTCGATCAGATAGAGCAGCGCCACCAGCAGCACGGCCAGTGGCAGGATGACGATCCAGTCGCTCACATGGAATACCTCCGGCAGCGTGACAGCGCCGAAATCGCCCTTCTTCAGGATACCGTTCTTGAGTTTGGGGTAGATGGCAGCCAGCAGCGCGGAGCCGATGATGATCCCGGGCAGGCCGCCGATTAGCGCGTCTAGGTAGCCGTTCCCGATGGCCCCGGCGATCGTGCCCGGGCAATAGCCCAGTAGGGCAAAGCCGAGGCCAAAGATCAGCCCGCCGATGGCGTTCTTGCCCCACGAGCCTGGTTTCGGGCTGAGTTTGACCCACCTCAGGCTTTTCATCAGGTGGATGCCCAGCATGCCGGTGATGACGGCGGAGAGCATCACCTTGAGCACGGTGAAGTCGGTCAGCCTAAGCTGACCGATGATCACATCGTACTTGGTCACGCCCCCCTTTTGCAGCAAAAAGCCGAACAGGATGCCAAAGATCAGTCCCCAGAGCAGGTCTTTTTGCGTCTTCATCTTGTTATTCTCCTGTGTTGGCCTAGAAAAGGAGCGCGGCCATGATGATCCCGCCGATGAAAAAGCAGATAGCGGAGACCCAGCCAGAGATCGCCAGTTGCATGGTGCCGCTGATGCCATGCCCGCTGGTGCAGCCATCTGCCCAGCGCGCGCCAAAACCCAGCAGGATGCCGCCGATCAGCGCGACGACAAGGCGCGTCAGGCGATCCGTGCCAAAGGCGGCGGCCCATTCCGCCGGAATCCACTGCCATTGAAAGTCGCCCGACAGCAGCGACGAGATGAGCGCGCCGATCACGATGCCGACCACCAGCATGAATTGCCACTCCACCACCGGCCTGAACTCCTGATAGTAGAGCATCTTGTCCACGCGCGCACCGCGGAAAAGCCTCTCGATCATGCCGGCGGCGCGGGCAAAGGTGGTGGAGCAGCCGATCGGCTTGCCGGAGATATAAAAGGTGAACCAGCTCAGGATGCCGATGCCGATACCTACCGCATAGGGTGACCATCTGACTGCAGTTAGCCAATTCATCGCGTTATCCTCCTGTCCTGGATGGGTTAGCTGACGAATCTGGGCCCGTGGGGGTTCTCGCAGACGGTGCAGCGCTTTGCATAACCTGCCGCGCTGTAGCCGGTCATGCCGCCCGCCACATTGTGCACTTCTTTGAAGCCATGTTGTTTGAGGATGCTCGCCGCCATGCTGGAGCGATTGCCGGTGCTGCAGATGACCACCGTCGGCCTGGCGGAGTCCAGCTCCTGGTAGCGCGTGCGCAGGTCCGGCGCGGGGATGTTCATCGCGCCCTGGATGTGGCTCTCAGCGAACTCTAACGGCGCGCGCACATCCAGCAGCACGAAATTGGCTCTGCCGTTGACCATCGCGTGCAAGTCCTCCGCCGAGATCAGATGCACGCTGTCGCACCTGTAGCCTGCCGTGACCCAGGCCACCATGCCGCCGTCCAGGTAACCGACGATGCGATCCACCCCCACGCGGCGCGCCCACACGTTGGCCGCCACCGCATCTTCATAGTCATCTGCCACCAGCAGGATGTCTTTGTCGGTGGGCAGCACCCAGCCGGCGAAGGTGGGAAAGTTGCCGTTCAGGTCCAGGTGCCACGCGCCTGGGATGTGCACGCCGCAGAACGCGGCATAGTTACGCACATCCAGGATCGCGACATCCTGTCGTGCCATCCGCTCCCGGAATTGCTCCGGCTTGAGCGCGGCCAGCGCGGGCAAGTCGGAGATCAGCGTCGGACCATCGCGGTTGATGTCGCTGCAGCGGCTGAAGTGATCGGGCGCAGGCGGCATGTCGTGCGTGAGGGTGCGGATGAACTCCGCCTTGTCCTTCATCTGCAACGCCGGGTTATAGCGCCGCTCGTAGCCGATGGTGCTGAGCCATTTGGCGCTCATGGCGCGACCACACAGCGAGCCAGCGCCGTGCGCGGGATACACCTCGCAGTAGTCGGGCAGCCTGAGCAGCTTGCGCAGGCTCTGGTACAGCTTGCCCGCCAGCTCTGTCGCGCGATCCGGGAAGAGATCAGGCCGCCCCACGTCGCCGACAAAGAGCACATCGCCCACAAACGCGCCGATGGGGTTATCTCCGCGGGCTGTGTCCGTAACAACATAGCAGATATGTTCCGGCGTGTGTCCGGGCACTTCCAGCACCTCGAGGCGCATGTTCTCCAGCGTAATGATGTCACCCTCGGCCAACGGCACGTGCGGGAACCTGCAATTGGCGGATTTCGGCGCATAGATCATAGCACCGGTTCGCTGCGCCAGATCCATGTGGCCGGAGATGAAATCGGCGTGCAGGTGCGTCTCCAGGATGTGTGTGATGGGCACACCCAGCGCGCGGGCCTCCGCGATGTAAAAGTCCACGTCGCGGCGCGGGTCAATCACCGCGCAGCCTGCCTTGCCGGCGAGGATGTACGAACTGTGCGCGATCTTGCCGAGAAAGTAGTGCTTGAGCAGCATTATCCTCTCCTCTGTGATGTTGCGGCGCAGCCGGGCCGTGCGATCTGCCGCTGGCAGCGCCATCCGTCCCCTCGCCAGAATCCGCTCTGTTGGCCGCGCACGGGCACACTTCAGCGTTTTGATTCCGAAACGGGTCTTTCTGGGTTTTGGGGCGGTTCATTGCGCGGCCTGAGATGCCGGTGTTAGCATACCACAGATATCGTCATCGGGCAATCGTGAGACCCGCCTGTCATTGTTTTGCCCGCACACGGGACGGCAAGAATCTAGGCGCCTTTTGTGGCCTCTTAGCCCTTATATATCTCTCGTAGTGTGGCGAACGCCAGCTTGCGCGTGCGATCGTAGGATACGATCCCCTTGTAGTTCATGCCATCCCAGTAGCGGTTGGTGTATTTGGAGGGGTCCGGGTAGTCCTGATAGAGAAAGGGGAACGCTCCGGCGACGCCCGGCGCGTCGTGCAGCACAGTCAGCGTGCGTTCCAGAAAGTACGCCTGATAGTCCTCCGACCAGAGCGCCAGGTCGCTGGCGCGATAGTCGGGGATGGCATCGGCGCCGAACTCGGTCAGCACCAGCGGCTTGCCATAGCGCGCCGCCTTGGCCTCCAGCTCCTGCTGCAGCCGCGACATGTCCAGCGGCGCGACTTGGATGTGCCGCGTGCCGTCCGGCTCGGTGGTAATCTCGGTCGGCAGCGGCTGGTCGTGCGCCGAGTTGTTGCGCACCCGATCATACCAACCCCAGTACTCGTTGACGCCGATCACATCCACCAGGTCGCCCACATCCCCCATCTCACCGTAGAGCGACGCATACGTCAGCAGGCGGCTGTCGTCCAGCGCGCGCGCCGTCTGCGCCAGCTCGCGGAAGAAGGAGAGCGCCTCCGGGTGCGCCACCTGGCACTCGTTGCCCAGGCTCCAGAGGATGATACTGGGGTGGTTATAGTTGGCGCGGATCATCTCGCGCAGCATTCCGTTGGCCAGGCGGCGATACGCGGGATCGCTGAAGGGGCTGGGCTGGACATTCCCCGGCGCCAGGCAATAGACCGGCGTCTCGGTGCAGATGAGGATGCCGCGCCGGTCGCATTCGTCCAGGAATGCCTGGTGCGGCGGCACATGCAAGCGGAGCGCGTTGACGCCCAGCTCCTGCAGGTCGCGCAGGTCGCCGGCCATCGCCGCCGCGTCAAAGGCGATGCCGTTGGCAGGGTGATCGCCGATGTGGCAGAGGCCGCGCAGCCAGAGCGGCTCGCCATTCAGCAGGAGGGTATGGCCGTCGGCGTGGATGCGGCGCACGCCAAAGGCTGTGCGAACGCGATCCGCAAGCGTGTCGCGCTGCGTCAGCGCCACCATCAGCTCGTACAGCGCCGGACGGGAGGGCCACCAGGTCAAGGCGCTGCCTAGGGTGAAGGGGATCTTGATCTGCGTCTCGCTGGCCAGCGGCCGGGCGCGCTGCCACACCACGTTGCCGTCTGGGTCGCGGATGGCGGCGAGGAGCACCAGCGGCGCGCCGGCCACATCGCGGATCTCGGCGCGAATGATGCCGTTTGCGCCGCCTTCGTGCGGCACGGCGCTCACGCCGACCCACTCCAGCCGCGCCCCCGACGTAACCTCCAGCGTTACGGCGCGATGCAGCCCGCCATAGTTGAACCAGCCAAGGCAGGCGGGGAGGAGGATGCGGTGCCGCCGGTTGTCCACGCGCACCACGAGCCAGTTCTCTCCCGCGTGGAGCAGGTGGCTCACGTCCAATGTGAACTCGGTGTAGCCGCCCTGATGTTCCCCGGCACGTTGCCCGTTGACATAAACTCGCGCCTCATAGTTGACCCCGCCAAAGCGGAGTACGCCGATCGCCTGCGGCGTCCAGGCGGGGAGGTGAAACGGGCGCGCGAACCAGATCACCCCCTCAAAGAGCGCATACCGCTCGCCATACAGGTTCCAGCAGCCGGGCACCTGGCCCAGCGCCCAATGCCGCCGATCCCAGTCGGGCGCGGCGTACTGATCATTGTCATGATAGTCCGGGTCCAGGTCCGGCAGGAATCGCCAGTGGCCGCCCAGGTCAATCGTCTGTCGCATCTGGTTACCTCCTTATGGTGTATGTGCGCCGCGCCAGAACTGCATCCCCGGGCACTCGCAAAAGCGCCAGGCGATGCTGCCTACCCCCGAATCAGGCAGCGCCTGCGCCAGCAGCGCCAGCGAGAGGGTGCGGAACCAGGTGGGAAACATCGCCGAGACATCCGGCCCTGACGACATCAGCTGGTGTCCGTAGGAGAAGGGAGCACCGCGCATAAAGACAAAGCCACCATCCGGGTTCTGGTGGGAGAGCACCCACGGCAGCGCCCGCCGCAGCGCCGCCAGGATGTCGTCGCGACGATAGTCGCTCTGGCTTGCCAGCCGCACCAGAGGATCAATCGAGTCCATGTCCTCGCAAGCGCTGGCGTTCCAGGGGTTCTCGCGGTTGTGCACACCCCAGCCAAAGCCGCCGCGTGGATTCTGCGTGCGCAGCACGGTATCCACCGCTCGCGCGGCATGTGGGATCGGCCGGTGGTCGTAGAAGAAGAGAGGCCAAAGGTGATAGGCCGCCTGCACGGCACGCGAAAGCTCCGGCGGCGCGCGGGTGTCCAGTCCGCCCCAGAGGCCAGTCTCGACGTTCAGCTCGTGTGTGGCAAGCCGCTCCAGCAGACGTTGCGCTGCCTCATCGGCGCCGTGATGGCCCTGATAGTCGCGCGCGTATTGCAGCAGCGTGCCGACGTTCATCACCTCGTTGCCGGCAAAGTCGGGCTGCCGCGCCCAGTCGCGGCGCTCCAGCCAACGCTCGATGCCGCCCGGCGCGCAGAAAGGCTCCAGCCACATCTGCGGCCTGGCCGCGACCGCGCCGAGGCAGGTCAGCGCCGTGACGACGTGGCACGACAGGTGCCGCCGCCCGCACCATTCCGGGTCGCCCGCGTACCACCCGTGGCCGTAGATCGCCGGGTCGCGGAAGAGGCCATCGTCGTCCTGGTGCGATTGCAGATAGGCGATCCACTCGGCGCGCTCGCGCCCGCCCAGCGAATCCAGCTCGCCGCAAAGATGGCGGGTCATGGCGGC
>JAIOAV010000101.1 GCA_019873665.1 Chloroflexota bacterium
GCAATCTGGTGGTCAAGGACATCCCGTTGCTCAAGGAGAACGAAGCCAGGGGCGGCTACAAGGTGATCATGTGGCAGAATGGCTATGCGGTGGCCACCGGGCTGCGCTTCCACTACTGCTATGCCGACAAGGGCTATGCTGACCTCTTCTGGAACCAGAAGTTCCGTCAAGCGCTCTCCTGGGCGATTGACCGCGAGCGCATCAACGATATCGTCTTCCTCGGAACGGGTAGGCCGCAGGCGCACGCGCCATTCCCCTCCACCTCCGAATTCCAGACGCCCCGCGGCAAGAAGCTGTGGGAGGAGTGGTCGAAACTGTGCGTGGACCACAGACCGGATTTGGCGATGAAGCTGCTCGATGAGATCGGGGTGGTGGACAAGAACAACGATGGTTGGCGCGAAAAGCCGGATGGCTCCGAGCTGAGCTTGATCCTCGACGTGGACGTGAACGCCAAGGAGCGCATCGAGGCCATGCAACTGGTCGTCCAGGACTATCAGAAGATCGGCATCAAGATGACGCTCAACGTCATTGACGGCACGTTGCTCAGCCAGCGCATCAACACCTGCGAGTCCATGATGCGTGAGCGCAACAGCGCCGCCTCCGGCCTCTATGTCGGTCAGTCAGAATGGGCGCCGGTGGAGGTTACCGACTATGCCGTGGGTGGACGGCCCTATGCCGAGTGGTACACCACCGGCGGCAAGGCGGGTATTCCCATTCCTCCCGGCTCCTTCCTGGAGAGGACAGCCAAGATCTATGAAGAGGCCTCCGTGATCGTGGACGAGGCCAAGCGCGATGACCGCTTGCTGGACCTGTATCAGATCTGGGTTGACGAAGGCCCGATCATGATCGGTGTCATCGGCGACACCGTCGCGCCGGTGGTCGTCAAGAACAACCTGAAGAACGTGCCCGACTTTGGCGTGTTGGGCGCGTGGGTGTACGGCTACCCGTCCACCGCTGATCCGGAGCAGTGGTATAAGGTATAGGGAAGGCTAGATCAACCATATAGTGCACAGCTTGGCCCATTCATGTCATTGCGAGGGAGCAAAGCGACCGAAGCAATCCCCAAGCAGCCGCGCGGGGATTGCTTCGCCGCCGTGCGGCTCGCAACGACAGGCGCAGCTCGTGCGAGTTCTTCCCGAGCGATTTCACTACCGGGCCCGAACCTCTAGCAGGAGACTGTCCTACATGATGACACGTCGCGATCGGTACATGACGATTCTGCGAAAAGGCAAGGCGGACTCGATCATCTGGGCGCCCAACTTTGACCACTGGCTCAACGTCAACCGCGCCAATGGCACGCTGCCTGAGGAATACGTTGGCATGAGCCGCAATGACATCGTTCGCGCCACCGGCGCCACCATCTGGGCGCGCGTGAATATCGTGCACGTCGAGTATCCTAACGTGCAGGTGCGCCAGGAGGAAGAGCCGGGCGTATACATCCGCACAACTTACCAGACTCCTGTTGGCGAGGTGCAGACGTTGCACTGCTATGCCACCGACTTGACGCGCGCGCTCTTCCTCAAGGAGCACATGATCAAGCGCGTTGAGGACATCGAGGTGGTCAAATTCATGGCCGCGGACGCCCGCTATACGCTGGATCCGCAGCCATTCCACGAATGCGAGCAAGAGGTCGGCGACGATGGCATCTCGCTGGTGAGCCTGCCGATCTGCGTGCCCTTTATCCAATTCGGCAAGACAGACGCCGGATGGGTGCAAGGGCTATATCTCTGGCATGACTACCGCCGCCAGGTGGAAGAGCTGCTGGAGGTTTATACAGCCAGGTTGATTGAGGTTGCCAAGCTGTTGGCGCAGGGGCCCGCGGAGGTCATCCAGAGCGGTGATAACATGGACGAGTTGACCATGCCGCCGCACATCTTCAGGCAGTATGCCATCCCCTATTACCAGCGCATCGCGGACATACTGCATAGCGCGGGCAAGATCTTTGAGGTGCACTGGTGCGGGCGTACCAAGCGGCTGTTGCCGCTGGCAGTGGGCACGGGAATTGATGTGATCGAAGCCGTGGTCACCGTGCCGATGACCGATCTCACGGTGCAGGAAGCGTTGGAGAGCGTGGAAGGCCAGATCGTCTTGCAGGGCGGAGTGCCAGCGATCCTCATGTGTCCGCAAGGCGGCACGCGCGACGATCTGCGGCAATACATCAAAGATCTGCTCGTGCGCGTGCCAATCGGAGAAAAGTTCGTCCTGGGTATGGGCGACAACGTGCCGCCAGACGCGGACTTTGGCCGAGTCAAGATGATCTCGGATATCGTCAACGCTTTGGAGAGCTAGGGCGGAGGCGAATGGCCGCGACGCCGCGCCCATCCTCTCGCCCCGCCAGCTGGCTGTTTCTACCGCTCTTGCAGCGCGGCGCCAGCAGCAAAGGCGCGCTGCAAGAGCTCCGGCTGTTGGCCCACCGGCCTGGAGCCAGTGTGAGAGGCTTTGATGATGGCGACCGTCTCGATGCCAAAATAGTGCGATAGCCGGCCCTGCAGCCAGGCGATCACATCATCGTACCGCGCCGGGTTCGAGTCCTCCCAGGTAGCCACCAGTACGGCCTTGACGCCGCCGGGGAAGCGATAATCGGGGTTCGGGCCAGTATAGAGGTACAGGCGATCCAAGAAGGCCTTGAGCTGCGCGCTCACATGGTCAAAGTAGATGGGCGTGCCCAGCACCAGCACGCGCGTCTCGGGAAAGAGGGCGTGCAGGACCTGCATGCCATCATCCACCACGCACTGCCCCGTGGACATGCAGGCATCGCAGGCATCACACGGCGCGACACCCAGATCGCTCAGGTAGTGAAGCTGGGTCGGTAGGCCCCGGCTGCTCGCCCCTTCCAGCACCTTTTGCACCAATATACCCGTATTGGCACCGTGGCGAGGGCTCGCCACGATGCCAACCACCTTTTTTGCATCTGGTCTCATGAGTTCCCTCCCTCAGTCATCCGTCGCCCCGCCACTATATAAACAGGAACCGCCCGAAGAACTCCGGACGGTGGTAATCCGGCTGCGGCAGCGGGATCGGGTTCCACACGCTCCACTGCGGGTTGCTGGTATCGTCGGCGCACCGGTAAAAGTTGCCGCGCCACTCGGTGCCCGGCTGCGGCAGCGGGAAATCCACATACGCCTGCATCACGGCAAAGGGGATCGCCGCCTCCACCTCCCAGCAGCAATCGTCCGGCTGCTCCTCCTTCTGCGGGCCGGGGATGGAATGCCAGATGCGCACCAGCTCGGTCCATTCCGGCCGCACGAACTGCCGCCCGCTTCGCCCCCTGCCATACGCCAGATGCAACGTGCCCACGCAGTTGATCTCATAGTTAAAGTAGCCGGTCTCCAGCGTCGTGCCGGGCATGACGAAAAGCTCCGCGCAGCTATCCTTGTGCACCGCCTGGTTCGGTTCGGTGTAGATGCCACGGATGGCATGATCCTCCGAGGTCACCATGCGGAAATAGAGGTGCGAGCCGTCGTAGAGCAGTTGCGCGAACGCCTCCCACTGCTCGCCGCCCTTGTACCAGGGAAAGGTATTCACCTCGGCGATTTCGGCCGTCTGCCAGAAGGCCTCCCGCGCATGTGTCGGGTCATAGAGCACCCGGGCGCGTCTGATATGGTATGTCTTCATCATCCCCTCCCGCAAGTGGTGTGGCCAGCCGTATCGCCCGTTGCGTTCATGCCTCAAATGGGAAACGATACGCCGCCAGCTTCAGCTCGTCGCGCATCACCAGGATTTCGCGCTGCAGGTGCGGGTTCACGGGCACGCCCTGCGCCCGCACCACCGCCTCCATCTCGTGCTCTTTCTCGCCCGCCGTCCAAATGCGGTCGTGGCCCGGGGCTTTGCGGGAGGCGCGTAACTGCCGCACGATGCCGCCGGCGATCGCCTTGAACTCGTCTAGCGGGATAAAGTGGGCGATGTCCATTGCCAGGAAAAAGTGCCCCAGCGCATAGGGCTGCCGCCGCCCCTGCGCGTCAAAGCCGGTGAGGCCGTGCAGATAGCTGCCCCCCTGCAGCGCCGCGCAGAGGATTTCCACGATGGTGGCGAGGCCATACCCCTTGTGCCCGCCGAATTCCTCGCCCGCGCCGCCCAGCGGCAGCAGCGCGTAACGATCCTGCCCCAGTCCGCGCAAAATGGCGGAGGTGTCGGTCGCCGCCTCCCCCTGCTGGTCAATCACCCACCCCGCCGGCGTCGGTCTCCCCTCGCGCTCCAGCACCTCGATCTTGCCGCGCTGCGTGATGGAGGTGGCGCCGTCGAACAGGAAGGGGCACTCCTCGTCGGTGGGCGCGCCAAAGACAATGGGATTCGTGCCCAGCATGGGCTGCACGCCAAAGGTCGGCGCAATGGAAGGGCGGGCGTTGGTGAACACCATGCCGATCATCCCCTGCGCCACAGCCATCAGCGCATAGTAGCCGGCGATGCCAAAGTGAGTCGAGTTGCGCACCGCCACCGCGCCCAGGCCGTAGGCTCGTGCCTTGCGCATCGCCATCTCCATGGCGCGATAGGCGATCACCTGCCCCATGCCGTGGCCGCCATCCACTACCGTCGTCGTCGGCGTGTCGGTAATCACTTCCAGCCGACTGGTGGGGAACTGCACGCCGGCGCGGATGCGGTCGTAATACATCTTCAGGCGGCCAATGCCGTGCGACTCGATGCCGCGCAAGTCCGACGCGATAAGCACGTCGGCGCAGATGCACGCGTCCTCCTCCGGCACGCCCACCGCCACAAAGACATCCTGCATGAAGCGGTGGAGTATCTCTACCGGCACATAGACCGCTTGCTCTGACATGTTATGTCCACTCCTTTCTTGGCTTGTTGGCCGCACTGCCTATGAGATGGTCCCCACTCGTCCAAACTCTTTCGCCGCCGCGATGAATGCCTCCACGCGCTCCGGCGACGTGTCCGGCTGGATGATGTGCGCCGGCGCGATCATATAGCCGCCGCCCGCGCCGAGGATGGCGATCTTTTCCCGCACATCCTCCCGAATCGCGTCAAGGCTGCCGCGCGGCAACAGTTCCTGCTGGTCAATGGCGCCAAAGAAGGCGAGACGATCGCCAAAGCGCGCCTTGAGCTCGCGCGGATCGTGACCGGGCACGTTCGGCTGCACCGGGTTGAACACCTCCAGCCCGATCTCGATCAGGTCGGGCAGAAGCGGCGCGACGGCACCGTCGCTATGCATGATGATGACGATCTCGGGCCTGATGCGCTTGATGGCGGCAAAGAGCGCCCCGTAAAGCGGCTTGAAGACGCGCCGCCACATGGCCGGCGAGAGGAGCAGCCCCGCCTGCGAGCCGAAATCGTCGCCGAACCAGATGGCATCCACGCCCCGCTGTGCCAGCTCACTGGCAATGCCCAGGCTCCAAAAGTACGCCTTTTCCAGCAGGCACTCAATATACGGCTCTTGCATGGCCAGGTCCACCATGTACTTTTCCATGCCGACGAGGTGCCAGTTTAGCTCGAACATGGTGAGCTCGCAGTCGCCAATGATGAAATAGTCGTCGCGGTAGCGGGCGATATCCGCGTCGGCATTGATGTAACGGGTGGGGTCGTGCGGGTCGGGAAAGCGGTAACGCTCCACGTCGGCCACCGTGATCGCGTCGCGCAGCGGCGACTCGATCACCTCCATATAGAGCGGCCCCTGCCGCATCCGCATGCCGAACTCGTTCACCATCTCGCCGCGCGCATCGAGCGCCAGATCGCGCCCCGCCGCCACGCCGCCGCCGACGATGACGCAATCGCTCCCCATCGCCGTGCGCAAGTCGTTGGCCGAGATGCGATACTTGAGGTCTTCATAGTACGAGGGGCTGTAATGCAGGGGAATGCTATAGCGGGCGCTGAACGCCTCCAGGAGCGGGCGGGAGAGATCGAACTGAACCGGCACGCGATCCGGCAGCCCCTGTCGCGTCAAAGCCCGTCTCACTCGCTCCTTGGCGTTCATATGCGCCTCCTTTGCCGGCTAGACCTGTATATTTCTAACCCATATGTCGCATTTTGTCAAGCAACGCTATGCGGTTCTGCGCGACACGGGCCGCATTTGCGTTCGGCGCGCTTTCGGCTATAATGTCTTTTCCCTGTCACATCCGGACAAGGAATGTCATGTAGCCCCGAGGAGGAATGTCCTCCGCACGACAACCCGGGTTCGCGGCACCTTAACAACTGAACATGTGTCCTTTTTCGGATCGGAAACAACAATCTGGTCGGCGGTTCCAGAAGGGAGAACAGATGGAAGCGATAGCCCATTCCGACAAGGTCCTAGTACGGCAGATGTTGCCGGAGGAGGATGGCGATCACGCCGCCTGCGCACAGGCATGGGAGACGTGGTACGCCACAGTGGGCGCGGCGTCGGTGCTGGCGTTCGTGCGCGTGGAGAACAACAGCGCCGAGCCGGATGCGGATATCGTGCAAGAGGCGATGGTAACGGCCTATACAGAGATGCAGCGCGGCAGGTACGAGATGCGCGCCGGCATCCCGCTGACAGCTTATGTCAAGGGGATCGCGCGGAACAAGATCCGCGAGGCGCGGCGGCGGATGCGGCGCACGGTGCCGCTGGACGACGTGCCGGAGCACGAGGCCAAGAGCCACGAGCAGCCGGAAGGCGTGGTGGAGCGGCACGAGCGGCGCGAGGCGCTGCTGGCGGGATTGGAGGCGCTGCCGACGTTGCGCAAGCGGGTGCTGGCGGCGTATCTCCAGGGCCAGAGCACGGCCGAGATCGCAGCGGCGCTGGGGATCAGCGAGGCGCTGGTGCGGCAGCACAAGCATCGCGGCCTGCGCGCTCTCCAGCTCAGGCTGGCGCGAGCGGCGGGGTAGATGCGCCGAGGCTGCAGCGTCCAGCGATCAGCAAAGGCGGTGAGTGAGGGCTTGCCGCCCTCGCCTGCCGACCTTGTGGTCGGCACCCTCCCCCAGCGGGAGAGGGTAATTGACCTTCCCCTGGCGGGGGAAGGTGGACGGCCAGAGGCTGGACGGACGAGGGCCTGCTCTCATGACGCGCCACCCTCACCCGCACCCTACGGGCGCACCCTCTCCTGGCGGGAGAGGGCTGATGGACGGGGAACACCGCATGCCGTCATTGCGAGCGACCGCAGGGAGCGAGGCAATCCCCCGCGAGCGTAGGCGGAGATTGCTTCGGGCGCTGTGCGCCCTCGCAATGACGCGCCGGCTGTCATTGCGAGCCGCGCAGCGGCGAATCCCCACGCTGGCGTGATGGGGAGATCGCTTCGGGCTACACCCTCGCCATGACATGCGGTGGGGAGGATGGCTTCGGGCTTTGCCCTCGCCATGACACGAATGGCCCAGGTCGTGCACTATCCGCCAATTTCCCGTTGACTTCCATGAGACTCTCGTCGCCCGACACTGCCGATTTCCGATTCGCCGCAGCGTGCGTGGGAACCAGACACACACGACGCATCGGCCAAAGACGGACACATGCTCAGCGACAGGCCCTGAGGGCATCCTCGGGGCCTGTTTGTTTTTGCCGCCGTCAGCAGAAGCGCAACCGGGCAGTTGGTCGCCGATAGCTCCTCCCCATTCGACACAAATGGCGGATTGTCGTATCATGGGAGAGTGGATGCGTGGAAGACGCCCGCGTGTAGAGCGCGTCGCCCTGCCGGCGACGGAGGATGAGCAGATGGGTGAGATCCTGATCGGCCTTAGCTCTTGGGCGGACAAGAGCCTGATCGCGTGCGGCAAGTTCTATCCGCCGGATGCCAACGACGCGGCGAGCCGCCTGCAATACTATGCCAGTCAGTTCCCGCGGCTGGTGGAGGTGAACAGCACCTACTATGGCCTGCCCGCGGCGGCCAGCGCCCGCCTCTGGGTGGAGCGCACGCCCCCGCGCTTCCAGTTCGATGTCAAGATGTTCAGCCTGCTGACACAGCATCCCACCGCCGTCAAGAGCCTGCCGCGCGACCTGCGCGAGTCGTTGCCGGCGGAGGTTGCAGACAAGGAGAACATCTACCTGCGAGACGTGCCGGCCGAGGTGGCGGAGGAGGTGCTGCGGCGCTACGTGGCGGCGCTGCAGCCGCTCCACGCCGCGGGCAAACTGGGCGCGGTGCTGACGCAGTTTCCACACTGGTTCACGCCCGGCGACGCGGCGCGCGCGCACATCGCGTGGCTGCGGGACCGCCTGGCCGGCTATCTGGTCGCCGTCGAGTTCCGCAACAATCAGTGGCTCAACCCGGCAAACCTGGAGGACACGCTGGACTGGCTGGCGGCGCACGAGCTGACCTACGTGGCGGTGGATGAGCCGCAGGGGTTCCGCGCCAGCGTGCCGCCGGTGGCCGCCGTAACGAACAGCGCGCTGGCGTATGTGCGCTTCCATGGCCGCCGCAGGGAGGTCTGGGCGGAGCGGGGCGTCAGCGTGCAGGAAAAGTTCAAGTACCTGTATAGCGCCAACGAGCTGAAGGAGTGGGTCCTCAAGCTAGAGGAGATGGCAGAGCAGGCGGCGGTGGTGCATGTGCTGATGAACACGAACTATGAGGATTACGCCGTGCGGAACGCGCGGCAGCTCAGCCTGCTGCTACACGAGGCGGGAGTCGAGACGGCATAGCCGCGCGCCGCGAGGTGGAGGCGAGGCTTGCTCACCCGCGGGGTAACGGGCATCGAGCGCGAATATCACAAGGAGGGAATATGCGCACAAGAACAGGCAATTTCCCCATTGGCTGGCGCCGTGGGGGCGGGGAATGGCAACAAGACCTGGACAGGCTGCTGGAATGGGCCAAGAGCCACGAGCTGGAGGTGATTGACCTGCTGCGGGATGGCGACCAGCTCGGCCAGACGGTGCTGGACGCCGGCCTGCAGATCGGCGCGGTGGACCTGCCGGAATGGCAGGGGATGATCTCGGCGGACCAGGCAAAGCGCGCGGACGCCATCGCCCGCAACGCGGCGTACATCCGCGCCTGCGCCGCCTTTGGCCCCATCAACCACTTTGTCGTCATGCTGCCGGAGCGGCCAGACCTGGCGCGCGCCGACAACTACCACTTTATGGTGGAAAGCTACAGCGAGCTGGTGCCGGTGCTGGAGGCGGCGAAGGCGCGTCTGGTGATCGAGGGGTATCCGGGCCCTGGCGCGCTTTGCTGCACGCCGGAGACCCTCCGCGCCTTTTTCAAGGATGTGCCTTCCAAGGCGATGGGGATCAACTATGACCCGTCGCACCTGCTGCGCATGAACATTGACCCGCTGCGCTTCCTGTTCGAGTTCGGCGAGCGGGTGTATCACATCCACGGCAAGGACACGCAATTCCTCACCGAGAACTATTACGACTATGGCACGGAGCAGTCGGCCACCTTCACGCCGCGCATCCCGTTTGGCCAGTACACCTGGCGCTACACCATCCCCGGCCACGGCGTGATGCGCTGGGGCGATGCGTTCCGCATCCTGCAGGAGACCGGCTACCAGGGCTCGGTGTCCATCGAGCTGGAAGACGCCAGCTTTCATCGCGTGCCGGAGGCGGAGCAGATGGGCATCTTGCAGGGAGCGCGCTTCCTCACCGGGTGCTAGCGCGCCGCACTTGACGGCATGGCGATTCGTCGTATCGTAAGATCACCCAAATCACGCGAGGAGGTTTTCAGATGGCCAAGCCAGGTTACACCGATACCCCGTTCATCCCCGGGCAAAAGTGGCGCGTGCACGACGCCGAGCGACCCCAGCCGCGGGTGGTGGATACGCACGGCGCTCCCGCCAAGCCACCCTCCGACGCCATTGTGCTCTTTGACGGCCATGACACGTCGGCATGGATCAACTGCAAGGATGGCGCGCCATGCGGCTGGACGGTGGAGGATGGCGCGCTGGTCGTCAAGCATGGCGTGGGCAATATCCAGACCAAGGCCACATTCGGCGATTGCCAGCTCCACGTGGAGTGGGCGGCTCCCACCGAGATCGAGGGGGAGAGCCAGGGACGCGGCAATAGCGGCGTCTTTCTCATGGGCCTGTACGAGGTGCAGGTGCTGGACAACTATAACAATCCCACCTATGCCGACGGCACGGCGGGCGCCATCTACGGGCAGTACCCGCCGCTGGTGAACGCCTGCCGCGCGCCGGGCGAGTGGCAGACCTTCGACATTATCTTTGAGGCGCCGCGCTGGGATGCCAAGGGCGCGCTGCTCTCGCCGGCATACCTGACGGTGATCTTTAACGGGGTCGTGTTGCACAACCGGCAGGCGGCGCAAGGCCCCACCGGCCACCGCACCGTCTCCGACTATGCCACGCCGCACGCGGCCACCGGCCCGCTGATGCTGCAGGATCACCGCAATCCGGTGCGCTTCCGCAACATCTGGATCCGCGAGCTCAAGCCGTACGACGTGTAGGCTACCTTTGCCGCGGGGAGGGGATTGCTTCGGGCTTTGCCCTCGCAACGACGCGACGGCTGTCATTGCGAGCCGCGCAGCGGCGAAGCAATCCCCTGCTGGCGTGAGGAGGAGATTGCTTCGGGCTACGCCCTCGCAATGACAGCGGCACTGCGTAACCGTGCAATGATAGGGCCGCGCCAGGGGCGCTCGTTCATAACACATCCGGCGCTTCGATCAGGTGCGACGTGGTGTCATAGCGCCACGGCAGCCGATCCAGCACCCAGCAGAGGGAGACCGAGATCAGCAGATCGTCGTGGATGTCCGCCTCCTCCACGCCCCAGCGCATCACCCGTCCGGGGCCGGGATGGATCTCGTAGCGGCAGGCGTCCACCTCTCGCCAGAAGGCGCGCTGCAGCTCGTCGTCGCGCGCCGCGTGATCCTTGAAGCGGCCCACGTCCACCAGCGAGAGGAATCCCCACCCCAGCTCGCTCTTGGTGGCGACGTTGAACAGGTATGGCACGACGCGCCCGGGCAGCGCCTGACCCAGAAAAGAGGCCAGCCCCGCGCCCACGCCGGTGGCGTCCACCACTAGATACGACGCCCGCCAGACATGTCGCGCCAGATCGAGCAGCGCGCCATAGAGCAACGCGTGGCGCACGCCGGTCCAGCGGCGGCGGTGCACGACGCGGTAGGTGGGATAGCCCAGCTCCCGCACGCTGCTGGCATCCACGCGCACGACCGTGAGCGCTGTATAGTCGCGGCGCGGATGGCGCAACGCGCCGCCTGCGTCCAGCCAATCGCCCGCGGCCTCGTCCTCCCCTGCCACATCCAGCAGCATGGCATAGAGGCCGTCCGGCTGCGCCGCATCCTCCGCCGGATGGTCGCCGCGCATCTGCGCCTGGCGCGCCGGCGGGAACATGCCGGCGATGGCGTCTATCTCCTGCAACAGGTACTGCGTGCGGATCAGCGGGTGCGTCGCGCCCAGCCGCGCGATCTCGCCGGCCACATACGCGCCATAGGCGGGGACCTCCTCCGCCACCCGCTCCCACGGCACGACAAAGACGCGCCGCGCGCCGTCGCGTCGCTCCGCCTCTTGCTGGGCGCGCCACTCGCGGGCGAGGAGCGTGCGCGAGGTCCAGGCGGTGCCGTAGAGCACGCGGGTAGCGTTGGTGCTGGCGGCCATCGGCGCGAAATCCTTGTCCCACTTGGCGGACGGCAGGTCCTGCGCCTCATCCCCCTCCAGCAGCAGGTCCGCCGTCGCGCCGACCACATTTGCCCCCGGGTGCGCGGAGAAAAAAAGCGCCCGGGCCCGCCCCAGCTCATAGATGTACTCCTGCGGGTGGCGCACCTCGCCGCGCAGCAGCGGATGCCGCAGCAGCGCCTCCAGCCGCAGCAGGCTGTTGATCGCCTGCGGCAGATAGGTGGGCGACGCCTTGACGATCTGGCCGCCCATGCGGGCATGCCGCGCCAGCAGATACGCCTCCACCTGCGCACTGATCTCGTTCTTGCCGGCCTGACGCGGCATGATGACGACAAAAGTGCGCCCCTCGCCGCGCAGCACGCTCTCGGTGATCGCCTGGGCGATCTCGAGCTGGTAGCGGTGCAGCGGCCGCCCCAGGATGACGCGGCTGAAGCGGGACATGGAGCGCAGCCATTCGGTCAGCAGGCGCACCTCGGCCGTCGTCTGGGGAGCCACGGCGCACCATTCGCGCTCGCGCCACATGACGTCGCCCGGCAGCGACGCGACCGGGCCGGCGGTCCAGCCGACCGCACCATCCAGCAGGCCGTCGCCACACCAGAGCACGCCGTCGCGCATCAGGCCGACTCCGCATCATGCTGCACCCGCTCCAGCGCCGCGTCGAACCAGGCGCGCAGTTCGCCCTTGCCCTCCTTGGCCGCGGCGCTCTGGCAGCGGATGAGGCGCGTGACGCTGTCGCTAAGCCAGCGCGCGATCTGCAGCGCCTCCACGGTGCGGCCCTGCGATAGCTTGATCGCCAGCAGCGCGCGGAAAAGCTCCTGCAACTGGCCGAGCAGCGCGATCTGCGCCTCGACGCTCCAGCGCTGCGGGTCATCGGCCCCCACCTGCGCCTGCAGCGCGGCCAGCGCCGCCGCGAAATGATCCGCCGCGTCGTCCTCGTCGCCCTCCGCCAGCCACACATGTGTGATCTCGCGCGGTGGCGCGGCGCGCCGGGGCGCGTGGACATAGCAGAAGGGGCTGCCCTCGCGGGCCGTGGCGCGGCAGGGCGAGCCGTCCGGGTGCACATAGGCGCAGCGGGGGCGTTCGAGTTGAGTCATGGCATCCTCCTTGGCTTGCGTGATACAGGGGGTGGCCCGAGTAGAACACTTGTTCTACTCGCAGTATAGCACAAAGGAGGGGCATTTGTCAAGGCGGACAAGAGCGCGCTCAACCTCCTGCAGGCTTGCCTGCGGGAGGGTCTGGATTTGGAAGATGGCTGGCCCGGCGGGCCGGCTGGATGAGAGCCTCTCATCACGGCGCGCCCCGGGCGATCCAGCAGCACCCTCACCCGCCAGCCTATCGGCTGGCCCC
>JAIOAV010000102.1 GCA_019873665.1 Chloroflexota bacterium
GATCGTTGCGGCGCCGGCTTCCTTGGCTGCCGCCAGGCTGGGATACGACTTGCCGGAGAGATTGATGAAGAGGTTGGAGAAATCCACGCCCCCCAGCAGCCGCCCGATGGGTGGCATGATAATGTCATTGACCAGCGACGACACGATCTTGCCGAACGCGCCGCCGATGATGACTGCGATGGCCAGATCGAGCACATTGCCTCGCATGATGAACGCCTTGAACTCTTTCCACATCTTTGCATCTCCTTTGTGCAAATACTGTGTCCCCCCAACTAACGTGCGCCAGGCGGCGGATTCCCCGCTGCCCACACCCATTATACGCCAACTGACTACTATGGCGAATCGCGATATAAGTCCCCTCTGGCCGCGAGCGCGCTGGAGCCGACCTCTACGAGGCCGGTGCGTAGGCTTGCTCCGCCACTTCGGCCAGCCGATCCCAGCTGTATTCGGCCAGCAAGCGCGCTCGCGCTGCCGCACCCAGTCGTTCGCGGAGGGCGGCGTCGCGCAGCAGGCGTATTACCTGCGTGGCAAAGGTCGCGGTATCACCCGGAGGCACGAGGATGCCGCTTTCGCCGGAGATGATGTACTCGCGGTTCTGGCCCACCGCGTCCGCGACCACCGGCACGCCCGCCATGAGCAGGTCGAGCAACTTGACGGCGCACTTGGTGCGGTTGATGAGCGTGTCGTCAAAGGGGTAGATGGCCACATCCGCTGCGGCAAAATAGCCTGGTAGCTCTGACGGCGACACCCATCCCGCATACACGGCACGATCCTTGTACCCCCCATCTCCCAGCAGGCGCAGCAGCGTCTCCTCCTCCGCGAAAAAGCCCTTGCCGACGATCAGGAGTCGCATCTGGGGCATCTCGTGCCAGACGCGCTGCGCGATCTCGGCGACGCGCGTCACGCTGAACTCAAAGAAGCGGGTATAGAGGAGCACCACCGGGCCATCAGCCAGGCGATATTGCTGGCGGAGACGCGAGTGCGCCTCCAGTCCGGCGGGAGGTGGTGCAGAGGAATCCACCCCATTCGGCAGATAGTGCACGGTGCGCGGTGGCACGCCGAGGCTCCAGACAAGCGTCTGCAGGGCGCGGCTGGCGACGGTAAGAGCGTCGGCATGGGTCAGACCCCACCGCTCCTGCCAGGCAAACCAGCGGCGTTGCGCTGCCGAATAGGAGGCGAGATCGTTCCAGCCTCCTGCGCCCTCCCAGTCATCTGCATCTACCACAAGGCGGGGATGCGCGCCGCCCAGCCGGCGCTGCTGCCAGAGCGCCCACGCCACCAGCCCCGCATATGCCTTGGGCTTGAAGGTGTGCACCACATCGGGGCGAAAGGCGCGGAGGTGCCGCAGCAGGCGAATGGTGAGCTGTGCGTGAAAGGGGGGCGCGGGCGTGGTGGGGAGCGGCATGTTCACCACCTCCACACCGTCTGCATCCCAGCTCTGGCCAGCGTCCGCAGGGGAATCCCATGGGGGCAGCAGCATCTGCACGGCGTGACCGCGCCGCGCCAGCGCCTTGCCCAGCGGCAGCGCCCGCGCGGCCATGGTCATCTTGGCCCGCAACCCAAAGGGGCCAACGAAGGCGATCTTCATCCTGCCTCCTCGCGATCAGGCGTAGAGAAGCTCCTCCAGTGTGCCTGCTATGGCGACGCGCGTGCCCAGCTCCCTGGCGATCTCCTCTGGCATGCGGTCATCCAGCGTGCGCTCGCCCGCCGCGTCGAACATGACGCGCGGCAGCACCACCAGCTCGCCCAGGTCGTGGCGCCGCAGCGCGGCGACTACGTCCGCCGCTGTCAGCAGACCCGAGACAGTAACGGTGGATCCGAAGAAGCGGTTGGGCACGCTGACCAGCCGAAACTCGGCGCCCACGATGGCGCCGAGCTCGACCAATATCCGCTGCAAAAGCGGCGCGATCAGCGCGCCACAGACGACGGTAGCCCGACGGTAGGCGGGACGGATGGCTGTTGCCTCGTCACGCAGCGCGTCCCACGCGTCCAACAACTGGCGCGTCAGCCCGACGCCGTTTTCCAGTTGCGGAAACCCATCATATGCCTCTGCCGGCGGCACGGGCTGACCGGCGAGCAAATAGATCTCATCCGACAGGTACACCAGGCCGACGCCGCGCTCGCGGCGAAAACGGGTGTGGTGAATGCTCATGCGCTGCACCAGCTCGGCGGCCTCCGCCGGCGTGAGGGAGCGCAACCCGCGCCGCTGAAAGCGGGTCAGACCCACAGGGACGATGGCAATGGAGCGCACCGCCTGGCGCAGCGCGGCGAGATCGCTGATGGTGCGCGTCAGCGCCGCGCCGTCATTCAGGCCAGGCGTCAGCACGATCTGAGTGTGAACCTCGATCCCCAGGTGACCCAGCCCGCGCAACTGCGCCACGATGTCCGGCGCGTTTGGGTGTCCTAGGATGCGGCGGCGCAGCTCTGGCTCTGTGGCGTGCACCGAGACATATAACGGGCTGAGCCGTTGCTCCTCCAGACGTGCCCAGTCCGCGTCGGTAAGGTCAGTGAGCGTTACAAAGTTGCCAAAGAGGAACGAGTAGCGATAGTCATCGTCCTTGACATAAAGAGAAGGCCGCATCCCCGGCGGCATCTGCTGTACAAAGCAAAAGACGCAGCGACAATGGCAGCGGCGTAGGCCATCGAAGGTGGGCGCGGTGAACTCGATCCCCACGTCATCGCCATAGCCACGCATGAGGTGGTAGGCCAAAGTTTTTGGGCCACGCTGTGTAACGATCTCAAGTTGCTCGTCGGCGCTATAGAACTGATAGTCAATGACATCGCGCAGCGGATGCCCGTTGATGGACACGATCTCGTCGCCTGCGCGAATCCCGGCCTTCGCCGCCAGACTGCCAGGGGCCACAGCCGCCACCACGCCGTGCGCGCTCATGATATCTGCCCCGGCGGCACATACGGGCGCGTGACCTCGGTGGTGGCTCGCGACAGATCACCGTATACGCCGCGGTACGCGGGTGGCAGAAGCGCCGCCAGACGGTACATCGCCTCCTGCGTCATCTGCTCTTGCTGCGCGCGCGGCGGCTGGCCTGGCTTGGGGATCATCAGGAAAGGCTCGCCGATGGCGACGCGCACCGGCGTGCGCCGCAGCCGCTTGATGTTATGGTTAAAGTGTTCCACGCCGGAGAGCGCCACCGGCAAGATCGGCGCGTTAGCGCGTGTCGCGACGAGCGCCATACCCGCGTGCGCCTGCTGCAACGTCTTGGAGCGGCTGCGCGTGCCCTCTGGCGCCATCAGCAGCGCCTTCTCCTCGTTCAGCACCGCCACGGACTGCTTGACTGCGCTCAGATCCGCCGCGCCGCGCCGGACGGGAAAGCTGCCAAACCACTTGACCAGCAGGCCCGCCACCGGTATCT
Source organism: Chloroflexota bacterium (assembly GCA_019873665.1). Classification (GTDB taxonomy): domain Bacteria; phylum Chloroflexota; class Anaerolineae; order JAAYEA01; family JAAYEA01; genus JAIOAV01. The sequence goes on from JAIOAV010000102.1 coordinate 3,372, forward strand.
GGAAATTCTCGATCTTGGACATGATGGCGATATCGCGCGGGATGAGGATCGTCGTCAGGATGGGGTCCAGCCAGGAGAGATGGTTCATCATGATGATGAGGCGACCGGTGCGCGGCACGCGCTCCAGGCCAGAGACATCCAGGCGGAGTACCAGCCGGGCGATGAGCATCAACACGACGCGCGCAAAGCGTTGAAATCGCATCCTCTACCTCTGCTGCCGGTTACCGGTAATAACCTCGATATTTGTCGGGGAGCATCGCCGCAATCCGGCGCATGATCTGCTCTGTGACCATCTCCAAATAGTCCCCGCGCGACATGTGATCCTGGCGCGGCGGCAGGCGGAATGGCGGCCCAAAAGTGATGCTCAGCCGTGGCCGCTGCAGCCGGCGGAAGGCAGCATATGCTTCGCCCGCCGCCGTGCCGGTGATGGCCACTGGCAGCACCGGCACATCCGCGTGCCACGCCAGATACGCCGCACCGTGTCGTGCCCTCTCCAGCGCGCCGGTGAGACTCTGCCGCGCTTCGGGCGCCAGGATCAAGGGCATGCCCGCCTGCAACGCCGCCAGCGACCGCCGGATCACGTTTCGGTCCAACTGATCGCGTTGCACCGGTATCACATCATAGAGGCGGATGGCCTGTCCGGTAATCGGCACGCGGTACAGATCGGCGAGCGCGATCACCTCGCTCTCGCGCGGCAGCGCGGCGATGACCAGTAATGGATCCAGGTGGCCCAAATGGTTCATGGCGACCACGATGCCGCCCTCTGGCGGGATATGCGCCGTGCCGCGCACTTCCAGCCGCGTACAGCAACGGAAAAAGCCGCGCAAGAGCGCTCTTAGGATGCGTCGGATGGCCGACCTGCGGGACATATCAGTTGCTCCACGCGGGCTACCACTTCCATGATGCTTAGGTCGGTGGTGTCAATGATCACCGCATCATCCGCCGGGCGCAGTGGCGCAATGGCGCGTGTGCTGTCTATCTTGTCGCGGCGTAACATCGCCTTCAGCACCTCGTCATAGTCGCTCGGCTCGCCGCGCGCCAAGATCTCCAGATGGCGGCGGCGCGCTCGCACCTCCGGCGTCGCATCGAGGTAGATCTTCAGGTCAGCATCCGGCAAGACCACCGTGCCAATGTCGCGTCCCGCCATCACGATAGGCCCTTCCGCCGCGATGCGTCGCTGCTGCGCCACCAATGCCTCTCGGACTCCCGGGTATGCCGAGACAGGGGACACTCCAGCATCCACGGCCGGCGTACGGATCTGCCAGGTGATATCCAAGCCGTCGGCCAGCACCGTGTACTGCCGCCCGTCGGCCACAGTGGGCGGCTTGACCTCGATGTGCAACTGGCGTGTCAGCGCGGTAACGGCCGCCTCGTCGCGGATGTCCACGCCACGATCAAGCGCGGCCCAGGTAGCGGCGCGGTACATCACGCCGGTGTCAAAGTAGAAATAGCCGCATCGCTTGGCAATCAGCTCGCCAATGGTACTCTTGCCCGACGCGGCGGGGCCATCAATGGCTATCGTTCGCGGTCTGGTCATTGTTTGTGGTAATCCTTTTCTCAGATTGGCGATCTCGTCCGGCGATAACGTTCGGTAATGGCCGACGGGCAGCTTGCCCAGGCGGAGCGGGCCCATGCGCACGCGCACGAGGCGCAGCACCGGGTGGCCTATTGCCTCCAGCATCTGCCGCACCAGGTGCTTGCGTCCCTCATGCACGACGACACGCACCCAGCTATTCTGACTGGGCATCAGCAAGCTCGCCTCGTCGGCACGGGCCATACCGTCTGCCAGCGACACTCCCTGCTGGAGTCGCTGCAAGGCCTCCCCCGTTGGCTCCCCGACCACGAGAACGTGATATTCCTTCTCGTGCGCAAAGCGGGGGTGTGTCAGCACATGGGTCAGCGCGCCGTCGTTGGTGAGCAAGATCAGCCCTTCGCTGTCCATGTCGAGCCGCCCTACCGGATAGACGCGTTCGGCTACTGGCACTAGATCCCGCACGGTGCGGCGCCCTCCCTCATCGCGCACGGTGGAGACGACGCCTCGTGGCTTGTGCAACATGTAATAGACAAACGCCGGCGGGGCGTCCACCGGTCGGCCATCCACTTCGATTCGATCCGTGGTCAGGTCCACGCGCACGCCCATCTCGGCCACCACCGCGCCGTTGACGCGCACGCGTCCGGCGCGGATCATCTCCTCCGCCTGGCGCCGCGAGGCAACGCCAGCGCGAGCTAACGCCTTTTGCAGGCGTTCCTTCATCTCTTCCCTCTCCGCGCCAAGCCTTGTAGAAATCGGCTTATTGTATGCAGGTTGGCGCGGGTCGTCAACTGCGTGGCGACGGCGTTACGCTTGGGCCTTATGGCCTATTGTGCTCCGTGCTCTCCTATGCTAGAGTGAACATGGGGGTATGTCTCTGCACGGCGCCGTTTGCCGCTCTTTGGAGCGCGTTATGCGCGCATGTATCAACCCATATCGGGTGTTGCTGTGGGTGCTGTTGGTCATCCTGCTGGCTGCCCCCGCCGCGGCGGGTGGCGCGCCGCATGATGTCGTCCTGCCGACCATGCAGCGCGCGCCTGAGCGACCGGAGCTCGCCTCGATCACGTCCGCCGATACCGGTTTTCGCATATCGGCATTGGATCTCTCGCATCTGGAAGCAGCTACACCGCGCCTGGCGGCAGAGCTGCCGGCGCGCTTTGACTGGCGCGAGCAGGAAAAAGTGTCGCCGGTACGTGCCCAGGGGCTATGCGGCGCGTGTTGGGCGTTCGCGGCCATTGCCAACGTTGAGTCTCGCCTCCTGATTGACGGCGCTGGCTTTTACGACCTCTCCGAGAACAGCGTCAAAGAGTGCGAATGGTTCCAGGGGAGTTGCGGCGGAGGGGACTATGTCGAGGTGGCGAATTGGCTATCGCAGAAGGGCACCGTGCTGGAAGCATGCGATCCGTATGTGCCCAGCAATGTCTCCTGCCGCGGCGCATGCAGCTACCAACAGACCCTCCTCGGTTGGAGCATCATCTCCGATGCGGCGACACCCTCTACCGTCGCGCTGAAGGGCTATTTGCTCCAGTATGGGCCGCTCTACGCGGCGCTCTATGTGGGGAACGGCGACGCCTGGGCTCACGAGTTCCGCAGCTATGATGGCAGCTACACCCTCTATTACGCTGGGGCGGGACAGCCGAACCATGCCGTCCTGATCGTCGGCTGGGATGACAGCCTGCGGCACGCTGGAGGCGTGGGCGCTTGGATCGTCAAGAATAGCTGGGGCACATCGTGGGGCGGCACGGCTGGATTCGGCAGCGAGCGCGGCTACTTTACCATCGCTTATGGCGCAGCGGGAATCGGCAGGTTCGCTTCGGCGATGACTGATTGGCAGCCATACGACACCCACGGTGGGCTCCTGTACTATGACGAAGGAGGCATGAACGGCGCGTACGGGTTTGAGGGCTCGACAACCGTGTGGGGGCTGGCCCGCTACACGCTGTCACGGGACGCCGCGCTGACCCGTGTCGAGTTCTGGACAGCAGATCGGACAACCGACGTGGATATCTACCTGTATGACCGGTGGGAGGGGAACCCCCGCGGGTTGCTGCGCAGTATCGCGGACCTCTCTTTTGCGGAGGCGGGATATCACTCGGTGGCGGTGGACCCGCCGCTGTCACTGCCGGAAGGGGACGAGGTCGTCGTCGCGCTCAAGATCACTGATGCCAGCTATCCATACCCACTCGTTGTGGACCTCTATGGCCCGCGCCAGGCGCAGCGTACCTATATGAGCCACGATGGCAGCGACGGCTCCTGGGTGGATTTGGCGTCGTCCGCTGCGGCGGAGGGCGGCATCCGCCTGCGCTATGTGGAGATCGCCGCGACGGCAACGCCAACTGCAACGAGCGTTCTCGCCACAGCCACCCCGCTCCCAACGGCGACACCGACGCGCGTGGCCCTTGGAGAACAGGGATGGCTGCGTGGCCGGGTATCGCTGCAAGGGCGCCCGCCCGCCCCGCACGCCTCCTACGTCATCCCGCTCAGGGTGGAGCTCTGGATGAATGGCAGACGCGTCGCTGAGCTCGGGATGATGACCGACGCATGGGGTGCGTTCACCGTAGATAGTCTGCCGCTTGGCCTCTATGGCATCCGCATCAAGAACCTGCACACCCTCAGCGTGGCGCGTCGCGATGTGCAGATCGTCGCCGGGGAGAACTCTGCGGATTTCGGCGTACTGCCCGAAGGCGATGCCACCGATGACGACACCGTAGACGTGCTGGACTTTTCCGTGCTGCGCTCGGCTTTTGCCAGAAGCGACGGGCGCGCCGATTTCAACCACGACGGGGTGGTGGACGTGGTGGACTTTTCGCTGCTGCGCGCCAACTTTGGTCAGGCGGGCATGAAGTTGGGGCCCTAGCCCTCCAAAGGCACGTGCACGCGCGGAGCGCGCGCCGGCTCTGCCATATCTTCGGTCATATACAGGTACACGTTCCCCTCTCGGCTGCTCGCACCCCAGTGATGTCCATCCTTGTCCACCGCGATCAGGTTCATACCACGCGGCCATGGGACGCCGACGTGCCGCAGATCGCGCATCGCTTCCATTCCTGCTTCTACCAGCGACATGCCCATCTTCATGTAAAGGACGAGGCTGCGGGCTGTTGCGGCACGAATCGCCATCTCGCCGTAGCCAGTACATGTCGCCGCCCCGTAACGGTCATCGGCATAGTTGCCTGCGCCGATGAGGGGCGAGTCGCCGACACGGCCCGGGTACTTGAGGCCCAGGCCGCTGGTACTGACGCCGGCGGCGATATGGCCCTGAGCATCCACGGCAATGAGATTCGTGGTGCCGTGGCCGCGCTTGCTTTGCTCCACTAACGCGTCTGTCGCCTCGATCAGCCCTTCGCGACGCACCAGCTTCAGGTATTGATCTGCCGAGAGGATGCGCTGCAATTGCTCGCGCCACATGGCAAGACATTCATCGGTCTCCAGTCTGGCTCGCGGAAAGCCACACTCAGCGGCGAACAGCTCTGCCCCTTCTCCCACCAGTAGCACATAGGGCAATCGCTCCATCACCTGCCGCGCGATGGAGATCGGATGCTCGTAACCGCGCACTGCCGCCACTGCGCCAGCGCGCAGTGTTGCCCCTTCCATGATCGAAGCATCTACCTCGACGACGCCCAACAGGTTCGGCAGACCGCCGACGCCGACGCTGTGATCTGCCGCGTTGCTCTCCACGCAACGAATTCCCGCCTCTACTGCGTCCACCGCGCTGCCGCCGCCGCGCAGCGCGGCCATGGCCGCTGGCAAACCGATCCCGCCATTCTCCGAAGAGATTACCAGCATGATCGTATCCTTTCCCCCTCGTTTTCAGGCTGCTATGTTAGCATCGTTCCCATTCGCTGGCAAGCGACGCACGGCAAGCGCGTTGCCTACATCCATCGAGGCCGATTTGCGCTCTGGGGCGATTGATAGTACCATTATCCTATCGCCTATAATGCTCGCTTATGCTATATTGAGACGAGAGGACTGGCCGGAGAAGGCTTGTAACACGCACCGTCTGCATCGCGCACAACACGGCTCTCAAAACGGAGGGTGGCCACATGATGGAGGATAAGGGGGCCTTCCTGACTCCCGAGGAAATCGCCGACCTGCTCAAAGTCTCGATCTATACAGTGCGCCGCTGGATCAACCAGCGCACGATCCCGGCGTACAAGGTCGGGAGAGGATGGCGTGTCGAGACTGCGGAATTCGAGCGCTGGCTGCGAGAAAACCGTTATGGACAGGGTGGCGATACTGGGGCGGTCTCTATACCTGTGCCAAAGGAAAGGGCGATGTTGGAATAGCGCCGTTGACGGTCTGTGCGCCTTGCGGTTGGCCGTTTCAGCATCTGATGGGGTAGTACGACATGGCCGCGCCTGGTTATCCGCGCGCTTTGGCAGGCGATCGGGAACTGAATGGTGTATCGTGCGGATGTGAGACGAAGCATCAATGAGATCAACGCATCTGAATGGGACGCTCTCGGCAGAGGGCGTCCCTTTTACCGTCATGTCTGGTTTCAGTTTCTAGAGGCGGTCCTCCCTGGCGAGGCATGTGCCTATGTTCGCCTCTTTCAGGGTGAGACATGCGTGGCGGCGGCAGTGGGCTTTCGGCGGCGGGCGTACTATATCCCCTACCTCCAACACCCGCTGGCCAAGCGCGCCGTACAGCAGTTGCTGCGCTGGTTTCCCCTCTTTTCGTGCGAAAACCCCCTGACTGAGACCAGCGGCCTGGCCTTTCTTCCCGGCTACGCCGACGCGACCACTGCGCAGGCACTGCTGGGCGCGCTCCGTGGCGCGGCGGTGGCGCATGGCGCCTCTTTCCTCGGCTTGGACTACCTGGATGCCGATGAGAGCGCGCTGATCCGGGCGGCCGCACCAGATGACGTCATCGTCGAGATGATGCCGGACACCTATCTGCCGATCGAAGCGGGAACATGGGAGGCATTCGTCGCTGCTCTGCCGTATCGCCAGCGCAAGGACGTGCGGCGCGAGCTACGCCGCGCGGAGGAGGCAGGTTACCGTGTGGAGCGGTGGGAGCGATTTGCGGCGCGCAGCGGTGAGCTATATCCGTTGGTGGTCAATGTGCACTGCCAACACGGCGAGCCGGCCTTGCCGGTGCGCCAGAATGTGTACGCAGCAGCAGAGCGATTCCTGCCAGGCAGCGTCGCCCTCGCGGTGCGACGGGAAGGGCGTATCATTGCCTGCGGCCTCATCCTGCGCGATGGCGATCTCCTGCTGCCGACGCTGGCGGGCTTGGAGTACAGCGAAGCAGCGGTGGCATACCCGCTCTTGGCCTATGGCGCGGTCCGCTACGCCATTGAAAGCGGCGGGCGCGGCATCTTATTCGGGACGACCAGCTATGAGATCAAGCGGCGGCTCGGCTGCCAGCTCCAGCCGCGTGCCTATGCCTTCAGCACGCGCAGCCGCCTCTGGAACGCGGTGTTACGCTGGGTCGCTAGTCGCGCCCGATCCGTCTGACCGGAAAGTAGAGCAAGATGATGTCGTCCAGCGGAAAGCTCTCCGGATAATCCTCGAGCATCGGCCCGTCGGCTGCCTGCCATTCTTTGGACTGCGGGAGCCAGTTGTGATAGTAGGCGTGGATGGCCGGCCCCAGGTCCTGCACCCCATATGCTGGCATGACGGCATACCTCTGCGCCGGGACCTGCCATCCCACCATCCCGGGCGGGAGCGCGTCTAGCGAGCGGACCTCCACGCCGGCTAGATAGGCAAAGACACCTGGCTCGCCGCCCTGTGAAGCGCGCGCCACCCCATAGAAACCGCCACTCTGGATCCCCGCCAGCTCGCCTATCCGCGGGATAAACTGCTCATCCCACATCCGCGGGATCTCGCCCTCGGCATTCTTGCCCTCGTAGGCGGTGCCCGCGACGAGGAAGGCGTCCTTCTGCTCGATCCACGGCTCAGGCTTGGGGATAGCGGGGGCGATGGCAAGATAGAGGTCCAGATACGTCGCATCCGGCGTCTCGACGACCTCCTCCAGCCACTGGTGCGATCCCATCTGGTAGATCGGATGCTGTTTTAGCCACTCCATGAGGTGCTGCCAACCACCCGGGATCACCTCAAACGGGCTGCTGAAAGGATCGCTCAACTGCATCTTGGCATAGAGCCCACCCGGCAGCTCCACGACATCCACCCCTTCGGCAGGCGTGATCTCCTCTGCGGCCGTCCACCAGAACTCATAGCCGCGATGGCCGGCTTTTTGCGCCGCCTCGCTGACCTCGCAATCGGCGCCAAAGCGGCGCAGGCGCGTCAGCCCATGGCGCGTAAACCAGTCGGTCAGGAACTCGCTGCCATCGTCCTCCGGCGTCGCGCTGACGGCGCAATAGTGCGCCGCGCGAACCGGCTCTCGCTTCACGATCTGCACTGGACCGAAATGACTCTCCAGCATGACCTTTACCCTTTCGCCCTTACACTGCTGCCGCGACAACCGCGGCTTGCTCTCGCAGGAGCGGCCCCAAGTAGCGCCCTGTGTCGCTCTCGTCTGTGGCCGCTATCGTCTCCGGCGGTCCCTCGGCGATGATGTAGCCCCCTGCTTCTCCCCCTGCAGGGCCGAGATCAATGATCCAGTCCGCCGTCTTGATCACATCGAGGTTATGCTCGATGACGAGCACCGTATTCCCCGCCGCCACCAGCAGGTGCAGCACATCCAGCAGCCGCTGAATGTCGGCAAAGTGCAGCCCGGTCGTCGGCTCATCGAGGACATAGAGGGTACGTCCGGTGGAGACGCGACATAACTCCTTGGCCAGCTTGACGCGCTGCGCTTCGCCGCCGCTCAGCGTTGTGGCACTCTGGCCGAGCTTGATGTAATCCAGACCCACATCGTGCAGTGTATGCAGGGCGCGCAGCAACGCCGGCTGATTGGCGAAGAACGCCAGTGCCTCCTGCACGTCCATGTCGAGCACTTCGGCGATGTTCTTGCCCTTGTAACGCACTGCCAGCGTCTCGTGGTTAAAGCGCGTCCCCTTGCATTCCTGGCATGTTACCCAAGCGTCGGCCAGAAAGTGCATCTCGATCCGTTTCTTGCCATGCCCTTTGCACGCCTCACAGCGACCACCTTTGGCATTAAAGCTAAAGCGCCCCGCCGTATAGCCGCGCGAACGAGCTTCTGGCGTTAGGGCAAACAGGCGGCGGATGTCGTCCCAGAGTCCGACATACGTGGCCGGATTGGAGCGCGGCGTGCGCCCGATCGGCTCTTGCGTGATGTTGATAACCTTGTCGAGCTGATCCAGCCCTTCAATGCGGTCGTAGGGGCCACAGCGTCCCTGCGCCCTGTGCAGTAGGCGGGCAAGCGCCGGGGAAAGGGTCTGCGCCACGAGCGAGGACTTGCCGCTACCGCTGACGCCGGTTACGCAGGTGAAGGTGCCGAGTGGGAAGCGCGCCGTCAGGTTCTTGAGATTGTGCAGCCGCGCACCCACCAATGTCAGCCAGCCGTGATTGGGTTGGCGTCGATGTTGGCCGTTGGGCGCGGTTACGGATAGCTCGCCGCGCAGATAGCGCCCCGTGAGCGAGCGCGGGTTGGCAGCCACCTGCACCGGCGTGCCGGCGGCAACCACCTCCCCGCCGAGGATGCCTGCCCCCGGCCCCAGGTCAATCAGCCAGTCGGCAGCGCGCATTGTGGCGGCGTCATGCTCCACGACCAGCACCGTGTTCCCCATGTCGCGCAACTGCGCCAGCGTGTCCAGCAAGGCGCGGTTGTCGCGGGCGTGCAGGCCGATGGAAGGCTCGTCCAGGATGTAGAGCACGCCAACGAGGCCGCAGCCGATCTGACACGCGAGTCGGATGCGCCCCCCCTCGCCGCCAGAAAGGGAGGGCGCGGGGCGGTCCAGCGTCAGATAGTGCAGGCCGACATTCAGCATGAACTGCAACCGAT
>JAIOAV010000103.1 GCA_019873665.1 Chloroflexota bacterium
TGCGTCAGGGCTCTTTTCGCAGGAGCCGCAACTGCGCCTCGGCGCTTTTGCGCAGGCTATCATCATCCACCCCACTGTAGCGGATCGCCGCCTCATAGGCGAGGATCGCCTTGTCTGGCTCGTGCCTCTTTTCCGCGATCAGGCCGAGCAAGAAATAGGCAAACGCATATTCGGGGCGTTGAGATAGCGCTTCTTCCGTCAGCCTCGCCGCGGCATCCAGCCGATCCTGCGCGATATACACCAGCGCCAGCGATGCCTTGTAATCCGCGTTATCAGGTCCCAAGGCGATCGCCTTCTCGTAGGCTTGCGCGGCCAAGTTGAGCTTTCCCTGACGTTGATAGAGCGCCGCCAGCGCGCCATACACAAAAGCGTCCTCTTGTCGCGCCAGCGCCTCAAGATAGGCCGCCTCCGCTTGCGATGCCGCGCCACTCCGCTCGTACATCAATGCCAATGAAATGTACACTTCCGCCGACTGTGGCGCCACCTGGCGCGCTTCCTCATAGGCCACCGCAGCAGCTTCATACTCCCCCTTGGCCGTATAGGCGTCTCCTAATCCCAGGAGCGCTTCCAGCGTCTCGGGCGCGATGGCTCGCGCGCGTGTATACATGCTGATAGCCAGGCCGTGTGCGCCCTGCTGGAGGTAGATGCTCCCCAGGTCAAGATATGGCTCGACAGACATGGGCGCGGCGTGGCCTTCCTGCAAGGCAATCACCCGCTCCAGCGCCTCCGCCGCGCGATCCCAGTCATGCAGCAGGTAGCAGACCGTGCCCAACTGCAGCTGCGCCGCGGCGTCGTCCGGGCAGAGCGACACACTCCGCTGGAGCCATGATCGGGCCTGCTCGATGTCTCCCCGCGCCAAGCTCATCTGGCCGAGCGCCAGGTATGGCTCGGCGCGGCATGGCGCCAGCTCGATGGCCTGCTGATAGTGCTGGGCGGCCTGCTCTGCCTCCCCGATCTCGCGATAGAGGTCGCCCCACTCGATCTGGAGCACCGGGTCATCGGGAGATGCGACATACGCTTTCTCGTAGGCGGAGAGCGCCTCCGTCACCTGTCCCAGATAGCGATAGACCAGCCCCAAGCCGCGATACGTTTCAGCGGCGTCATCTCCCTGTGCAAGGGCTTGGTGATACGCCTCCAGCGCTTCCCTATAGAGACCCAAGGCGCGATACGTGAGCGCCAGCTCACGCCAGGCATGTTGGTCTTTGGATTCGGCCAGGGCATTGCGTCCCAGCTCCAGCGCAGTATGAAAAGCCGCTTCCGCCCCCTGCGTGTTGCCAGCGGCCAGATACGCCCGGCCGAGGCGATTCCACCACGCCGCATTGTCATGCCGCAGCCGTGTCGCGCGATCATACGCCGCCACCGCCTCCTGCCAACGTCGCTCTTGCATATACAGATCACCAGCCAGAGCGTGTGCGCAGTCATCTTCTGGGCGCAACGCCAAGGCAGACGCAATCTCGGCGAAGGCGCGCGCGCGTTCACCATCGGGATCACACCAGCAGCCATAGGCTAGCGCCAGATTGTAGTGTGCGGCAAAGGAGCTCGGGTCCAGCCGCACCGCTTGATGCAGATGCGCCAACGCGCGGGCTCGCGCCTCCGCGGCGTTGGGTGGCTGCTCCAACAGGAGCAGCGCGCGGTAGATGTGTGCCGCCGCCTGCTCCGGAGCCAGTTCGGCGGCCGAAGCAAGCGCCAGAGCCTGGTCCAGCGCCGCCGCCGCTGGAGCGCTCTCCCCGGCCAAAAAGTAGAGCCATCCCTTGAGAAAGAGCACGAGAAAGGAGACGCTATCCGCACGTGCCACGACCGTCAACCGCTCTGGCGGCGCCGAGGCCATATCCCCCACCCATACCGACCGCTGGTGGAGAAACTCGCACGCCACCACGGGGCCTGTGGTGCCCTCGTGAACCCAGATGACCGCTGCGGCGTTGCGCGCCGCCCCTGTGGCGCGCGCCTCCTGCGCGCTCGCCAGGACGTGGCGCAGCCTTTGCACACCCAGCCAGTGGCCAGGGAACAGCGTCCGCATCCGCTCCAGCTCCTGCCCAAGCTGATCGCTCCAGCTCCCGGCCGGCTGGGGCGCTGCGGCCACCAGCACGACAACCTCCGCCGGCGCTGCCGCGCGCCCACGCACATACCACACCGTTCCCACCGCCATCAACGCCAGCGATGCCAGAAGCAGCAGATAGTGCGCGGGCTTGAGGCCACGCCGCAAACGATTCCCCCCCACGATGCCCTTCCGTATCTTGATTTGCGCGCTCGGCTCTGAGGCCGCGCCCGCTATTGCTCCACAACCGCTGCAAAAGTCAGATAGGCCAACGCCAACGACACCAGATCATAGATGACCATCAGCCGCACCCAAAGCGCGATGGCGCTCCATCCTCCCCCGTCTAAAACAGCGCCAGTGGCCTTGACTGCCGCAATCAGGATCGGCACCACCAATGGGAAAAGCAAGACTGGCAACAGCGCCTCTCGCGCCCGTGTGTTCACTGTCATCGCCGCCAGCAGCGTGCCAATCCCCACAAAGCCGATCGTCCCCAGCACAACGACCGGCAGCAGCAGCGGGCGGAACAGCGAGATGTCGAACAGGGCCACAAAAAGGGGCACGAGCACCGCTTCCATCAAGGACATGGCCGCCAGATTGGCCAGCATCTTGCCAAGATAGATCACCCGGCGCTCCGCTGGCGCCAGCAACAGCCCCTCCAACACCCCTTGTTCCTGATCCCGCGATAGCGAGCGGTTCAGCCCCAAGGTGCCGGCGAAGGCAAAGCTCACCCACAACACACCGGGCGCCACCTGTCGCACGTTTTCCACCCGCAGATCAAAGCCAAAGTCAAAGAGCACCAGCGTCATCAGCGCCAAGAGCAGCATGGCGCCGAGCGACTCTTTGGTGCGGAGCTCCACAACCAGGTCGCGCCACAGGATCGCCCCCACCTGGCGAAGCCCATTCATGGGCATGCGGCAGCGATGTACTGTTGGTACATCGCCTCCCCCTGCCATGTTTCACAGGCTGTCTCGTAGACGATGCGGCCCGCCCGCATGATCGCGGCACGTGTGCAGCCGCGCGCGCCCCGCTGCAGATCGTGCGATGCCAGGATGATCGTCCTTCCCTCATCGCGCCAGCCTTGCAGCATCGCCGTCAGCAGCTCGCTTGCCTGCGGGTCCAAACCAGTATACGGCTCATCCAGCAGGAGCAAAAGCGGCCGATACATTAGCAGCCGCGCGATCGAGAGCCGCTGTTGCATGCCACGCGAGAGCGCCCGTACCAAGGTATGGCGATGCAGCTCCATACCCACCCGCCGCAACGCCTCGGCCACGCGCTCCTCTGCTTGTGGCGTGCCATAGAGCCGCGCGAAAAAGCGCAGATTCTCCGCTGCCGTGAGGTCTTGATGCAGAAAAGTCTTGTGGCTCACCAGGCCGATATGGCGACGCGCTTCAGCGCCCCAGGCGCTCAAGCCGCTGCCTGCAAAGCGGATCACACCCCCGGACGGGCGAACCAGACCCGCCAGGATGCGCAGCAGCGTCGTCTTGCCCGCGCCGTTCGGCCCAAAGAGCGCCAGCGACTCGCCCGCCCGCAAGGCCAATTCCACGCCGCGCAGCGCCTCGCTGTGGCCGAACGACTTGCGAAGGTCATGGATCTCCAGGAGCCATTCCGCCGCCATATCCGGCTATCCTGTTCCCACATCGCCCGAGCTCTCCCCTCTCTCCCGCCAGAAAGGGGACGCCACAGCCCAGATCACGGCCGCCGTGATCAGCCCGAGCACCACCCAGCGCAGCGGCGAGGGCGACACCGGGGTCACTGCCGCGCCACTAGTGGCCGGGCTTCCTGGCGACCATTGCGACAGAGAGACCACGAGCACGCTGTCTCGGTCCAGGAAATCCTGCGCCCAGTACTGGAACGGGGTGCCCTGCGCCTCACGTGTGCCACGAAAATCGAGTTGCGCGCTCTCCACCCTGACCTGCGCGTCGCCCACCAGCAGGTTGATGCCATAGACCGGATAGAAGAAGCGCTTCTCAAACGCATAGGCAGTGCCAGAGGTCGGCACCACGTAGGAGTAGATATAGCTCCACCGGCCCGGTGCCAGCGGGCTAGTGCTGGCCACACCGTCTGACGTGCGCAGCATGCTGTTACCCACCAGCGAGTCGGCAAAGCTCAATTCCGTCGCTCCCTGCGGCAGCGACAAGCGGATGGTCGCGCGTTTGCCGTCGAGCGCTGGGTCCAGCTCCCCAACATAGGTGCAGTTCCCGTGGTTTTCGACGAAAAGGATTTCCTGCACCCGGATGCGATCATCCACAAAGGCTAACAGGATATGCGCTGGCCGAATCACGATGTCGGCATCGCTTTCCGTTGTCTCGTATACCAGCAGCGGCAGCGAGAGGGTGGGCGTCGTTGCCGAGAGCGTGGCCAGATCGCTTAGGTACGTCACGCCGGCATACTCGGTGGTCACCATATAGCGCAGTTGTGAATCCAGCGCCAGGCCGGTGAAGGCAAACTTGCCATCCGCACCGGAGACGGTTTCCGCCAGGCGCTTCTCCGCGTTCTCCTGCAGGCTGTAGAGCGCTACCGTTTGTCCCGCCAACGGCTTGGCGGGATCAGCGGTGCCGTTCAGCACCTGGCCGCTGAGGCTGCCACCCTGCGCCCATACGGTCTGCCCCCCTAACAGCAAGGCAAGCAACGCCACAAGGAATGTTATCCTCTTCATGTGTCTTGCGCCCCCGACACGACCTGCTCGGCCTCATGCGTCGCACGCGAAGGCGTCAATAGCACGATTGCTGTGCCCAAGAGAAGGAGAAAGCCACCGACCCAGATCCAGACCAGCAGGGGGTTGATCAGCACCTGCAGGCTCGCCTGTCCGCTTTCCGCAATATCGCCCAAGACGAGATAGACATCGGCGGCCAGACTTGTGCGGATCGCCACCTCCGTTACCCATTGATTCACATTGGCATGCCAATTCCGCTCTGGAGTTAGATACGCGATGTGCCGTCCCCCACGCGACAGCTCCACCAGCGCCGCGCTCCGCACCTTGTGGGGGGACTCGGTCCAAAGCGGGCGTAGGTAGGTAATGTCGTAGCCCTGCACGGTCGCCGTCTCGCCCTCGCGCAGCGTTACCAGTTGCTCATATTTGTAGACCGAGGAGCCGGTGACGCCGATCACGATCAGGACGAGGGCGAGATGGACGAGGTGCGCGCCGTAACGTCGCTGGTTGGCGCGGAAAGCAGCCGCGAGGCTGGCCGGCCACGTAGTGCCGTGCCGCGCGCGACGCGCGCGTGCATCCCGCAAGAACTGGCCGACCAGCACCGACGCGATCAGGGTGCTCAACGCGGCGGAAAGCAATGGCGCCGGTTGCCGCACACCAAAAGTCAAGAGCAGAGCCACCACAGCCGCCACGATAATGCCCGGGATCAGCAACTGCCGGCCCACCCGTCCCAGAGACGCTTGGCCCCAGCCGATCAGCGGGCAGACGCCGAGAAGCGCCAAAAGGGCCACGAACAGCGGCGCGGTGACCCGCACATAAAAGGAGGCGTTCAACGCCACAGAGACGCCGCGCCACACCTCAGACAGGGTGGGAAAGAGCGTGCCCAGCAACACCACCAGGGCAGTGCCCACCAGCAGGAGGTTGACCAGAAGAAAGGCCGCCTCGCGTGAAACCAGCGACGTGATCTCGTATTTGCCTGCATAGAGCGAACGGCGACGATAGAGAAGGAGAGCGACCAACAGGATCGCGGCGGCTAGGAAAGCGAGAAAGATATAGCCGATGGACGAGCGCGCGAAAGCGTGCACGGACTGGATGAGGCCGCTACGCGTGACAAAGGTGGCAAAAAGGCAAAGCAGGAAGGTGGCCACCGTGAGCAGGAGCATCGAGAGCTGGAACATGCCACGTCGCCGCTGTGCGATGGCCGCATGCAGGGCGGCAGTGCCCGTGAGCCACGGCACTAGCGACGAGTTCTCCACCGGGTCCCATCCCCAATAGCCACCCCAGCCCAACTCCAAGTATGCCCACAACGCCCCCAACAAAATGCCAGCGCTCAAGAAGAGCCAGCCATACAGATTCCAGCGTCGCAACTGCTCCCACTGCGGCGACTGCAGCTTGCCGGCCAGCAAGCCGCCCACAACCAGGGCGAAGGGAACGCTATAGAGCGCATAGCCGGCAAACACGACCGGCGGATGGATCACCATCCAAAAGTTCTCCAGAAGCGGGTTCAGCCCCAACCCCTCCGCAGGGCGATAGGCAAAGGTGGCAAAGGGGTTGCTCTGCGTCAGCAGGACGAAAAGCAGAAAGGCCTGAAACGAGGCGAGGACGGCGGTGAGATGCGGCCAGACCACCCTGTCCCACCGCTGGCGCTGCCAGGCAATCAGCCCCGTCAGCAGTGATACCAGCCAGAGCCAGAGCAAGAGCGATCCCTCCTGCCCGGCCCAAAAGGCGGCGATAGTGTAGAGCAGCGGCTGGTATGTGGTAACATGCTGATAGACATAGCGTACGTGCAGGTCCTTGCTGATCAGCAAATAGAAGAGGATGACCGCGGCAAGGCTCACCAATGCCATGGCGGCCAACGCCGCGTTCCGGCCACTATCCCGCCAGGCGGAGCGCCCCGTCCGGACGGCGAGGGCCAGCGCCACGACGGCGTAGAGGGAGATGACCAGAGATAACCAGAGAGAGCCGTTGGCAACATCGCTCATCGAGCGACCTCTAAGCTTGGCTGAACGGCGCGTGGGGTCATCGCGCGGCGGTGGCGGTGGCTGCCGCCTCGTATTTGGACGGGCATTTGAGGCTCAGGCTCTGGGCCACAAAAACGCCATCGGCACCCAGCCTCCCCTCTGCAATGGCCGTGGCCTCGTCCCGCAGCATGTCGGGGCGCAAGCCACGATAGATCACCGGCAGGCGCTCCCCTTCATCCACGAGCGCAAACGCCAAGACGCCCTGATCCTCCTCCCACCGGATAGAGCCGGCCTCCACACTGCCAGAGACGCGCACGATTTGCCCCGTATCCGGCGCCTGACGCTTGAGCTCGGCGATGGTCAGGTAATACACCTGCGCGTTGCCGATGCTGGTGACAA
Source organism: Chloroflexota bacterium (assembly GCA_019873665.1). Taxonomy (GTDB): domain Bacteria; phylum Chloroflexota; class Anaerolineae; order JAAYEA01; family JAAYEA01; genus JAIOAV01. The sequence goes on from JAIOAV010000103.1 coordinate 7,046, forward strand.
CGAGGTAGGTCGTCACGGCCAGAAACAGAAACCCGCCGATGAGCACTCCTGCTTTTTGGGTTGGTCGGGCGGCGGGAGGCAAGGTTTCGGGCATCATACTGCATCAAGATCCCGGCAGGAGCTTGGCAAGCACCTGCTCAATATAGCTCTGCGTCATGATGCCGGTGTGCGCCTCGCGGATCACCCCTTGCCCATCAAGGAAGAGGGTAGTGGGGATGCTAAAGATCCCATATTGACGCGCTACACTGATGTTAGTGTCCAAGAGGACGGGAAACTGCATGTCAAAGTCCTTCACAAAACTGCTAACCGTCCCCGACGTCTCACCCAGATCCACGGCCACGACGGTGAGATCATATTCCTTGTATCGCTCAGACACAGCGCGGATGGCCGGGATCTCCGACCGGCATGGCCCACACCATGTGGCCCAGAAGTTGAGGATGACCACTTTGCCGCGGAAATCGCTGAGCGCGACCTCTTTGCCCGATAGATCCTTGAGTCGAAAGTCGGGAGCTATCTGACCAACCCGCGTGCCAACCGGCACATCGGGCGTATCAGACGCGGTGGGCGACGGCTGGTTTGAGGTCACGATAGCCTGAGGGAGCATGGCAAAGATGGTCGGCGTTGGTGTGGCATCCGCGCCAGAACCGGAGGTGGCCCACCACGCGCCCAGACACGCCAGAAGCAGCACCATAGCGATCAACACGAGCAGCACGGAGCCTTTGCGCCGTGAGTCGCTAGCCTGCATTCGCCGTTTTCTTCTGTCCGTTGACATCCCGTTTACGACTGCCTTCTAGAAGATGATATACCGGCTGTCTCGCATGATCTCCTCACGCGAGCCATCGTCATAATCGAGCACGAGTTGCGCGACTCCCAGCGGATTCCCCGGCGCATAGACAAGATCGTGGTGCACGATATGGGCTGGATCGCGGAAGGCCTCCGGCCCGACAGTGCCGCCCAGATGCTCGCTCCGGCCAAAGGCCCAGTGGAATCCGGCCTTCTCGTCCTCCAGCACGTTGCCACTCACGACGGCGCGGTCGTTGCAACCCAGGCCCAGTTCGGCGATATTCCGCCGCGCCTCATCCAGCGCGAAGAAGCGGCGCATCTCATCCGCCACAGCGGCATCGCCCAGCACGTCCACAACGCGGTTCTCGCGCACCTGAAAGCGGAGCAGCGCCCCGTCGTGTTGTGCGGGGATCACTCCCGCAGTGCGACTGGGCTCGCCGGGGCGCTCTCCCTCATATGGCGCTATATACGCCTCGCCGCTCGGCAGGTTGATGAAAGGGTGCGCTGCGCCGGGCGGGCACTGGCCATCGTCGGCGTGCGGCTCGCGGTATCGCAGGTCGAGATAGAGCATGTCCCCTGTGGAAAAGGTCACCTGTGCGCCGGTGGCGCGCCGCAGACGCGCCACCAGAATCTGGCACTTTTGGGCAACCTGCTGGTAATCGGCTGCCAATGCCGTGTCCTGCATTCGCCGGCTCACGCCCGGCATACTTGCCCCGCGCAACCGCATGCGTTTGCCCAGGGTCATCAAGGGAGCGGTCGCGGAATAGCGCGTCAGCGCCAACGCAATGTCGGTATCCGCGAGCACATCCAACAATTTAACCGGCTGCGCCTCTCGCCAAGCTCCCTCCGGCAATGGGCCATTGCTCTGCCCCGTCGCCAGATAAGATACGAGAGGGTGAACCGTCAGCCCTAGCTGGCCGGCGGCTTCAGCCAGCGCGTGCCGCCACTCCTCAGCCATCTGCCGACGATCCGCCCAGGCGTCGTCATCCTGAAGCGCGCCATGCGGCAGATCTACCAATACTGTCACCTTTTCCCCGGGCCGCGGCGAGAAAACGGTTGTGAATAGGCGGATGACGTCAAAATCTGGCATGCGTCGCTAAAGCTTTCCCTCATGTTTGAGGCTGAGGTGCTCTTTCATCATACAACGGTCCATCACGACCCGCAGTCCCGCTTCCCTGGCGCGCCGGGCCGCCTCCTGGTGGACGACGCCTTCTTGCATCCACACGGTCGGGATGCCTTTGGCGATGGCGGCCTCCACGATCGGTGGCACATGCTCCGGGCTGCGAAAGATGTCCACCACATCAATCTTCTCCGGCACAGCGGCCAGATCTGGATAGCTTTCGTGCCCCAGCACCTGCTTCACCATCGGGTTCACGGGAATCACACGGTAGCCCTGCTCCATAAGATAGCGTGCCACACCATGACTGGGCCGGCTGGGATCAGGCGAAAGCCCAACCACCGCGATGGTCTTGCTCTCCTTGAGAATCTGGATGATGAGGCGCTCTTCGTCGTCGCGCTCCGACCCTCCATCCGCACCTTCCGTCAGCGACACTGCAGCCGGCCGCGGCCCGCCGGTTCCCTTCAGCGCAGCCTCGATCTTGGCGCGGTTCGCCGCAAAGCCAACGAACACCTGCCCATCAATGACGATGGTAGGCGTGGCGAGCCGTCCCACCACGCTCTTTAGTTCCTCTAGAGCCTGTGGGTCCTGACTCACGTCGTGATCAACAAAATCAACCCCACGCTGTGCGAAATAACTTTTCGCGCCGCGACAATCCGCTCAGGTGGGCAGCGAGTAGAGCGTTACCTGTGGGGGCATATCTCGCATCCTCTCCATCATTTGCTGCGCAAACCGGTTGCGATAACTATAATGCATAATCGCGCCAGGGTCAAACGCTCTAGCGCGATTGTGCATGCCTGCCGAGGCAAGCGAGCGCCGTCTGCGCGGACGGGTGGGATAGCATGAGAGGCGGAATACGACATCACCAACGTGTGCCGAGAGGTAAGCGAGTGGGCGAGGCTAGCAATGCCATGGAGCAGGAGTCACTACCGGGCGACTGTCGGTATGGCTCCGCCGGCGGCTAACGCTTTCCGCCGCGCACGGTGGAAGAACCACCGGTCGCGCCGTATGGCGCAGCCAGTCATTCCTCGTCGTCATCCAGATAGGCGTAATCCAAGACAGGCGGCTCCAGTTCAACCACCTCCAGGACCGTAGCGCACTCGGGGCACTTCACGCGCCCGCCAAGAGTGATGCTTTTGGGAAGCTCGACCCACGCCTCGCACTCAGGGCATTCAGCCGCGTTCTCCAGCTCTTCCTCTTCATCAACCTCATATAGCTCAAAGGCATCCGCGGGAGCGCCACACTGCGAGCAGCGACGCGGAGCGCGGATCCCGCGGTATAGGTGGCCACACTCTCCACATTCCCATTCCCTGATCGTGGACATAACGGTCGCGTTCTCCTTTCTGGCATCCCTTTCTGCTATTGTAGCATGACCTGAGCGACGAGTTCAAGTGCCTTGCGCGGCCTTTCGGGCCAATTTCAGGAATGCCGCGGCCATATCCTAGCCGATTATCTCAGACGTGCAAGTCCACTATCTCCGCTAGGTGATGATGATCACCCGCGGGAGCGGGGCGACATCATCCCCTGCCAACCCGAACCGGCCAACACCTGGAATCGGCTCCTGGCCCGCCAATTGCGGTAACGTAAAGGCATAGTCATCATATCTTTCCGGCGCGAGCAGCTCATTGGGCGGAAAGACCTTGATAGCGGGATATGCGCCCTGTTGCAGGAGCGGATACGCGGTCGGATCCATTGTCTGCCAGTAGCGCTCGTGCTTGACGCGCGCGCCGCCCCAGATGGCCGCGCCCACGCCGTCATAGTCGAAAACGACGGTCACGCCCGGCACACGCTCTATCTTTTCTTTGTCCACGATCATCGTCACCTTGTCGGCATAAGGCTTGTCCTTCCAGACATTCAAATCCTGGAACTGGTGGATACCCAGGATGACCTCTGCGGTGCCTCCCTGCTCCTGCCGCCACGCGGCCAAGCCGTGCTCCGCGACATACGCCTGGATGAGGCGCTGCGCTTGGTTGACGTCAGCGGCGTCCACATGGCCCACTGGCATGCCCGGTGATAGCAGCTCGCCATCTGGGATCGAGGCTTTATGCTCGTCTGTAACGCGAAACTCGGGATCAACGAAAAAGTGCAGATTCGGGTACTTGTCCAGGAGCGGCAACATCCCTTTGATCGCGTTGGTAACCGGCGTGCTGCCGCCGTAACCCAGCTGGTGGTCGAGAAAGATCAGGAAAGGGCGGCCCAGATTCTGCGGCAGGAAGGGGTCCATGTGCGTGGCGTCAAAGTCAGCGCCGCCAATGTACTCGTGTACGGCCAGCGCGCTGAGGAGGAAGTCCTGGCCGGAGGCATTCGCTGCGGAAATAGCGCCCTGATAGATGATATAGATAGCAGGGATCGCCCCGAGTTCAGGGCCATTGGGCGCGTCGAGCTGGGCGGCGCGCGATAGGATCCCCTCTCGCAGATCGTTGCCGGCGAGATATTCCTGCGCGCTCCGGAAGAACCCGGTGTGCCCCAGTTGCTTAAGGCTATCATCATGTTCGTTGCCGTAGCTAAAGCCCCGTCCATAGTCGCCAATCACCTGGTTTCGCGCGAGGATGGACTCCCCTTCCACACCCGACACGGTCTGTGGCGCAGCGGTCAAGGTGGGCGAGGCTATCGGCGAGACAGTGGCGCTTGGTGATGGCGTTACCGAAGGGGGTGCCGTTGGCGTCAGCGTAACGCTGGGCGAGGCCGTCGGCGAGGCGGTGGCACTTGGTGATGGCGTTGCCGAAGGGGGCACCGTTGGCGTCAGCGTAACGCTGGGCGAGGGCTTGCCTGTTGGCGTGTCTGTCGCTCGCCGCGCGGGTGTGGCGGTCAGCGTGGCGTATGACGTTGCCGACGGCGACGCCGGGGTGATGGTCGCGCTCGGCGATGGGGTCAGCATGACGCTCGCCAGAGGTGACGAGCTGCTCTGAGTTGCCACTGCCACTGGCATGGGGGAGGTCGCCGCCGCGCAGCCAGCGAGCAGCAGCCCCAGAAGAAGCAAGACGATCAGCACCTTCAGTCGCGCCACTATAGAAAGTCTATGCATATTTACTCATCCCGGTGAATTCGCGCCGTCCGCTCGTTTGACGAGGCCTTTCCCGGCCATAATTGGCGGGAACAGCGCGCTGTTCTCCTAATATACCCGCTGGGGAACGCTCTTGTCAAATTGGCGCGTTGGGGGTACACTCCTGCCGATCTAAGGGCATCCCATGTCATGGCACTGCTGTGGGCAAGAAGCCACTTCAAAGGCGGCCGCTGTATGGAAAGGACACGTTACGTGAGCAAGAGCGAAAAGCTGCTGGCGCACCTTGCCTCGGGCAAGCTTCTGCTGGCCGACGGGGCGACTGGCACGATGCTACAGGGACGGGGGCTGCCTTTGGGCACGCCGCCTGAGCGATGGAACCTGGAAAAGCCGGAAAAGATCATCGCGCTGCATCGCGCCTATATCGAGGCGGGCTCACAGGTCGTGTTGACGAACACTTTCGGCGGAACGCGCATCAAGTTGGGGCGCGCCGGGCACGCGGACATCACAGCAGAAGCCAACCGGGCAGCCGCGCGCTTGGCGCAAGAGGCTGCTGGCCCGGACGCCTTTGTGGCGGGCGATCTGGGCCCGTCTGGCGAGTTGCTGGCCCCTTATGGCGACCTGACGTATGAAGAAGCGGTAGCTGCCTTTGCCGAGCAGGCAGCCGCTCTGGCCGAA
>JAIOAV010000104.1 GCA_019873665.1 Chloroflexota bacterium
GGTTCAGTTATATGAGAACACCAGATGCCTTGACTTCGCCCAGTACATCCCGACTGAGAGCGTGGACATGGCAATCATTGATGCCTGTCACGACGCAGACTTTGTAGTGAGTGACTTCCTCAAGATTCAGCCGGTGCTTGCTGCCCGGTCTTTCGTTCTTCTGCATGATGTGCATCCCGGAATGCAGGGGCATCTAGCAGACAGTTATATTGCCTGTATGTATCTGCGGAAGCTCGGCTTCAACGTGCGTCACATTGCCAAGACGTGGTGGGGCTTCTGGGAAGCGGCGGATGCCAAAACCCCGGCGTTGCAGCGCATGTACGGTGCAGTGGATAATGCGTTGATTCGCATGAGAAAGCGCCAGCCCACCGAAGATGTACTGACACTAAGGTGGCTATCAAGCCTCTACACAATTCGCCACGTGAGGATGAGTTAGTCTAGTGCGCTGCCCCGCACTTGCTGAGCTGCCGCTCCCGCCGGCGAGCAAGGCCGGCTGGCCGTGGACCGCAGAGGGCTTGGTTTTATCCCGTTGCGCGAGATCCCGATTGAGGATATAATTAGACAGCACGCAAGGAGGAAGCCATGCAAACGTTTCAGGAGTTTGAAGAGCAATTACCGCCGGACATTCGGCGAGAAGTGAGGAATTTCGCGGAATTTCTGCTGGAGAAACGCCGCAAGAGACAGAGAACTGAGACACGAAAACCACAACCTGGACGGGTGGACCAACCATGCGCTCCCCAACCCTGACTGAGCTCCCGCCCCCGCCGCCGGGCAAGGCTGGCTGGCCGTGGACTGCAGAGAGCCCGCAACTCCCGGACCCCATGCCCGATGGTCGCCCCTGGCCGCGGGTCAGCATCGTCACGCCGTCCTACAATCAGGCCCAGTTCATCGAGGAGACGATCCGCTCCGTGCTGCTGCAGGGGTATCCTGATCTGGAGTATATGATCATAGACGGCGGCAGCACCGATGGCAGCGTGGAGATCATCCGCAAGTACGAGCCGTGGCTGGCGTACTGGGTGAGCGAGAAGGATCGCGGGCAGGCCGATGCGATCAACAAAGGGTGGAGTCGAGCTACCGGCAGAGTCATCGCGTGGCTCAACTCAGACGACTACTATCTATCGGGTGCACTTGCTGAAGCGATGTCGCTCTGGCAGCAGTTCCCAGAAGCCTCAATCCTGTACGGGGATGTTGTAAGAGTGGACTATGCAAGTCGGGAGATCGATCGACCCAGACGAGGGCCTTTCTCGCGCGACGACACGTTGCACTTCTGGAGATACAGGAATGTGCAACAGCCGGCCGCTTTCTTCGATGCCGGCCTGCTGGGCGAGGTTGGCTATCTGGATACGACTCTTCACATGATCATGGACTATGATTTTGTTCTCCGCACCAGCAATCGCGGGAAACAGATCGTTCATGTCGACCGCTGGTTCACGTGCTTCCGTCTACACGATAGTAGCAAGACGATGAGCGCCAACTACAGATTCGCGCGCGAGTTCGTCAGGCTGGCTAGGCGATACGAGCCCCTGATCAGATCGGAGGTCGGTCCTGGGTATATCGCCAAAGCGCGACGGCACTACTCTGATGCTCTGGTCGATACCGTCCTGCGAGGAAGGCCCGCGGACGGCAGATCCGGATTGCACGTGATGGCTGTAGCTCTCTACCACGATCCTAGCAAACTGAGAGTTTCCTGGATACTTCGGCTGTTGGTGAAGACGTTTCTCGGCCCAAAGTGGACGGAGCGCGTGCGCCCGCTGTACGCCCGGTTCTTCAGCGAACAGCGCCGCTCTTGTGGAGGGAAGCAGTGAAGGGCCTACTTATGTGCGGCGCACTCATCTTCTCACTTGGTCTGCTCAGTTGGCATTCGGCGACGTTTGACTCTTTCGGGGTATCGGGATGGAGCGAGCCAGTAATCCTGTTCGAGCGCGAGGAAGAACCGGAAGGCTTTAAGACCAGCGTGATAGCAGACCAAACCGGCACAGTACACTTGTTCTGCAATCAGCTAATCCAGAGCCAAGACGCGCCTCTTGATCACCTTCCGACATCTGTCATCTTCTATGCCGCTTTTCGTTCAGACGCATGGGAAGAGCCAAATGACATTCTTCTTGATGCAGGTATGCCTTTGGGGCTAGATATCAGCTCTGAAGGCACGCTGCATATTGCGACTAATCTGGTGTTCGGTCTGCCCTATGTCGCATATCTGCACGTAGATGCAAGCCAAGCGGCTGATCCCAGAGCGTGGAGCCGCCCTACATATCTTGATCTCGAGGGAGCAGGCTGGCGCGATCTGGCGGCTGATTCGAAGGGGAACATATACATCGTCTACAGCCAGCGGGACCAAAAAGCGATAGCAATAGTGAAGTCGGCAGACGGCGGGCGCTCCTGGTCCCAGCCCAGCGTGGTTGCGTCCGCTCCAACGGGCGATTTGGTTGGTTTTCCCCGACTGGCACTAGGGCCAGGTGGAGTGATCCACCTAATATGGGGTGAACTGCCAGCGCCAGACGGGTATCCTTGGCAAGGTATTCGATATGCTCGGTCTCCTGACGGAGGCGATACGTGGTCACTTCCCTTTACTTTGGCGGAAGCGCATCAAGGCGAGCCGAATATGGCTGCTTTCGGCGATCAGGTATTCGTAGTCTGGAACGGCGATGCGGGATACAAGAACCGCTTCTTCCGCATGTCCGCAGACGGTGGTGCGAGCTGGTATCCGACCGAAAAGCTGCCGATTCCGGCTCCCTTGGGCGGGCTACAGGGCAGGCCGGCGATTGTCGTCGACGGCATGGGTGCAGTTCACATTCTGTATACCAATGGACCAACGCTATACTACATTTGCCGGCGGGGCGCTGAGTGGTCGCCGCCAGTGTTACTTGCCACCGATAGTGAGGAGTGTGAGGTAATTGCCCCGCAACTGGCGATCACGCAGGGAAATCGTCTCCACGCGTTCTACACTGTCTGGTCACCACAAGTTACTCGCCTCTACTACAGGCATTGTACAATTGGTGCCCCCGAGCTTGAACCCAGCCCTTGGCCTGGCTCTGAGAGCGCGCCGTTCACTGCGGCGCCGACAAAGGAAGAAAGTATCGAACGCGCCACGCCCGATTTCTCGCTTTCCTCGCAGGAACAGCGCGTTACTGTGGGTTCACCTCATTCCGATCGCGCAACCTTCTGGCCCGTTGTAGCCGGGGTTCTGGTGTCGTTGTTGTTTCTATTGCCAGTCATGGTTGCGCACCTGGTTCATCCACAGCGTTGACCCCTTCTAGTTTGTTGTGCCAGGGCAGGCATGGCCGAAGACCAACCGCCGCCCGAGAGTTGGAATAGAGGGGCGGGGCGTTCGCAGTTGCATATCGAGGCGATCCTCCTTTCGGCCATCATGTGGGCTGGGCGACCCGCGCTGGCTGTAGCGCTGGAAAACCAGCTGCACATCTAGCCCCCCAACTATGTTCGTGCTCGTGGTTCTGGTGTGGACTGCCTATGGGAAGAGGCGCTAGATGAAGGTGCTAATGCTGCCATCATCACAACCTAATCTAGACGGACCCTATATGCGACCCTTGGTGGACGGGTTGGCCAAATATACAATAGAGCTCGCGGATATGACGGACTGGCTAAGTGGGGGCTGGTTGTTGGCCAATCGCGGCAGAGTGCCGGTCATCCACCTGCACTGGACGGCTTACCACTATGCCTGGGGGAACTTCCGGGAATCTGCGCGTGCGCTCGCGTCCTTTCTATCGCGCCTCACACTGGCGCGTCTGCTGGGCTACCGGATTGTCTGGACCTTTCACAACTACATGCCACACGAACGACCCTATCCTATCCTTCACTACCTGGAGAGGTTTGCGCTGAGTCATCTAGCGGATCGCATAATCGTGCACTGCGAGAGGGGTCGCCAGCTTCTCGGGACTCGTATGCTACGTTTCCGAGGGATCGTGACCATACCTCTTGGCGTATTCCCGGACTCCGCTCCCGGCATATCACGTGTCGACGCACGCAATCAGCTGGACATAGATGATCAGAAGGTGGTTCTCTTGTTCTTCGGGAGTGTGCGTCCCTATAAAGGCGTCACAGTACCTGGCAAGCGCCGCTGGCAGTGGCACGTTCTTTGCTGTTGAAACGCCTGGTCAGATACTAGTTACACGTCGGAAGATGGGCACGTGGTCTGCGCCTCTCGATATCTCGGCGTCCCTTTTGCACCATAAGCAAGAGAACAGCTTCCCTTCCCTGACCGTCTCTGCAGGCAATGTGCTCCATGCAGTGTGGATGATGCTAGATCAACGTCCAGAGAATGCAGGTTTGTATGGAAACATCTGGTACTCCTTCATCTCATTGGCAGTCCCATACATAGCTGCGCAAGAGGTGCCAGATCCGTCGTCACACCCTACACCTGCACCTTCCCCAACGCCTGCATCCAGCGTCAGTCAGGCGCAGTCTCGCACGATGCCCACCGGGGCTCAGGGGCCACCTCAGTCTGATCAGACTATAGCCCTGCTCATAGGCTGCCTGGGCCCGGCGCTGCTTGTCTCGGTTGTTGTAGCGCTGAGTAGGTTGCAGAGGGCCAGATGACACGAGGATTAGGATTGAAGATCGGCCTTGTGCTGGATGGCACGGACCATTTCATCAAGCCGATCGAGGCTGAGCTCCGTCGGCGTCACGACGTGGAGCGCTTCGCCCCACGCTTCGTGCGCTTGCCGTTCATCGGTAAGCGGGTGAACGATTGGCTACTGGATAGGCAACTGGTGTGGTTTCTCAATCACTACGAGGTTGTCTTCTTTGAGTGGGCTGGCACCCTCACTACGCTTGCTTCTCATCTGCCGGGCAAGGCCAAGCGGATCGTGCGTGCGCACCGCACGGAGGTCTTCTCCACATTGCGAGCCATGAACTGGTCATCCTTTGACGCCGCCATCTTTGTCAGCAACGCCATGCGGGCGCGATTCGCAAAGGAATGCCCAGAATACGAGGACTGCGCCGTCGTCATCTACAACGGCGCGAACTTGGGGCGATTTGCGCCTCTCCTCAAGCCCTTTTCGTGGCGGATAGGCATGTTGGGTCACTTGATGCCCCGCAAGCGGGTATACGATACCATCTGCGCGCTCGCAGACCTGCCGCTCAATATCCCGTGGAAGCTTCTCGTGGGAGGTCCTCCACTAGACGAGCATATGGACTACTGGGACGCACTGCAGAGCTTGTCAAAGCGCGTGGGGCTTGAGGAGCGCGTGTTGTTCCAAGGCTACATCGCAGATCCTGCGACTTGGTTCCAAGAGGTGGATGTCTTCGTGTCGGCCAGCTACTCTGAGGGCTTGCAGGTTTCTCTGCTCGAGGCAATGGCCTCTGGCTGTTACTGCCTCAGCCATTGCTGGGATGGCGTCGAGGAGGTGCTGCCGCCGGAGAACATCTATGTTACGGATAGCGACTTACGCGCCAAGCTGCTGGCCTACGCAGCGCTGCCGGAGGAGGAAAAGCGGCGCGCGCAGGCCAGGATGCGCGAGATTGCAGTGGAGCGCTTCGATGAGCGGCGCATGGTGCGCGAGATCATTACACTCATCGAGGAGGTAGCCAAAGGCTGACCCATGCGTAAGGTCCTCTTCATTGCCTACTATTTTCCCCCCATCGGCGGCAGCGGTGTATTCCGTTCCGTCAAGTTCGTCAAGTACCTGCCCGAGTTCGGCTGGCAATCGTATGTGATCAGCACTGACCGGCCCTACGGTGACGGCGCCGAGGGTCGCGACGAGACGTTGCTGACTGACATTCCACTGGATGTGCACGTGTGGCGTGTGCCAACGCCGCAGCCGCAGCCGGTCTACCGCTTGGCGCGTCTGGTGGGCTGGCAGCCGCGGCAGGATGTGACCACGGCCGGAACTGTCGTCGCACCTGCAGATAACGCCGGAGCGACCGCTGCACCCTTGCCCCTCGCCACGCGTCTGCGCCGGGCACTGCTAACCCCGCTCTACCTAGTGCAGAACCCACCTGTGGATCTGGCCCTCTACTGGGCGCTGCGCATCGTCCCCCTGGCGAGAGAGATCATCCGCCGGGAGCAGATCGACGTCGTGCTGACCACCGTGCCGCCCTGGTCGGCGCTCATCGCTGGCGCACTGCTGCGCCGCCTGACCGGCCGACCCTGGGTGGCTGACTTTCGTGACCCCTGGACCGACAACGAGTTCACCTATGCGCCCACACCCCGCCGCCGACGTTTCGACGAATTCCTGGAGCGCCGCCTGCTCGACCGTGCTGACGCCGTGATCTCGGTGACGCCGCCCTGTCTGGAGGGGCTGCGCCGCAAGGCCCGCCGGGCCGACAAGCCATTCGTGCTGATCCCCAACGGCTGGGATCGGGACGATTTCCCCGACCTGGCCGCGGTGCGCAAAGGGCTACCGCCGCCTGTGTCGGCCGACGGCCGCATCGTGCTGCTTCACCCCGGCAGCGCCTACCAGGGCGAGCCGTTGCCGCTGCTGGCGGCGCTCGACAGGCTGGCCGCCGAAGGGATGGCCCTGGATCACCTGTGCTTCCACTTCATCGGCTATGTGCACCCGGCGGATCGGCAGGCCATCCTTGCTTCGCCGCACGCCCATCTCTTCCGGCTCGACCCCCAGCGTGTGCCGCATGACGAGGCGCTGCGCCTGATGCGAGAAGCGCATGTACTACTACTACTACGGAAGGGCCCCGGCGCCTCGTCGGGCAAGATCTTCGAGTATATGGCAGCGAGCCGGCCGGTGCTGGGCAGCGGCGCGCCGGAGGGCATGGCGGGACAGATGGTGCGCGCCTGCGGCATCGGCCGCGTCGTCGCGCCGGAGGACGTCGGCGAGATGGCGCGCGTTTTGCGGCAGATCATCACCGATTACGACCGGTTCGCGGCCGAGGTTTATCGACCGAACTGGGTTGAGATCGAAAAGTACGAACGTCGCTCTCTGGCCGGCGACCTGGCGACAACGCTGGACCGCATATGCAACAGGGCATGAACCTCGCCATCTACCACAACCTCCCCTCTGGCGGCGGCAAGCGCGCCCTGTACGAGATGACAAAGCGCCTGGCGGCGCGGCATCGGGTAGGTGTCTACACTCTTTCTACCGCCGAGCATGACTTCGGCGACCTGCGGCCCTTCGTCGAGCGGCACGTCATCATCCCGTTTCAGCCGCTGCCGCTGGCCCGGCGGCCATTTGGCCGGCTCAATCAAGGGATCCGCACGCTTGACCTGCTACGGCTGCTGGCCGTGCAGCGGCGCATCGCCGCTGAGATTGATGCCGGTGGCTACGATGTTGCGTTCATCCACAATTGCCAGTACGGCCAGAGTCCTACCGTGCTGCGCTACTTGCAGACGCCTGCCGTTTACTACTGCGCGGAGCCACCGCGCCAGCTCTACGAGCCTCCTGTGCCCCGGCCGTACGCCACCCTATCGGCGCTGCAGCGTGCCGGGAACCTGGTGGACCCGCTGCCGGCGCTCTATCGCCGCGTTCTGTCTTGCCTCGACCGGGCGAACGTCCGATCTGCTGATCTGGTGCTGGTCAACTCGGCTTACTCGCGCGAGAGCCTGTATCGCGCCTATGGCATCTTCGCGCGCGTTGGCTATCTGGGCGTGGATTTGGATCTTTTTCGACCCCTGCCGCTTGGGAAAGAGAGTTTCGTGCTCTCTGTCGGCGCGCTCAACCCGCGCAAGGGCTTTGACTTTCTGCTACAGAGCCTGGCGCTCGTTCCCATCTCGCAGCGACCGCCTTTGATCATTGTCAGCAACTTTGCCGATCCACGGGAGCGTGCCTACCTGCAGAGCCTGGCGCGTGAACTCAACGTCGCCCTGGATATCCGCCTGATGATACCCGATGAGGAGTTGGTGCGGCTCTACAACCAGGCGCAATTGGTGCTCTACGCGCCCGTCATGGAGCCCTTCGGCTTTGTGCCGATTGAAGCGATAGCATGCGGCACGCCAGTGATCGGCGTGCGAGAGGGCGGCATCCGCGAGACGGTCATGCACGAGGAGACGGGGCTGCTGACAGAAAGAGAGCCGAGGCAATTTGCAGAGGCAATCGCCGCATTGCTGGACAATGAGCAGCTCCGCGCCCGATATGGTCGCCAGGGCAGACAGCACGTGCAGCGGCAATGGACGTGGGAGCGGTCGGTGTGCGCTCTAGAAGCCTTACTGAGTGAGGCGATGAGACCGTGACTCAACCCCACGTCGCCCTCATCATCCTCAACTGGAACAACGCGCCCGACACGCTCGCCTGCCTGGACTCGGTCTCGCGGCTTGATTACCCCAACTATCACGTGCTCGCGGTGGATAACGGCTCCACTGACGACTCGGTGGCCTGCATCCGTGCGGCCTATCCCGGCATCGAGCTGCTGGAGACCGGGGAGAACCTGGGCTACGCCGGAGGCAACAACGTCGGCATCCGCCATGCGCTGGTGCGCGAGGCTGAGTATCTCTGCATCCTCAACAACGATGTCGTCGTGGCGCCCGATTTTCTGCCGCCGCTGCTGTCCGCGCTGCGCGACGGTCCGCAGGTGGGCGTGGCGACGCCGCTGGTGGCGGAGATGCGAGAGCCGGAGCGCGTCTGGGCGCTGGGATCGCAGGTCGACTGGCGCACGGGGACAGTGCGGCGACTGCACGCCGGGGGATCGGTCCAGGCGCTGCGGCAGAGCGCGCCGTTTGCCGTGGACGCGGCGGCTGGCGCGGCCATGCTGGTCAGGAACGATGTGTTCCAAAGAGTCGGCTTCATGGACGAGTCGTTCTACCTTTACTACGAAGAGACCGACTGGTGTCTGCGCGTGCAGCGGGCCGGATACCGCATCGTGGCGGTGCCCGCATCGGTGGTATGGCACAAGGTATCCGCAACCTTGGGCGACACCTCACCGGTGATTGACTACTACATGTTACGCAATCAGTTGCGCTTCATCTCGCGTCACTGGCGCGGGGGATCGCGCCTGCGCATCCTCGGCCAGACCATCCTGCGCCAGTTGCTGGCCGTCGCCGCGTACACAGTCAAGCCGCACGGCGGCCGGCGCTTGCCCCACCGCACGGCGCGCCTGCTGGCCCTGCGCGATGCCCTCCTTGGCCGCTGGGGCAAGATGGGCGCGGATGTGGCAAAGATTTGTTACCCAAGCCGATGAACATTCTCTTCCTCTCCACCTGGTTCCCGTACCCGCCGGACAACGGCTCCAAGATCCGCGTGTACCATCTGCTGCGGGCGTTGGCGCAGCGCCACGACGTCACGCTCCTCTCCTTTGCCTTTGGCACCGCCCGCCCGCAAGAGGCTACCACGCTGCGCAACTGGTGCGCGCGGGTGGAGGCAGTAGAGTGCGACCCTTTCGCGCGCCACCACGTGCCCGCGCTGGCCCGCTTCCTCTCGCCCCGGCCGGTGGTCACCGCGCCGCTGCCGGAGATGGCCGCGGCGGTGGATCGCGTCGCCGCAGAGACGACCTTCGATGCCGTCATCGCCTCCACCGAGGTGATGGCGACCTACGCGGCGCACCTCGACGGCACGCCGCTCATCCTAGAGGAACACAACTCGTTCTCCCGCATGATGCAGGATCGCTACGACGCCCAACAGACGCCGCTGCAGCGCCTCCGCTGCTGGGCGAGCTGGCAAAAGACGCGCTACTACGAGGCGGCCCTCTTTCGCCGCTGCGACCTCTGCGTGATGGTCTCGGAGCAGGATCGGCAGGCCACTCTGGCGCTGCCGCGCTATCGCGGCCGCGTGGTTGTCATCCCCAACGGCGTGGACTGCGAGCACCACCGGCCCGGGCTGACAGCGCCCGTCCCGGACACCCTCATCTACAACGGCGCGCTCACCTATAGCGCCAATTACGACGCCATGCGCTACTACCTGACCGAGATCCATCCCCTCATCCGCCGCGAAAACCCGCACGCTACTCTCACCATCACCGGCGCTACGGCCGGCGTGGATCTCAGCGGCCTGCCGCTGGATGATGGCGTGCATCTCAGCGGCTATGTGGACGACATCCGCCCGCTGGTCGCCGGCGCGTCCGTGTGCATCGCGCCGCTCCGCCAGGGAGGTGGCACCCGGCTCAAGATCCTGGAGGCGATGGCGCTGGGCACGCCCGTCGTCGCCACGCGCAAGGGCGCGGAAGGGTTGGACGTTTCCGACGGCGTGGACATCGTGCTGGCGGACCAGCCGGCGGCGTTTGCCGCGGCGGTGCTGCAGCTGCTGCGCGACCCGGCCGAGCGCGCGCGGCTCGCTGCGAACGCGCGCCGGTTGGTCGAGTCGCGCTACGACTGGGCGCAGATCGGCCAGTGCTTTGTGGAGCTAGTGGAAGACGTGGTGGCGCAACGCCGCCAGGAGCGCGCCGCATGATCGCCGCTCTGCAGCGTTCACGCCTCTGGAATCGCCTGCTCTCCGCGCTGATCGTCATCGCCGCGCTGGGTGCCGCCTTCTACCTCGGCGCGCGCCCCTCCCGCCGCTGGCTGATGCTCACCGTGGCCGCGCTGGGCGGCGTCGCCCTCCTCAGCCAGCCGGCGCTGGGGCTGTATGCCCTCGTCGCGGGGGCGCTGGTCGTCCCGCTGGAGTTCGGCACCGGCACCGAGGTCAAGCTCAACGTCGCCGCGCTCCTCGTCCCCGCGCTGCTCGTCCTCTGGCTGCTGGACATGATCCGCCGCCGTGACCTGCGCCTCGTCCCCTCGCGGGCCAACTGGCCGCTGCTCCTCTTTCTCCTGGCGGGCCTCCTCTCGCTCCTGGTGGGCAACGCCTTCTGGGACCCCGCCGTGCCCAAGTCGGGCCGCTTCATCATCGTGCAACTGGCGCAGTGGGCGATCTTTGCCTTTTCCGCCATCGCCTTCTGGCTGGCGGGCAACTGGCTGCGCGACGAGGCGAGCCTGCAGCGCCTGACGCTCCTCTTCCTGGCGCTGGGCGGCGGCATCGCCATCCTGCGCGTCCTCCCCGGCGTCAGCGGCCTGATCGGGCGCTTTGTCACCATCGCCTTCATCCGCGCTCCCTTCTGGGTGCTTCTGGCAGCGCTCGCCGGCGGGCAGTTGTTGTTCAATGACAGGTTGACATCCGGCTGGCGACTGTTCCTCTGGGCAGTGCTCGGCGCCGTGTTCGTCTATGCCTTTCGCCAGCAGCAGGAGGCGGCCTCCAACTGGGTCGGCGTGGCGGCGGTGGGGGGCGTGCTCTTCTGGCTGCGCTTCCCGCGCGTCCGCCCGCTGGTGGTCGTGATGGCGCTCGTCATGCTCGGCACCGGCATCTTCTTTCCGGCCGTGTATAACTTTGCCGGCGGCGATGTCGAGTGGCAGATCAGCGGCGGCTCGCGGTTGGTGCTCATCCAGCGCGTCGTCGAGGTAACCATGCGCAACCCGCTCACCGGCCTCGGCCCTGCCTCCTACCGGCCCTACGCCAATATCAAGCCGCTCAAGTACATGAACGCCTACTGGGTCAACCCACTGATCAACTCGCACAACAACTATGTGGACCTCTTTGCGCACGTGGGCATCCTCGGCCTGGCCATCTTTGCCTGGTTCGCGGCGGAGGTGGGCTGGCTGGGCTGGCAGCAGTTCCGCCGCCATACGTCCGGCTTCGCGCGCGGCTATGCCGCCGGGGTGACGGCGGCGTGGGTCGGCGCGCTAGCGATCATGCTGCTCGCCGACTGGATCCTCCCCTTTGTATATAACATCGGCTTTCCCGGCTTTCAGGCGAGCATCCTGCTGTGGCTCTTTCTCGGCGGCCTTCTCACGCTGGAGCAACTGGACAATGATCCTGCCACGAATTGACCGAATTCCACAACTTCTTCCCATTCGTGTAATTTGTGGCCCATCCCATTAGCCAACGGGTGCCATGAGCGATCTCTCCGTCATCATCGTTAACTGGAACACGCTAGAGGGGCTAAGCAATGAACCTGCCGCGAATTGAACGAATGCAACAAACTCTCGCCTCTGTTATTCGTGTAATTCGTGCAATTCGTGGCCCATCCCATTAGCCAATGGGTGCCATGAGCGATCTCTCCGTCATCATCGTTAACTGGAACACGCGCGAGCTGCTGGCGCAATGCCTGCAGTCGGTGTACGGGACCGCCGGCGATCTGTCGCTGGAGGTCTTTGTCGTGGACAACGCCTCCACCGATGGCAGCGCCGCCATGGTGCGGGAGCGCTTCCCGCAGGTGCGGCTCATCGAGAACGCCGAGAACGTGGGCTTTGCCCGCGCCAACAACCAGGCGCTACGCCAGGCGACAGGGCGCTACGT
>JAIOAV010000105.1 GCA_019873665.1 Chloroflexota bacterium
ACGACCTGCAACTCGCCGATCAGCTCGGTCACCCGGCGATTCACGCCATTGATGCGGATCTCTTTGCGGATGGAAGCTGCCTCCAGCGGCTTGTCATTGCCGTTCTTGACAAGGGTGATCTCGATCTGTCGGGCGGCATTTTGCTGCTGGACGCGGGCCACCAGACGGGCGTAGGGCAGGGTGTCGGCTTCGATCGCCCAGTTGAGCAACTGGCGGTCCGCCTCAGCACGCGGCGATGTGCCGGTCGCAAGATAGTAGATCGCTTCGAGCAAATTCGTCTTGCCCTGCGCGTTGCCGCCCTGTAAAACCGTTATGTGCGGCGAGAGACTCATCTCCAGCCGCACATAGTTGCGGAAATTGATCAGGCTAATCCACTGCAGAAACATGCACCCAGTCCAAGCTAGTTGCCGCCAAGCGCAAGGCGATCAACGCGCCACATGCAGCGGCATCACGACATAGACAAAGTCCTCACCACCCACCGGCTTGAGCACGCCCGGGCTGGAAGCTGTACTCGTCTCCAGGCTCACCTGCGCGGTATGGATAACGTTCAGGGCATCCAACAGGTAGAAGGCGTTGAACGAGATCTCGATCTCAGTGCCCTCCACTGCTGCATCCAGCTCGCCCACATTGTCGCCCATCTCTGCCGAGGTCGCAGCGATAGTCAGCCGCCCACCCATGCCGCCCTGGCCAGGGAGGATGTGCAGTCGCACGATATTGGCTGAATCCCGCGCAAAGAGGGAGGCCAGTCGCACCGCATCCCGCAGGCTGGTCGTGTCCACTACCGTGCGGGTGGCATACGTACGCGGTATCAGCCGCGCATAGTCAGGGAAAGTGCCCTCCACGAGCTGCGAGACGAGATCAATGTTTGGTATGTGGAAAAAGACCTGGTTCCGCTGGTTAGAGATGGCCATCTCCACCGTCTCTGCCCCATCGGCGCTGATGCGGCCGAGTTCTTGCAGCGAACGGGCCGGGATGATGATCTTTTGCGGCGTCGGCACAGCCTCCGCCAGCTCGGTGCGGCGCACAGAGAGACGGAAACCATTGGTGGCGGCAAAGGCGAGCTGATTGTCGGACAGCTCTGCCAGGACACCAGTGAGCACTGGCCGGCTCTCATCGGTTGCCGCGGCGAAGGTTACCTGCTCAATCATGTCGCGCAACGTCTCTGCGGACAGGCGAACGCGGTGATCCTCCGTGAACACAGGCATGAGCGGGAATTCGGTAGCGTCAATCCCTTTGATGTTGGCCTCATAGCGCGCGCAACGGAGGTTGAGGGTGCGGGTGCGCACATTCAGCGCCATGTCGATCCGATCCGACGGCAAGGAGTTGACAAAGTCCGTCAGCAGCTTGGCGGGCACCGTGATAGCGCCATCCTCTTCCACTTTGGCCCCCACCAGACAGCTTATCCCGATCTCCAGATTTGTTGCGGAGAGCTTGAGCTGGCCTTCGCTGGTGGCCAAGAGAATATTGGAAAGCACCGGCAATGTGCTGCGAGTGGCCACCGCCCTGCCGACGATAGAGAGACCTTTGGCGAGGTTTTCGCGCAAGCAAGAGACTTTCATCCTGGCACCCCTCCTTTGTCATGCTCGGCACAGTATACTACCATTCTTGCCTGTCGGCAAAGCCTGCCTCAGTGCAAGCCAAAATGCCGCGCATTTTGACATCGGCAGCAACCTATGCTATAATGTCACAAAGTGATGAGGCTCACTTTTGGGTGAACCGCCAGATTCTGGCTGACAGCTTCTACCAGGTGACATGGGTCACAGGTAGGAGCTTTTTTGTTTGGGGTGCAGGATGCCCGACATACCGAATCCTTCTCAGCGCAGTTCATTGGCCATTACTTCGCTTTCTTGAGGACAATCTGTGGCAGGCGGATACATAGCTGGGCACACAAGGCGAGGAGGACACCTTCTGAAGCCATGTCGGGCGCAGCGCGAGACGGTCAGATGGAGCAGGAGCCGTGGTAACGTACTACTGCCCTTACTGCTGGGAGACCATCCCCGCAGGGACGCGGGCCTGCCCCGCTTGCGGCGCGCCGCTAGAAGAGGACAGCCGAGACATCATCGCCAAGTACATCGCGGCGCTGAGTCATCCTCAGGCTGAGACCCGCCTGCGCGCGGCATGGATACTCGGGCAAATGAGAGCAGCGCGAGCTATCGAGTCTCTTGTCGAGGTTGTCACAGCGCGCGGCTATGGTGACCCGTACCTGCTCGCGGCGGCAGCGGAGAGCCTTGGTCAGATCGGCGGGGACGAGGCCGAGAAGGCGCTTGTCGCTCTCTCGGCGGATTCGACGGCCTCGGTGGTAGGAAGAGTCGCGGCATTGCGCGCACTCGAGTGCCTGTGGAGCAAACGATGAGAGCCTTAGAGAACCATGCGTTGTACGATGCCTTAGCCTTGCCCGGTTGCCCGGTATGCCGCCTAGAACAGGATTACACAGCGCGACTCCTCAACCACCTGCTGTACGAGAACGTCAACGATTCTACCTGGCGCGACAGAATCCGACAGGCGTTCGGGCTATGTTATGAGCACAGTTGGATGCTGGCGAGACAGGGTGGGGCGGCCTTGGGCGTATCCATCATCACTCAGGATATTCTGACCGAGCTGCAGCGAGCATTGCGAGCAGGGCACACCGACCCGGGCGCCGCGGGCATCTGGGATCAGCTTAGGCGCACGGTCTCACAGGGTCCTCGGGGCGAACCCACCCCGGGGCTGGCAGCCCGGTTGGTGCCCAACGGCCCGTGCCCGATCTGCGTGCACGTGGCGGAGCTGACGGACGCCGTTCTGAGCACTTTGTGCGCCAACCTGCCTGGCGAAGAAGGATGGCTGGCTGCCTATTCTGCCTCAGATGGCCTGTGCCTGCCCCACTTCCGGAGAGCACTCGAGCGAGTCCCTGATATTCGCACGCGCGACACGCTAGTTGGGGCCCAAGACGCGATCTGGCACAGGCTGGAGGGGCGCCTCAGGGAATTCATCCGCAAGAGCGACCGTCGCCTGCAAAAAGAGATCACGCGAGAGGAAGCCGATGCGTGGCGGCGCGCTATCGCGACGCTTGTGGGAGAACGTCCTGTCAGCGTCAATCACACGGAAGGCGCAGGGGCAGAGTCGCCGAACACGCCTAGCGCGTCAAGGGATTCTTGAAATCATAGATACCGTCTCGTCGCGACCAATGTTGGCCGCAGGCGGCACACCAGACGACCCCACCATCCTCTTGCAGCCCCACGGCATGGCAGGAGGGGCAGCGGAAGAGTGAGGGCGTCAGCTCCCCCCTCTCTCCAGGCACCGTCACACGCACAAAGATGCTCGGCCCCAGACGGAGCGGTGCTGTGGGAACCTGCAGAAAACCATCCAGGCGCGCCAAAAGCGAGGCTGGCAGGAGACGCTTCAGCGCGGGGAGGCGCAGGATGGAGACAGAGCGCCGCTGATGCAGCACAAAGCCGATCTCGCCCAGCAGGCCCTCCACATGGCGGGGGTGAAAGTCAAAGTTGAGCGGCACGAACTCCCACGGCTCCAGGGAAAAAGGATTGGCGCCACGCCTTTGCAGGAGATAGCGCAGGATCGCCTTCAGGTTCCGCTTGTTGGCGTACTCCAGGATCAGCTCGCCCCCGCCGGTCAGAATGCGCCGCATCTCATGCAGGGCGCGCTGCGGCTCCACGAGATGGTGTAGCACGCGCACCATGACCGTCGTGTCAAAGGCGCTATCGGCAAAAGGAAGGTCATAGATATTACCGACCACAAAGACAAAGCGCGGATCGTGGCCCCAACGCTGCTGCGCATCCTCCAGCAAGGAGCGCGAATAGTCCAGCAACACCACCTGCTCATATGGCGCATAGAGATCGGCGAGCCGACCAAAGCCTGCGCCCAGCTCCACCATACGGCGGCTGGTTCGCGGCAGGAGATGTCGCAGCGCGATCCGCTCCGCTGCATTCTCATACTCCCGCCCCTGCCCCTCCCAGAATTCGGCGCGGTATTGGCTCCCCTCGTAGTCAATGGTTACAGGCACGCGATCTTGTCCCGCCAAGCACATCCACCTCTCGCCAATGTAAAACGTGAAACATCGTCACCGCCCCTGCAGGCAGAACCGCTCGTTGCAGATCAAGCTGCGCGGAGTGAAATGAGACAGCCATGCCGCGATGTAAAACGTGAAACATTCGCGCCACAACTGCAAACATCGCCCTAATCTGCACACAAGACTGCACGACGCGGCGATTGACGCCACGCCCAAATGCCTCTATAATGAGTCAACTCCCACGGAGGTCCAAATGACTCGCATCCTGCTCGTCCGTCATGGACAGACCGAATGGAATCGTGTCGAACGCTTTCGCGGCCAGATAGACCTGCCGCTCAACGAGATCGGCCACCGCCAAGCCGCCGCCATCGCCGATGCGCTGCGCGATGAGCCGGTCAAGGCGGTCTATGCCGGGCCGCTGCAACGGACGCAAGACACCGCGCGTCCCATCGCGGCGCGATTCGCCTTGCCGGTGCAGACCCTGCCGGGGTTGCTGGACATCAACTTTGGCGCATGGGCCGGGCTGACGCCGGAAGAGGTTGATCAGCATGACCCGCAGATGCACCATCTCTGGCGCACGCAGCCGCATCTGGCGCAACCGCCCGGCGGCGAATCGCTGGCCCAGGTGCGAGAGCGCGCGGTCGCCGCCTTACATGATGCCATCGCCGCCCATCCTGGCGAGACGATCGTCCTCGTCGGCCATCAGGTAGTCAACAGGGTCCTGCTATGTGCCATCATCGGCCTGGACAACAGCCACTTCTGGCGCATCCGACAGGACAACGCCTGCCTCAACATCGTCGAATACGAGAGCGGCGTCTTTGAGATCGTCCTGTTGAACGACACCTGTCATCTACGCGCCGCAATCAGCCGCTCATAGAGCGCAACCAGCTCCGCCGCGTTCTCCGCAATTGACTTGACAGGACGCGTCTGCTGGCGGACCTGCGACAGGCTTGCCGGATGCGACAGAATCCAGTGCAGCCGCTGCCGCAGATCAGATACATCGCCGGCACGGAACAACCAGCCCGCGCGCCCCTCCCGCACCAATTCCGTCATCCCGCCGATATCCGCCGCCAGCACCGGCACGCGCGCCGCGCGCGCCTCGTGGATGGTCAGCGGCGAGTTCTCCGGCCAGAGCGAGGGAACCACCAGCAGATCAACAGCGCTCAAGACGCGCGCGATCTCCCGGTGTGGGAAAGGTCCCAGAAAGCGCACCCGCCGCTCGATCGCTAGGTGCTGCACCTCGGCCGTATATGCCGGGTCCGTCTCCGGGTCGCCATAGATGTCCAGTGTCACGTTCGCCAGTCCCAAGTCGCGGAAGGCCGCCACGAGCAGATGCACTCCCTTGTGCCGCGCCAGAGTGCCGATATACCCCACCCGTAACGTCGCCCGGCTCCGCCGCCGCACCAGCGGCCGCCACGACAGGTCAATGCCATTGTCGCTCACCAGAATCCGTTCACGTGGCAAGCCGTGCTGCACGAACACATCAGCCAGATACGCCGAGGGCGAGATGATGGCATCCGCCCGCTCCAGCGCCCGGCGCAATGCCCGTGTGCGGTAGGCCATCAACGGCGAGATGAACGGCGCCAAGGCACGCCGCACGATGGTCCCTCCCGGCACCTCGGCGCACACGCCGCAGCGCCACCCTCCCGCCGGGCCGGTGCACACCACCTCGCCGGGACGCAGCAACTGACCGTTATGGCAGAGGAACCAGTAGTCGTGGAGCGTTACCACCGTCGGGATGCCTAGCTCTTGCGCCGCGCCGATAAGGGAGCCGGACAGTTTGACCAGGTGATGAAAATGCACCACATCTGGCCGCAGGGAGCGCAGATACCGCGCAAAGCTCGCCGCGATGGTGGGGTTATGAAAGCGAGCCATCGCCTTGGCCAAGGGGCGCAGTAGCGATGCCGGCGGGTTGTAATACACGCGATGCACCGGCAGCCCCTGGTAGTCGTCCTCCTCTTCGTAAAAGCGCGCCTCAGGGTGCCCTTCCTCGCGGCAATAGATGGAAACCTGGTGTTGCGACGCCAGTGCCGACGCTAGCTGATAGGTATAGACCTCGGTTCCCGCCGTATGCCGCGGCAGGAACCACTGCACCACATAGGCCACGCGCATCTCTTACGCCGTCTCCTGCAACAATTGCCGCACCGCCGCCAGAAGGCGCGCTGCCACCTTCTCGTAGGCGAAATCGGCGAGCCGCTGCCGCTGTCTGGCGATAACCGCCTGGCGCAGTCCCTCGTCGCGCAGCACGAGATCTGCCACCTCCGCGACCAGATAAGGATCGCGACCCCGCAGGAGCACACCTGCCCCGCCCAACGTCTCGGCCACCGCCGTCGCGTCGTATGCGATCACCGGCACGTCAAAATACATGGCCTCCACCAGCGGCACACCGAATCCCTCGTGCTCGCTCATGCTGACAAAGCAGTCCGCCAGTTGATAGTAGCCGTTCAGCTCCGCCTGCGGCACCTGCCCCACCAAGACCACATCCGCCTGCAGGCCGAGATAAGCGATCTGATTTTCCAGCCAGCGCCGATAGGCGCGCGAGGCTCCTTCCTCACCGACCAGAAAGAGACGCGCCTTAGGCGCCAGCCGCTTGTAAGCATGAAAGGCTGCAATCACCTCGGTCTGTGCCTTGTTCGGCACCAACCTTCCCACAAACAGCCAGTTCGGCCCGCCTCCCTTGTATTGAGAGAGAAGGGATGGTGGCGGCGAGAGGCGATACCGCCCCTGCAAAAAGACGGGCGGCACGACCTGCACATCGCGATATCCCAATTCGGCCAACTCTGCCGCGTTGAAGGCGGAATCAGCGATCGCACCACAGGTCCGATCCGCCAGTCGGCGCACCTCCTCCCGGCCAGAGACGAGCCGCGCCGCCAGCAGCGGATCTGTGGCGGCAAAGTAACCCGGCGGCGTCAGATTGTGATACCAGAGCACCAACCCGTCGGGCTTCGCATGCTTTTCAACCCAGGCCGTCAGAGGCGAGCCCACAGAGAAATGGTAAAGCCAGAGAGTGCGCCCTGCCCGCTGCCGCGGCAGACGCTGGCGGCTGATTCCTCTCTCCCACACGGAGGCATACACCCCTGAAATGAAGCCTGCATTCTGCAATATTTCCTGCGCCGCCAACACACAATTGGACACTGCTGAGCCGGGGGCCAGGGTGTCCACGACCTGGTGAACGGCAGTAGCCACCGCTAGCTCTCCTCTGTGCGCGGCGGCGCATCATCCCGCGGCGCCAGCCGCTGCAGCAGCGCCTGACGGGTCTGAGCCAACTCCTCCTCCAGCGAGCGAATCAGCCGCTGCTGGATCATCTGACCGGTGACCAGCCGGCCCAGCGCCAGGTTCACGTAATGCACGACGAGCTGGTGAAAGGGCCGCTTCAGCAGATCTAGCAGCTTTCCCACCACAGGTACGGTCGAAGGCTTGAGCTCCATCGGCACGGCCATCTCCAGATGTTGCCATTGGTAGAGCAGATAGTCGCGCTCGCCCTCGAGCCCTTCCTCTTCCTGGAACTCCGTCGAAGGAAAGGCATAAGAGAAAGACCCGGGCCAGCCGTGCGCGCGATACTGCTCCGCCAGACGCTGCCAGAGGGCGCGCTCATCAATACCGTCGCCGCGTATGCTGACGCTCTCACTGATCCGCTTCTCGAGATCGTCCGACACCGTGCTCACCCTATCCTGCGCCACACGCCACTGCCTTTTCGTAGACGCGCTCGATCGCCGTTACAACTTGATCCCATGTGTACGCCTGACTCACGCGCGCCTTCCCCATCAGTCCCAGGCGCTGCGCCATGGCGGGATCGTCCAGCAGCGCCGCGATCGCACGCGCCAAAGCCGCCGCATCGCCAAAAGGCACGAGCACCCCATCCACACCCTCGCGGACGACCGCCGGGACTGCGCCTGCCCGCGCGCCGATGACCGGCTTGCCTGCTGCCCATGCCTCCAAATACACCAAGCCAAACGATTCGGTGCGCGATGGCAGCGCCAACATCTCGCACGCCGCCAGCGCATCCGCCTTATCTTCATCCCCCAGCGGGCCCAATAGATGACAACGCGCCTGCACGTCTGCCGAGAGCCGTCGGTAGTAATCCATAAAGCGCGCCATCGGCTGGCCGATCATCACCAGGTCAAGATCGCGTCCTTCCCGGCCAAGCGCCGCCACCGCCTCCACCAGGGCGATCGCACCCTTCTCCACGTTATACGCGCCGATAAAGAGGACAAAAGGGCGATCCAGCGCGTAGCGAGCGCGAAAGCGTCTCGCGTCACCCGCTTGCATGGCTGCAATGTCCACACCGCCACCCACCACATGCACACGCGCTGCCAGCACGCCGGCAGACACCAAGTAGTCCGCTTCCAGTTGCGTCAGCGCGATCACCGCATCACAGTCGCGCAAGACGGACATCTGGTGGCGCATGGTGTAAAAGCGGCGCACTGCCGCGCTCCCCTCCTCGCCCAGATGCAGCAGCGGCGTTGCGATGCAAGGGATGCCACGCCGCCGCGCATATCGCCAGGCTGGCTCCCACAGCGATTCGAATGGGATATTCCAGACATGGAGCAACTCCGGCCTCCAGGGCATGCCTGCGGATTCTGCCGACACAAAGGCGCGCTCCAGCCCAGGCAGCCACGGCGCATAGCGCGCGATCCGCCACAGCCATCCTTCCGTTCCCAAGCCAAGGCAGCTGCATTCAACCAAAAGTCGGCGGAGTGCCAGATACGAATAGGGAAGAAGCGGCAGGTGCCGCACCGCAAAGCGCCGCACCGTGACGCCCTCGATCTCTGCCACACCGGCGGGGAGGTGCTCCTTCCCCATCGCCCAGAGATGCTCGATGACCGCTGCATCGCTGGCATAGACCGCAACCTGATGCCCGCGCGCCACCATGCGGCGCGCCACCTGCCGCAGATACAGCTCCGCCCCACCAATCAGGGGAGGATAGCCGATGTTGACGTGCAGGACCCTCACCGACCGGCCGCCTCTCTACTTGACCGCACTCACCACGCAATCGAGATCACCAAACACCACCTCATTAAGTTTGGCGATATTCCGATTGATGGCCTCCATCCACTGTCGTTGCGTCTCGTCCCCGGCTGTCGCCGAGTCAAGAGGCGAAAGCTTGAAGACATCGGGCAAGGGCGAGATCGTGCTCGTCTCCACGCGACGAAAGCCGTGCGTCGTCAGGGCGAACACTACAGCTTCCGGATGCAGTGGCCGCTCGTGGGTGAGGTCCTTGTAGAAGGAGAAGCAGAATATGCTCAGCGCAGCGGCATTGGGCGTTACCAGCACAAGCGGCCCACCATACATCAGTTTCTGGTAGCAGAGCCGCAGGAATTCCCAGAAGACCGGCCGTGGCAGATGCTCGATCAGGTGCGCGGCAAAAATGCCACCGACCGACTTGTCCGGCAACGACGCCAGGTGTGCCATCACATCCTCTTGGCGCACGTCTAGCCCGAGCTTACGGCAGTAGATAACCGAGTCCTCATCTAGATCCACGCCATACGCGGGGATGCTTGCCTCTCGCAGCAATTCCAAGAATGCGCCTTTGCCGCAGCCCAAATCCACAACCTCAGGTGCGTCGCGGAACTTGGCCACCAGCGGCCCATAGATCTCGCGCAACATCTCGCGCACACCGCCGCCCATGGCATCGGCATGTATGAAATAACTGAATCCGGCGCCCAGTTGCGCCGGCACCCCACGTGCCGCCTGCAAGGCTCCCAGCCTATCCCACGCTTCCGGCGAGAGCGTCTGCAACGCCGCACGCACCGCAGCGACATCCCGCTTCACCAGATCTGGGTTCTCTTCCAACACCCGCTGCAGGTTGGCCAATTGCTCGGCCAACATCTCCTGCCGCGCCCGCAGGTGGTAATGCGTGCGCTCCTCAGTCGCCGTCCGCTCCCCTGTCTTCGCCAGCTCTGCCGCAAGCTGCGCCACGCGTGCCTCCAGCGCCGTTACCCTGGCCTGCTCGGCCTGCAGGCGCTGCTCCGACAGCCGCACCGGCTCCGCGAGTTCGTTCAGCCGACGCTCGACATACGCCATCGCCTCGCGCAGCCGCGCATATACCGCCTTGATATCCCACACGAGCCGCCGGTTCACATGCACCTGCCGGTCAATGATCGGATCAACGTACGGCTCTTTGAGATGGGACGTCAGATTGCGGCGTACCCAGGCAAGGAGCGGGCCGATCAGTGGCTTGTCAGACCGCACGACATAATCGTGCATGCTGATATCGCCCATCGTCTCCAGTTCGCGGAAGTGATCATCCAGCTCTGGCAGCAGAGGCGCAGAGCCAGGGGCGCTCTCCGCCGCGTCATTGGCGATTGGCTGCACGAACGCGACCGGCTGCGCCAGTGCCAGCTCCGGCTGATGTGCCATGACCACCTGCAGCACCTCCTGCCATCGCTGCCGAAAGTCTGGCAGCGAAAAGCCGGTAGCGCGCTGCAGGCCAAGCTGTCGCAGTCGCTCGCGCGCCTCAGGATCGCGCAGAAGCCCGATCACCTTGTCTGCCAGGTCACGCACATTCTCCGGCTCAAAGGTTAGCCCGGCCTCGCCCAACGTGCCCGGTATTGCCGTACAGGCGCTGCCGACGACGGGCACCCCACTGGCCATCGCTTCAATCAGCGGCACGCAGAACCCCTCGTGCAGACTGCTGGTAACATAGATATCTGCTAACCGGTAATGATCGGGCAGGTTATCCACGCGCCCCGTAAAGATGACATCTCGCGACAGGCCCAACTCGTGGATTTGCTGCTTGATGCCAGCGATAACCGGTGCAAAAGCGGTGGATGTATTGTCACCGACGAGCAACAGGACCGTCTCGGGGAATTCGCGTTGGATGAGAGGGAGCGCCTGCACCAGGAGGTCTATGCGCTTGTTCCCAGCCATCCGCCCGACATAGAGCAGGGCCCGCTTCCCCTCCAAGCCGTAACGGCATACAAGAGCCGGGTCTTTTGGCCCAGGCGCAAAGCTCTCCAGCGGGATGGCATATGGGAACGCGAAGGTCTTGTCCGCAGCAAAACCGTAACGCTCGACCAGCTCCTGCCGGGTGAACTCGCTATGCCCGATAGCATAGTCCGCATAGCGCAGCAGTTCGGGCAGCTCATCTACCGATCGTTGCAAGATGTCGCGCGCCTCGTCGCTGCCCCACAGGTCCAGCGGCGTCACTCCATGATAGTCCACGATCACGACGCCACGATCCACGCCGCGGATACTCTCCACCAGCTCGTACCAGATGGGATAGTCATACACATAGAGATCGCTGCTGCAAAAGTGCTCCCGCGGCGCGGCCAATTCCGACCCCCGGCCTGTCAGTTGGGCCAGCGAACACACCACGCAGAGGTCGCGCACCTCGGCTGGCACATCATTCTCCACATGCTGCACATAGATGCGTACCTGGTCGCCGCGATCGCGGAAGAAGCGTGCCTTGTCGATCAGGTCGCGACCAACAGCGTCGCGGGCCACCAAGTTCAGGTTCAGCAGGCTCACCTTCATCGTTTCCGGACTCCTTCGTGGTGACGGGACGCTGCCAGTTCCCGGTAAACTGCCTCTAGGTCGTCGCTCACCTTCTCCACCGTATATCTCTTCATCGCCTTGCGATAGCCATTCTCTCCCAGATACTGGCGCAGCTCGGGCTGATCGCGGAGGATCGCCAGCTTGCACGCCAAGTCCGCCGCATCACGTGGTGCCACCAGCAGACCATCCTCCCCCTCGGCGATCATGTCGTTGACCGCGCCGCTGCGCGCTCCAATGACCGGCTTGCCCAGCATCCACGCCTCCACAAAGACGATGCCAAAGGATTCGCCAGTAGAGGGTAGCACCAGCACATCGCAGGCGTCGAGTAGCCGCCCCTTGTCCGCATCGCTCACGCGCCCGCCATCTATCACTCCCGGCAGGTCCTGGTATCGCTGACGCAACGGCTCCCATTCCTCTGTCTCTGGCCCC
>JAIOAV010000106.1 GCA_019873665.1 Chloroflexota bacterium
AACATCTGCCGCACGTCGGCGAAGCGCTCATCGTCGCGCCCTGGCCGGGGGCGGGGCCGGTGGATCAGGATGCGGAGAGCCAGATGTCGCTCCTGATGGAGATCATTCGCGCCATTCGCAACGCCCGCGCCGAGTACGATGTGGAGCCAAGTCGCCGCATCGCTGCGATCGTCGTTGCCGGCGCGCAGAAGTCACTGCTGGAGTCACAGCGCGACCTGCTCGCATCTCTGGCGCGGGTGGAGCCTGAGCAGCTCACCATCGTCGAGCGGCTGGAGGAGAAGCCGGCGCGTGCTCTGGCATTGGTGATCGGCAGCATCGAGATCTACCTGCCACTGGCGGGGATGGTGGACCTGGAAGCCGAACAGCAACGGCTGCAGAACGCGCTGGAAAAGACCGGTGGTGAGATCGCGCGCGTGGATAAGCTGTTGAGCAATGACAGATTCGTGGCCAAGGCTCCGCCGGAGGTGGTGGAGCGCGAGCGCAGCAAGCTGGCGCACTATCGTGAACAGGAGACTAGGCTGCAGGAACGGCTGCGCATGCTCCGAGGGTGATCAGCATGACGTCAGCAAATGAGGCTGCCGATCAGGGATCGGCAGCCTCGCTGCTTGTCTAGTCCACCCAGATCGTTGCCGTGCCCCCGACACGCAACGTGCTCTCGCTGAATAGCAGGACGCGCACGTCCAGCCGCAGCGAGACGTTATCGCGCAGCTTGCCTTCCCAGACGATCGAGTCGCCGGTCTTGCGGTAGGGATAGTCCGGGATGCCGCCCAGCTTGGCTCCCCTTTCCTCGTCACGACCTTCGTAGGTGATTAGCGTGCCGGCGATGGTCTCTCCTTTGTCCACCGCGTAGGTCACCGGGACGGTGAACTTGGTCTCCGATGTGCTGCCGACGGCAGCCGCCTGCGGGTTGACATCGGCTATCTCCAACGAGACCGTTCCGCCCGCATGGAGCGATTGCTCCGAGATGAGCAGGACGCGCATCGCGAGATCGAGTTGCACGCCGGCGCTGGGCGAGCCGCTCCAATCGAGCGAATCACCCGTCTTCTTCAGAGCGCGCTGCCCGTCAATGCGCACTTCGGCCATCTTGTCCGTCACGCCGACATATTGCAGGCCGGTCCCTGGAAAGCTCTGGCCCGGTTTCACGCTCAGCTCGGTAGGCCCCTTGTAGAGCAGGCTACCCGGCGCCAAGTGGGGACGCCGCAGGCAGCCGACGAATAAAGCCGCGGCGGCGTATAGCACACCGACCGCGATCAGAATCCTCACCATTGATCTTGGCCGCAATGTCATGACATGCTCCTTCGCGCGCCCGCGCGCTCAGTGATGGGATATCCCTGCCCCCTGGATTATAGCCGACTCGGCTGCTTGAGCAACCTCGCTTTGCGATTTTCGCCCTTGCCGCTTTTGTGCTATAGTGTGCCTATTCGTTAGCTAGGAGTAACCCACCTCGCATGCGATACCTTGTGCTATCTGATGTGCATGCCAACCTGGCGGCGCTGGAAGCGGTGCTGGCCGACGCCGGTGCTGTTGATGGTATTTGGTGTTTGGGCGATCTGGTCGGCTATGGGCCGGACCCGAATGAGTGCGTGGAGCGGCTGCGGCCGCTGGTGGAGATGTGCGTCGCCGGAAATCATGATTGGGCATGCATCGGCAAGCTGGACATCAGCGACTTTAACGCGGACGCGCAACGCGCATGCTGCTGGACGCAAAGGGCTCTCTCCCCTGCCAGCTGCGCGTATTTGGAGATGTTGCCGCAGATTTTGATCCAGGGCGACTACACGTTGGCGCATGGCAGTCCACGCTATCCGATCTGGGAGTATCTTTTCCACTCTCTGGATGCGCGCGAGAACTTGGCCTACTTTCAGACGCCTTACTGCTTTGTCGGACATACACATATGCCGCTTATGTTCCGACTAGACGACGATACTGTGGAGACGATTGTTCCCACGCCGGACGGTGAATACTCGATCTCTGCCGGCCGGTGGATCATCAATCCCGGCGCGGTGGGGCAGCCGCGCGATGGCGATGAGCGCGCCAGCTATCTGGTGCTGGATACTGCCGAACTCACGGTGACTTTTCACCGCGTTGCCTACTCGATCGAAGAGACGCAGCAACGCATGACAGAGGCGGGTTTGCCGCCACGCCTCGTGGCACGCCTGTCCTATGGATGGTAGCTTCTGCTCAGCAGATGGAACTTGTGAGCCCGTGTAGCGTCATTACTGCAAAGAGCTCGTTATCGTGCTAAAGGAGGGCAACATGTCCAAAGCTCGGTTTTGCCTAATCGTGGCCCTGTTATCCCTTTTGCTTCTCTCTGCCTGTGCACGCGCTGCCGTGCCCGTGGTGAAAGAAGTCGAATCTGTGGCTGTGCCGGCCCAGCCTACGATGCCCGCGCGAGCGCCTGCCCTAGGTGCTTATAGCAGCGAAAAGCTCGCCGTCGTCTCCGCCGAGCAAGCGCTGGCCTCGACAGAAGAGCGGATGATTATCCGCACAGGTAACCTGGTGCTCGTCGTCAAAGACACCGAGGCTGCGGTCGAGACGATCAAGGGGATCGTGGTTGCAGATGGCGGGTATGTGGTGTCCAGCAATGTCTGGCGCGACAACGAGCTCTTTCGCGGGCGCATGACCGTTCGCGTCCCAGCGGACAGATTCGATGCCACCATGGGGGCTATCAAAGGGGTCGCTGTCAAGGTGGATCGCGAGGAGACGACCGGCCAGGACGTAACCGAAGAGTACGCCGATCTGGATGCCCGTCTCGTCAACCTGGAAGCGACGGAAAAGGAGCTGCGCGAGCTGTTGACGACCGTGCGCGAGCGCACCGGCAAGGCCGAGGATATTCTCGCTGTTTATGAAAAGTTGACCGCCATTCGCGGGCAGATCGAGCAAATCAAGGGGCGGATGCAGTATCTGGAGCGCCTCACGGCCATGGCGACGATCAATATTGATTTGCAGCCCGATGTGTTGGCCGAGCCAGTCGTCAAATCTGGCTGGCAGCCCAGTGCCACCGTGCGCGATGCGCTGCGCAACCTGGTGCGCATGCTCCAATTCCTGGTTGATGCTGTGATCTGGATCATCCTATACTTGGTGCCAGTGCTGTTGATCCTGGCGGTGCCGCTTGTGATCTTGATCCTCATCATTCGCCGCCTGCGCCGCCGGAGCATGGCAGCTTGATGCAACAAACCAGCCGATGCGCGCGCCCTCCCACATGGTATGGGCGCTCGCACGGCGATAACACAGCATAATCTGGGGAGGTCTTGTGAACGGCAAGATCGGGATCGGGGTGATTAGCTTTGTTCATGGCCATGCCGGCGTCTACTGTAAGCGCCTTCTAGAGGATGACGATGTCAGGCTGGCGGCGTGTTGGGATGATGACCAATCGCGCGGCGAAAAGGCAGCCGAGCAGTATGGCATGACCTACTCTCCACATCTGGAAGATGTGTTGCAGAACCCAGATATCCAGGGCGTGATCGTTACCTGCGAGACGAACCGCCACACCGAGATGGTGATCGCCGCGGCAGAGGCGGGCAAGGCGATCCTGTGCCAGAAGCCGATGGCGTTGAGCCTGGCGGATTGCGACCGCATCATTGACGTGGTGGCGCGGACCGGGGTTTTCTTCATGATGGCGCACCAGATGCGCCACGACCCGGCCAATATCAAGATGAAGGAGCTGGTGGCGAGCGGCGTGCTGGGCAAGGTGGCCGTCTTCCGGCGGCGACATTGCATCAATGTCCTCTTTAACGAGAGCTTTGTGCAAGGCCCGACCCGCTGGCATCTCGACCCGGCCAAGAACATGGGGATGTGGATGGACGATGCCTCACACGCCACCGATCTCATTCACTGGATCATGGGGTATCCGACCAGCGTGATTGCCGAAATAGACAACATCCTCACCAACGTCGCGCCGGACGACACCGGCATGGCGGTCTATCGTTTCCCTGATGGCGCGATGGCCACGTTGCTAAATTCGTCGGTGACGCTGGCGGGAGAAAACACCACCGAGATCTATGGCGACCAGGGAGTTGTCATCCAAAACTATGGCGACGCACCCTCTTGCGCCGTGCCGCTGCCCCCAGGGGCGATCGCTGTCAAGCTCTACACGCGCAACGAGCCACGCTGGCGCGACCTGGGCATCCCGATCCCCAAGAGTCAGGGAGAGCGCATCGCCGCCGTGCCGCGCCCCTTTGTTGACGCTTTGAAGTATGACCTGCCCTCGTCTATCACAGCGCGTGATGGCCGTGTGGCCGTCGAGATGGTGCTGGGCGCCTACCGCGCCGCGCACGAAGGGCGGCGGGTAACATTTCCGTTGGCGTAAGAAAAGGAGGGGCCTGCGCGCAGGCCCCTTTCTGTTGCCCCTGAGTCTCGCCGATCTACCCTTTTTCCTCACGAACATATGGCACGCCCAGCGCTGCCGGCGCGCCAACCCGCCGGCTGATCGTCTCCCATAGCGTGATGATCACCAGCACGATGATAGTGAATATGTACGGCATCATGTTCAGGAATGCAGCGGGAATCGTCGTGCCGGCAGCCTGGAGACGGAACTGCACCGCCGTTACGCCGCCGAAGAGGAGCGCGCCAATCACGGCGCGGATCGGGTCCCACATGGCAAAGATGACCAGCGCGATGGCGATCCAGCCGCGACCTGCCGTCAGGCCTTCCGTCCAGCCGGGCGTATAGGCAAGAGATAGGTGCGCGCCGCCGAGGCCGCACATCATGCCGCCCAGGATGGTATACGCGTAGCGGGTCCGTGTCACATTGATGCCCATGGCATCGGCGGTGCGCGGGTTCTCGCCCACAGCGCGCAGATGCAAGCCGGGTCGGGTGCGATAGAGCCAGTACCACGTTGCCGGCACCAGGATATAGAGCAGGTACGTGAGCACGTCCACCTGGAAGAGCGACTTGCCCACAACCGGCAACTGTGAGAGGAACGGCAGCGCCACCCGTCCAAAGCGCGGGCCGATCATGCCCACCAGTGGTTGCCCGTTCGGGCCCAGCTTTTGTCCCAGAAAGCTCGCCAGCCCGCTGCCAAAGATCGTCAACGCCAAGCCGCTTACTGTTTGATCCGCGCGCAAGGAGATCGTCAGCACCGCATGCAGCGACGCGAGCAGCCCGCCGACCATAATGGCCACGAGTGCGCCCAGTACGGCGCTCCCCGTATGAAAGGCGGTAGCGAAAGCGCTTACCGCCCCCATGATCATCATCCCCTCGACGCCCAGGTTCAGGACGCCAGAGCGCTCTGTCAGGATCTCGCCGATGGTCGCGTAGAGGAGCGACGTTCCGGCACGGACGGTGACTGCCAGGATGGACACCCAGAGGGCAAGATCAGTCAGCATCTATCCCCTCCTGTGTCGCCGGAACGTGCCGGACCCGTGGATGTTGCAGCGCTCGCCCAGCGGACGCGGTATTCAGTCAGCAGCGCCCCTCCCAGCACAAAGAAGAGGATCGCGCCCTGCACAATAAGCGCCACCGATGCTGGAAGTCCCATCGTGATCTGGATCTGATCGCCACCGACGAGGAGTCCAGCCAGGAGAACCCCGACCAGCAAGATGCCCCACGGGTGCAGCCTGCCCAGCCAGGCAACGATGATGGCGGTGAATCCATAGCCGACAGCCAGGCCCTTTTGCAGGCGATACGAGATGCCGGCCACTTCGCCAAAGCCTGCCAGTCCGGCCAGGCCACCGCTGATGAGCATCACCAGGATGATATTGCGGATTACGTTGATGCCTGCGTACCTGGCCGCGCGCGGGTTCTCGCCGATGATGCGGATCTCATAGCCCCACTTGGTGCGTGAGAGCACAAGCCACAGGATAGCAGCGGCCACCAGGGCAAAGAGCAGGCCCAGATGCACCCGAGTCCCCGGCCAACGTGGGAGACGCGCCGCCGCCGGAAAAGGCGCCGAGCCGGGAAATCCATATCCCTTTGGGTCTTTCCAGGGGCCATAAAACAGGTATTCGATCCAGAGGATCGCGATATAGTTCATCATCAACGTAACAATGATCTCGTTTACCTTCAGGTATGCTTTGAGCAGCGCCGGGATCAGGCCCCACAATCCGCCCATGACAAAGGCCGCCACAAACATGAGCGGCAATAGGCTCCAATCGGGGAGAGCCGGCAGGTATCGCGGGGCAAACAGCGCCACGCCTGCGGCCGCAAACCCACCCATTACCAATTGCCCCTCGGCGCCGATATTCCAGAAGAGCATGCGGAAGGCCAGCGACACGCCCAATCCGGCCAGCATCAGCGGAATCGCCTTGACCAGCGTCTCGGAGATGGCGTACTTGCCGCCAAAAGCGCCAACAGCCATCGCCCGATACGTTTCCCACGGATTGGCGCCGGCCAGGGCCAAGATCACCGCGCCGAAAAGGAGCGCCGCTGCAAAGGAGAGGACGGGCACCAGGTACTGGGCGCTGCGCGAAGGCTCCAGACGACGTTCGAGGCGCAGGCTCACCCTTCCCCTCCCTCTCGCGCCGGCAGTGAGCCGGCCATCATCAGGCCGATCTCTTCCCGACGCGCCTCTTCGGCGGGCACGATGCCCATGATTCGTCCCTCATACATCACGGCGATGCGGTCCGCCAACTGCAAGAGCTCGTCCAAATCCTCCGAAACCAGCAGGATGGCTGCGCCTTGGGCGCGCTGTTCCAGCAGCGTGCGGCGGACCATCTCGGTGGCGCCGACATCCAGGCCGCGTGTTGGGTACATCGCCACCATCAAGTGTGGGCGGGTGGCGATCTCGCGGGCGATGATCGTCTTTTGCAGATTCCCGCCGGAAAGGAGCTTAACGACTGTCTGCCGCCCTGGTGTGTCAATCTGGTAGGTAGCGATCAGGCTGTCCGTGAAAGCTCCGATCGATCCGCGATCGAGGAATGGCCCCCGCGCCAGCGGCGGGCGGCGATAGTTCTTGAGGATGACATTGTCGCTCACGGCCAAGTTCGGCACCGAACCGGTGCCCAGCCGGTCTTCTGGGATGTGGCTGGCTCCCTGGTTGATGAACTCGGCGGGGGAGCAATTGGTCATGTTGCGGTCACAGATGATGACCGAACCGCCTGTGGCGGGACGCAGGCCGGTGATTACCTCAGCCAGCTCGCGCTGTCCGTTTCCCGCTACGCCAGCAATGCCTAGGATCTCCCCGGCGGCCACTGAAAGCGACACCTTCCGCAGTGCCGGGAGTCCCATATCATTGCTGGCCTCAAGATCCCTGATGTGGAGAATCTGCGGGCCAGTTGCCAAGGCGCTCTTTTCCACGCGGAACAGCACCTCGCGGCCCACCATCAGGCGGGCGAGCTCCGCGCGATCCGTATCCGCGGCGTTCACCGTCGCGACGACCTTGCCACGCCGTAACACGGTGATCCGATCTGAGATCGCCAGCACTTCGTCCAGCTTGTGGCTAATAAAGATCACCGATCGCCCGCTTTGCGCCATCTGCCGCAAGGTCTTGAAAAGCTCCCCCGTCTCGCTGGGCGTCAGCACCGCGGTGGGTTCATCGAGAATGAGGATTTTGGCTCCTCGGTAGAGCATCTTCAGGATCTCGACACGCTGCTGCTCGCCAACGGAGAGCTGCCAGATATATGCGCGGGGGTCAACCTGCAGGCCATAGTGCGCGGCGAGCTGTCGGATCTTGCGCTCCGTCTCTGGCAGATTGAGGACAAAGCGTGGCTCTTCCATGCCCAGCGCCAGGTTTTCCGCTACGGTGAACATCTCCACCAACATGAAATGCTGATGCACCATGCCAATACCGTGCCGGATGGCATCGCGTGGGGAGCGCAGCACGACCGGCTCCCCGTACAACAGGATCTCGCCCTCGTCGGGATGATACAGGCCGGAGAGGATGTTCATCAGGGTGCTTTTCCCGGCGCCGTTCTCTCCCAGTAAGGCGTGCACCTCTCCCTGGCACACGGCTAGGTCAATGTGATCGTTAGCCAGCACCCCCGGGAAGCGTTTTGTGATGCCCCGCAGTTGGACCGCTGGAGCTGCGTTATCGGGTTCGGTCATGAGACACCTGCTTATGGAGAGACAAACAGAGTTGAACACCCCACCCTGTCATTGCGAGCCGCACTGCGGCAAAGCAATCCCCTGGAATGGCCATCTGGAGGTTGCTGCGGTCGCCTCGCTCCTTCGCCATGACACGATGAGCCAAGCCGTGCACAATCATCCGATTTCCAGTTGACTTTTCGTTAGCCTTACTCAGGGCCTCCGCTTGGGTTTGCCCGGGAAGGCACATATGGAGGTGCGGCGTTTGTCCGATAGACGCGAGGGAGACCCTGTGTATTTCAAGGCCTCCCTCGCCTGTTGACGCTATTTGCCAGTCCCGTCGCTATTGCGGGATGGTGCCATTTACGCCTTCGACCAACCAGTCAAAAGCTAGCTTCTCCTCGTCCGTCATGGTCACGCCAGCCGGGACCCGCTCCTTGCCGGTGTTATCCTTGATCGGGCCGACAAAGACGTCGAACTCGCCGCTGATGATACGTTGCTTTTCCTTTTCCACCAGCGCCTGTACATCGGTGGGCACCATCTTGCCAAACGGCGCCAGTTCCAGCAATCCTTCCTTGAGGCCCCACCACACCGGCGCATTGGTCCAGGTGCCGTTCATCACGTCCCGCACAGCCTTCTCATAGTAGATGCCCCAGTGCCAGATAGGTGCGGTCAGAAGGGCATCAGGCGCCACGTCCGGCTGGTAAGCGTTGTAGCCGATGCAGTAGATCTTATTCTCCTGCGCCAGCTTGTCCGGCTCTGTCGAATCGCTCTCCCGGGCGATGACGTCGGCCCCCTGATCCAACAGCGCCTGCGCCGCCTCGCGTTCCTTGATCGGATCCACCCAAGAGAAGATCCAAACCGGCCGCACTTCGACGTTGGGATTGACCGAGCGCGCGCCCAACGTAAAGGCGTTCATGTTGCGGATCACTTCGGGGATCGGATATGGCGCGATGTAGCCGATCACGTTCTTTTTGGTCATCTTGCCCGCGGTGATGCCGGCCAGATACCACCCCTGGTAGCCGCGACCGTCATAGATGCCGACGTTGGGCGCCGTCTGATAGCCGGTGCAGTGCTCAAAGATGACTTTCGGGAACTCTTTGGCAACCTCGATCACGCTGTCCATATAGCCAAAGCTGGTGGCAAAGATGATGTTATAGCCCTTTTGCGCATAGTCGCGGATGACCCGGGTGGAGTCCGGGCCTTCGGCTACCAGCTCGCTGTACGCCGTTTCGACGCCCAGTTGCTTTTCCAAGTACAGCCGCCCCTGATCGTGCGCATAAGTCCAGCCCATATCGCCGGTCGGCCCCACATAGATGAAAGCAACCTTCGGTTTGGTCGTGGCGGCGCCAGCGGCCTGCGGCGCTTTGCCCGGAGCCTCGCCCTTGACCCCTTCCACGAACCAGTCCATGCTGAGCATATCCTCGTCTTTCATGCATACGCCCGCCGGGATGGCCAGCGTCCCATCCTGACCGTTGATCGGCCCGCAAAAGACGTCGGTCTGCCCGGAAAGGATCGCCTGCTTCTTCTCCTCGACCAGCTTCTTCACATCATCCGGCACGCGCGGGCTGAACGGCGCGAGGTTTGTAATGCCCTCCTTCATGCTGCCCCAGTAGGACTCGGACTTGTAGGTGCCGTCCATGATGGCACGGGCAATCTGGATGTATTTGGGCCCCCAGTTCCATACCGGGCTGGTAAGCACGGTGTCGCCGACGAAAGAGGCCATATCCGAGTCATAACCGATGCTGAGCGCGCCTCGCTCTTGGGCCGCCTTTTGCGGCTCGGTCGTATCCTGGTGTTGTGCGATAATGTCGCAGCCGGCGTCCAGCAACGCGACCGCCGCCTCCTTCTCCTTCACCGGGTCGAACCAAGTCTGCGTCCAGACCACTTGGACAGTGGCGCTCGGATTGACGGCCCGCACACCCAGCGTAAAGGCGTTAATGCCGCGGATCACTTCTGGAATCGGGAAGGCAGCCACGTAGCCGATCTTGTTGGTCTTGGTCATCTTGCCCGCCACCAGGCCAGAGAGGTAGCGCGGCTGGTACATGCGGCCAAAGATGGTGGACAGGTTGGCGGCAGTTTTGTAGCCCGACACATGCACGAACCATTTGTCGGGGAACTCTGCTGCGACGGTGACGGTGGGATCCATGAAGCCGAAGGAAGTTGTAATGATCAGATCATAGCCCTTCTGCGCAAAGTCGCGGATGACGCGCTCGGCATCAGGCCCCTCCGGCACATTCTCCATATAGGCCGTCTCGACGCCCAACTCTTTCTCGAGCATCAGGCGACCTTGATCGTGTGCCCATGTCCAGCCGAGGTCGCCGATCGGCGCCACATAGACGAAGGCAACCTTGAGCTTCTTCTCAGCGGCTTTTGGTTGAGCTGGCGCAATGGTACTCGTCGGTTGAGCTGCGCTCTTGGTGGTCGGCGTGGCGGGGGCCGCGGTAGGGGCTGCCGGTGAGCACGATGCCAGTAGCATGGCGAGAATAAGCATGATCACGACCCACTGCCCAGTCCTCTTGTGATTCATCATTCGTTGGCCTCCTGATCCTATTGTAAGATCGAGTCGCGCTCTCGGCGTCGAAAGGCTTTTCGTATGCAAAGGGGCGACTTGCCCCTTTGGTTTGGCTATTCTCTCCCGCCTTTTTCGCTTTGCGGGAGGAATACAGCGGGAAATATATCACCAAAGCCGCGAGTTGTCAATGCTCGCGGGCCGCTCCGATGTCCCCAGCGTTGCATTCGGCAA
Organism: Chloroflexota bacterium; assembly: GCA_019873665.1. GTDB lineage: Bacteria > Chloroflexota > Anaerolineae > JAAYEA01 > JAAYEA01 > JAIOAV01. Next base: position 10,706 of record JAIOAV010000106.1, read on the forward strand.
AGAAAAAGCAGGTTCTTCTGGAACCTGCTGAATTTGCGTGTCTATGGTCTCAGTGTCCCCGCAATGGAGCCTTTGCCAGGGTCGCCTAACGATTCCTACGGCTCTTGTCGTCGTCCCAGTTGTCCTCTTCCCACTCCTCTTCGTCTTCCCAGTCCTCTTCCTCATCTTCGTATTCGTACAGCTCAAAAGCTTCACAATCGGCGCCACACTCCGGGCAGCGGGTCGGCGCTTTGGGGCCTTCATATTCGTAACCACACTCGATGCACTGCCAGACTTTGATCATCTCTATCCTCCTGATCCTGGTTGATCGCCTGGCCTCCTTGAGATTACTGTATGAGACAGATAACAGAGGAGCCATGAGCGCATTCGCGATGCCGGCCCCATGGCTCCGTTACAATGCTCGTCAATCCGAAGATCATGCCCTACTTCTTGGTAGGCTGCTGCTTCGGCGCTTCTTTCGGCGCCTCCTTCGGCACCTCCTTCTTCGGCGCTTTCTTCTTAAGACCTTTCTTCTTGTCTGGCACGGCTTATCACCTCCTTCCGGTCAAGCCGGATAATACATCACAGTGAAACGCATCCGCGAGTTGCTCGCAAGGGAATCCCGAGGCGTTAAAGTTGACCGCTCAAGCTCCTCTTTCAAGATCTCGTTTGTCTTATGCCGGACTAGCAGAGAACCGCACACCAATGCTGCTAATCAATATACTACGGTTATGCCCTTTTGTCAATAAGACAAAACAAAAACGAGTCGCTCCTTCCCGATGAGGAGGCTGGCTCAGGTATCGCCGGGCTGTTACCGCTTGAAAAAGGTTGCTCTCTCGACTCTGCCGGCGGGTGTTACCGTTGTGTATTAATAAGCAGAGAATAGAAACAGTTTGACAAGCAGGAGATGATGATATATACTCTCAATAGACGAGAAGCGAATAATATCTATACACAAATAGAAACAGAGTGCACCCTTTTCCTCCTGTGTGATCTCAGCGCTATAGCGTTCCGTCGGCGCGGAGCGCTTCTGATCTCTGGCGCGATGCCCATGAGACATCCACGCTTGCGCTTTCAGCAGGCTGACGACTAGGGCAAGCATAGTCTGTGGTGTTGCCTGTCGAATCCGGATGCGATGGCGATCTGGCGAGAGGGTGTGCGGCGGGTTGCCAGGCCTTGTCAAGCGACCAGATTCCTCATCAGAATGGGAGGCATATATGA
>JAIOAV010000107.1 GCA_019873665.1 Chloroflexota bacterium
TACCGAGGCCACGATCCGCAAGCGCCTGGAGCGGCTGATCTCGCAGGGCACGATCCGCATCGCCGCTTTCCCCGATCCTACCCAGATCGGCCTGCCCATCGAGACGATCATCTCGTTACAGGTGGAACTGCGCAACCTCGACCCTGTGCTGCAATCGTTGGCTATAGTGCCGAACATTCGTTTCATCAAGATCGCGACGGGCGAATATGATATCATCTTTGACGCGCTCTTTGCCACCGACGAGGAGCTGTATCATTTCCTCACCGAGCGGGTGGCCAACATCCCCGGCGTGCGCAAGACCGTCACCTCGCACGTGTTGCGCGAGGTCAAGAACATCGCCGACTGGGTGATACCGCAGGACCTGCCAGCGCGCATCCTGGTCGTGGATGACGACCCCGACTTTTGTGAGATCGCGCGGACGCTGCTGGAGAAACACGGCTATACGGTGCAGAGCGCCAGCAGCGGCGAAGAGGCGGTGAAAAAGATGCGCCAGAATCTGCCCGACCTGGTCATCCTGGATGTGATGATGAAAGGCGTGCTGGATGGCGTCGCCGTCAGCGACGAGATGCGTCGCGACAAGGCGTTGCAGCGTGTGCCGGTGCTCATGGTATCCTCCATCACCGGCACAGACTATGCCAGCCTCTTTCCGACTGACGAGTATATCAGCGTGGATAACTTTCTCTCCAAACCTGTTGATCCGACCCAGCTCCTCAAAGAGGTACGGCGGCTCTTGCCCTGAGCGCCGCAAGCCGTCGTCAGCGCCACAGGAGGTGGAGATATGGCCTACGTGCTCGTCGTTGACGATGACCCGGATTACGTGGAGATCGTCCGCACCGTGCTGGAAAGCCACGGCTATCATGTCGAAGCTGCCGCGAACGGCTCCGAGGCGCTGGAAAAGATGCGCCGGCGCAAGCCCGCCCTGGTGCTGCTGGACGTGATGATGTCGTATGTGCTGGACGGGCTGAATGTCAGCCAGGAGATGCGCGAGGACCCGGCGCTGAAAGATGTGCCGATCATCATGGTGTCTTCCATCGCGGGCAGCCCCTATGCAGGCATGTTCCCGACTGATCAGTATATTCCCATTGATCAGTGGCTCTCCAAGCCTGTCAACCCGCAAGAGCTGCTGCGACACGTGGCGCGCTTTGTGAGCTGAGGGGGCATGATGGCAAGCGAGGGACGGGTTCTGGTCATTGACGATGACGCCGACTTCCTCGACTTTGTGCGGATCATCCTCGAGTCGCGCGGCTATGAGGTGATCACCACCGAGAGCGTGGAAGAAGGGCAGCGGGTCTGGCGCAAATGGCGGCCCGATGTCGTGCTGGTGGACTGCATGATCTCGTACGTGCTCGATGGCCTCAACATGATCAGCGCCGTTCGCGCCGATCCGGAGCTTGGCGCGACGCCGATCGTGTTGATCTCGGCCATCGTCAGCGCCAGCGCAGACGGCCTCTTGCCCTCCGGGGAGCGGCTGGAATGCGATGCGTTCATCAGCAAACCGGTGGCGCCGGATGAGCTGCTGCGCACCGTCGAGGCACTGGCCCGGCGCTCTGACCGGTAGTCCGGATGTGGCTTTCTGACAAATGAAGGAGAAGGAGGAATCCATGTCGTCACATCGTGCCCGGCCCGAGGACCCAGCGAAACGGGCGATGCTGCTCACGGCGCTCTATATCGCGCAGGAGCAGTACGGCTATCTGAGTGAGGAGGCAATCGCGCGCGTGGCGCAGCGGTTGGGCGTGCTCCCCATGGACGTGTACACGACCGCCAGCTTTTATACGCTCTTTCATCAGGAGCCGGTGGCCCGCTATCGCATTCAGGTCTGCGAAGGGCTGTCGTGCTTTCTCAGCGGGGAAGACGACTCGTTCGGGGCGGAGGGCTTGCTTGCCTACTTGCGGCAGAAGCTGGGGCTGAAGGAAGGGCAACAAAGGAGTGCCGACGGCAAGTTCTCGCTGGAGACGGTGCAGTGTTTGGCTGCCTGCGACACGGCGCCCAACATGCGCATCAATGAGGAGCTTTATGGCAATCTCACCCCGGCCAAGGTGGATAGCATCCTCGCCGAGTTGGCAAAGGAGTAGCCGCATGTTTGACAAAATCCTCCTGCAACGCACCGATCTGCCCGGCTCCGAGAAGATTGACGTCTATCTGGCGCACGGCGGATATCAGGCTCTCAGCAAGGCGCTCCTCCAGCACAAACGGGAAGAGCTGATCGAGATGGTGAAAAAGTCGGGGCTGCGTGGCCGGGGCGGGGCCGGCTTTCCCGCCGGCGTCAAGTGGGGGTTTATGCCGCGAGACTCCGACGTGGTCAAGTATGTCTGTGTCAACACGGATGAGGGCGAGCCGGGCACCTTCAAGGATCGCGAGCTGGTGGAAAAGGACCCGCATCAGGTGATCGAGGGCACGATCATCGCCAGCTATGCGGTGGGCGCGCAGCGCGCCTTTGTCTACATCCGGGGCGAATTTTTCACCGGCGTCAAGCGGTGGGTCAAGGCGATCGCCGACGCCTATGAGCGGGGCTTTTTGGGAAAGAACATCCTGGATAGCGGCTTTAGCCTGGATCTGTCAGTGCATCGCGGCGCGGGCGCGTATATTTGCGGCGAAGAGACGGCGCTGATCGAGTCGCTGGAGGGGAAGCGCGGCGAGCCGCGCCTGAAGCCGCCATACCCCGCGCAACGCGGCCTCTTTGGCAAGCCGACGCTGGTGCATAACGTGGAGACGCTGTGCAATGTGCCGCACATCGTGTTGCGCGGCCCCGAATGGTATGCCAGCATCGGCACGCCCAAGAGCACCGGCCCCAAGATCTTTTGCGTCAGCGGGCACGTCAACCGGCCCGGCAACTATGAGCTGCCCCTCGGCACGGCGTTGCGCGAGATCATCTACGAGCACGCGGGCGGTGTCAAGGGGGGACGCGCCATCAAGGCGGTCATTCCGGGCGGCAGTTCCACACCTATGTTGCGGCCGGATCAGCTCGACACGCCGATGGATTTCGAGTCGCTGGCGGCTGCCGGCTCCATGCTGGGCACGGGGGCAATCATCGTCATCGCCGAGGGGACCTGCATGGTGGATGTGGCGCGGCGCACGGCGCGCTTTTTCGCGCACGAGTCATGCGGGCGCTGCACGCCGTGCCGCATCGGCACGCAGCACCTGCACGAGACGCTGGAGCGCATCGAGGCGGGCAGCGGCCGGCCCGGGGACATAGAGCTGTTGCATTCGCTCTGCGACGGCATTCAGGGCAACACCTTCTGTCCGCTGGGAGACGCGGCGGTGGCGCCGATCCGCAGCAGCCTGGATCTCTTCCGCGACGAGTACGAGGCGCATATCGCGCAGCACCGCTGCCCTTTGGCCCGCTGAGACCTTTGACAAAAACAGGGGGAGGAGTAGAATATGCCGCGAATACTGGTGGTAGATGACGATCCGGATTTCGTCGAGTGGGTGCGCCTAGTGCTGGAGCCAAACGGGTATGAGGTGATCGCCGCCGGCAACAGCGACGAGGGGTTGCGCCAGGTGCGTCAGCAGCGTGTTGACCTGGTGATCCTCGATGTCATCATGTCCACCGTGCTGGACGGGCTGCGCATGAGCCAGGAGATGCACAACAGCGCGGCGGAGCGGCACATCCCGATCCTGATGGTAACCTCCATCGCCAACACCGATTACGCCGCGCTCTTTCCCACGGACGAGTATATTCATATTGACGGCTTTATGAGCAAACCCATCGCGCCCGGCGCGCTCCTCTCGCGCGTCAAGGCGCTGCTTGGCTAGACGAAGGATGAGGAGGAGTTGATGCCCAAGATCAAGATCGGCGGGATCATGCAGAACGTCAACCTGTCCAAGGTGGGCGTGCTATCGGTGCCGGATCGCCCCGGCGTGGCGGGGGCCGCTTTGCGCGCCCTGGGTGATGTCGGGATCAATGTGCAGTTCATCGTGCAGGTGATTGACCTGCAAAACCACGATCACATCGTTACCTGCGTGGCCCGGGAAGATGGCGCCAAGGCTGTGGCGATCCTGGAAGAGATCAAAGACAAGCTCGGCGCGCAAAAGATCATCTATATCCCGGAGGTGGCGATCGTCTCGATCTTTGGCCCCGACTTTCGTGAGATTCCCGGCATTGCGGGGACGATGTTCTCCGCGCTGGCGTCGGTGGGCGTCAACATCCTCGCCATCAGCACCTCGATCTCGACCCTCTCCTGCGTCATCAGAGCGGCGGACGTGGACGCCGCGGTGCAGGCGTTGAGCGAAGCATTCGAGTTGCCCTGATCTTCATGCACGCGACGCTGGGCGAGGGCCGCAGCCATGGCTGCGGCCCTCGCTTTTGGCGCTTTCAGTCCGCCGCCGGCGGCTGAATCGGCACGGCGAAAGGCAGGGTGAAGGTGAAGGTGCTGCCCTTGCCGACCTCCGATTGCACCTGGATCGTGCCGCCATAGTTGTCCAGGATCGCCTTGACGATGGAAAGGCCCAGCCCGGTCCCCATTCGCTCGAACTCTTTGGCCGCTTTCGTGCGGTAAAAGTCCTGAAAGATCTTGTCCATGTCCTCCGGCGCGATGCCGATGCCGGTGTCCTGCACGACGCCCTGAATCACCTCCCCCGCCTGCCGCAACGAGATGGAGACGTGGCCTCCCTGCGGGGTGTACTTGATGGCGTTGCTGATCAGGTTGTTCCAGAGCTGGCAGATATGCTTATAGTTGGCGTGGACGGGCGGGACGTCAGGCTGTATCTCGACGGCTAGGGTGATCTGCTTCTGTTCTGCCTGTGGAGTCATCAGCTCCATCGTCTCGCGCAGCACTTTGGCCACATCCACCCAGGCGCGCTCGCTCTGCCTCTCCCTGTCCTTGATGCGCGCCAGCTCCAGCAGGTCGTTGATCAACGCCAACTGATCCTGCGCGCGGCGCTCCGCCTTGGCGATGATCTCCATATGGCGCTCGGGCGGGACATAGCCCTCCAGGATCAGCTTGAGAAAGCTCTGGATAGCGGCGACGGGCGCGCGCAGCTCGTGCGCCACCAGCAGGGTGAATTGGGACTTGAGCTGATCCAGCTTCTGCAACTGGGCCTTCTCCTCCTCCAGTCGCCGCGCGGCCTCCTCGATCTGGCATAGCCGTTTGGTTTCCAGCGAGAGGCGACGCTTTTCCAGCCCCTGTCGCACCGCCAGCGCTAGCGTCTCCGAGTCGAACGGCTTGGAGAGAAAGTCATACGCGCCCTGTTTGATGGCCCGGATGGCCAGGTCCACCGTCGCATAGCCGGTGATGATGATGATCACGGTCTCGGGGTCAATCTCTTTGATGAGATCCATGACCTCCATGCCGCCGATGCCGGGCATCATGATGTCGAGCAACACGACATCGAACGGACGCTCGCGCAGCTTTTGCACACCCTCCGCGCCGTTGCTGGCGACATCCACAAACCAGTTCTGCGTGGAAAGCGCGCGACGGCAGCCTTCGCGAATCCCCAGCTCGTCATCAATGACCAGAATGGCCGCTTGCTGCTCAGTCATGTCCCTTCTCCTCTGATGTGCCCGGGATGCCGGACGACGCGCTCGCCGGAGCTAACAGATACGGGGGAGCTGTTCCCCCGTCAGCATGTCGAGGAGGCGGCGGCCGCCCAGCGCGGTGCGCAGCACCACGCGGCCACGGTGCACGTCCACGATCTGCCCGATGATGGCCGCATCCCGACCGTAGCGATGCGCGCGCATCGCCGCCAATATCCGGGCCGCGTCCTCCGCCGCCACCACGGCGACGACCTTCCCCTCGTTGGCCACATAGAGCGGGTCCAGCCCCAACATCTCGCACGCGCCGCGCACGGCCGCCCGCACCGGCACGCGCGTCTCCTCGATCTCGATGCCCACGTCGGATTGCGCCGCGATCTCGTTGAGCGTCGTGGCCAGCCCGCCGCGCGTGGGGTCGCGCAGGGCATGGACTTCGCCGGCGCGCAGCATCTCGGCCACGAGGCCGTACAGTGGCGCGCAGTCGCTTTCCAGCGCGGTGGAAAAGCGCAACCCCTCCCGCTGGCTCATGACCGCCATGCCGTGGTCGCCCACCGTGCCGCTGACGAGCACGATGTCGCCGGGCCGGGCAAGATGCCCGGACAGGCGCATGCCCGTCGGCACCCATCCCACGCCCGCTGTGTTGATAAAGAGCTTGTCGGCGCTGCCGTGGTCCACCACCTTGGTGTCGCCGGTAACGATGTGGACGCCCGCCTCCTGCGCCGTCGCCGCCATGGAGGCCGCGATCCGCTCCAGGTCCGCGATGGGCAGGCCCTCCTCGATGATGAACCCCGCGCTGAGGTAAAGGGGGCGCGCGCCGACCATGGCCAGGTCGTTCACCGTGCCGCACACGGCGAGCTTGCCGATGTCGCCGCCGGGGAAGAAGAGCGGCTGCACCACATAGCTGTCGGTGGTGAAGGCGAGCTGGCTGCCCGGCGGCAGCTCCAGCACCGCCGCGTCGTCCAGCGCCGCCAGCGCCGCGTGGCGGGAGTGCGGCAAAAAGACCCGCGCCACCAGCTCATGGGAGAGCACGCCCCCGCTGCCATGCGCGAGAAGCACCTGGTCGTCGTGCTGCTGGCTCACGCGATCTCGCCTCCATAGAGGTAATAAGCGGCGCACGCGCCTTCGGCGGACACCATGCACGGCCCCACCGGATGCGCGGGGGTGCAGGCGTGCCGGAAGAGCGGGCAATCGGGCGGCAACAGCGCGCCGCGCAACACGTCGCCGCAGCGACAGCCGCGATGCTCGCGCGTCGGCCCCGGATCCACCGGCAGGACGCGCGCCGCGTCATAGCGCGCATACTCCTCGCGCAGCTGCAACCCGCTGGCGGGCACGATCCCCAGCCCGCGCCAGTCGGCATCCGCCACGCAAAAGACGCGCGCCAGCATCTCCTGCGCCACGCGGTTGCCCTGCGGCGTGACGCCGCGCCCGTAGGCGTTGGCCACCTCGGCGCGGCCCTCCTCAGCCATCTCCACTAGCAGGTCAATGGCGCGCAGGATATCCAGCGGCTCGAATCCAGCGACGGCGCACGACATGCCATACTCGCGCGGCAGGAACGCCCACGCCTCCGCGCCGATGATGGTGGTCACATGGCCGGGGCCGATGACGCCCGCCAGGCGCACCTCCCCCGCGTCGAGGATCGCCCGCGTCGCAGGGGGCGTCAGCTTGTGCGCGCAGAACACAAGATAGTTGTCAATTCCCTCTGCCTCTGCCTGCAGGATGGATGCCGCCACCGTCGGCGCGGTGGTCTCAAAGCCGACGCCGAGGAACACCACCCTCTTGGCCGGATTGGCTTTGGCGATCTGCAGCGCGTCCAGCGTGGAATAGACGATGCGCACATCGCCGCCGCGCGCCTTGGTCTCTTGCAGGCTGCCGTTGCTCCCCGGCACGCGGATCATGTCGCCAAAGGTGGCCACGATCACATCCCGCTGCGCCGCCAGCGCCACCGCATAGTCCAGATCGCGGTTGGCGGTTACACACACCGGGCAGCCCGGGCCGGAAAGGGTCTGCACCGTCTCCGGCAACATCTGGCGGATGCCATAGCGCAGGATGGCGTGCGTGTGCCCGCCGCAGAACTCCATCAGGCGCAGCGGGTGGCGCGCGCGCGCGCGAATCCGCGCCAGCAGGCGGCTCGCCAGCGCCGGATCGCGGAACTCGTCCACGAACCTCACCGTGCGCTCTCCCCGGCCCCCGCCTCGTCCTCCTCCCGCTGGTAGGCGGCCTCCAGCTCGGCAAAGAGGCGTAACGTCTCTGCCGCCTCGTCCGCGTCCAGCACGCTGATGGCAAAGCCGGTGTGCACGATCACGTAATCGCCCACCTGCGCCTCCGGCGTCAGTGCCAGGCTGATGCGCATGGTAACATCGCCGATCTCCACGTCGGCCATGCGCTGCGCGTCAATCGTCTTGATCAGGGCTGGTATGGCCAGACACATAATGTCCGCTCCCGTATATCGTCGTCTGTCCCCGGATCATGTCTGCGGCAGAGACGCGAGGCCGGCATGCACCGCCTGCCCCAACGACACGCCGCCGTCGTTGCACGGCACCTGCCGGTGCAACAGCACTGTGAATCCCGCCTCTTGCAGCAGTGGCACGGTCAGCGCCAGCAGCAGGCGGTTCTGAAAGCAGCCACCGCTGAGCGCCACCGTGCGCAGGCCGGTCTCCGCCGCCAGCCGCCGGCACATCTCGCGCACGATCTGCGCCACGGTGCGGTGCAGCCGCCAACTGATGGTCGCCACGTCCACGCCGCACGCCAGATCCGCCACGATGGCCCGCCAGGTCTCGGTCAGATGGACCAGATGCGTGTCTCCTCCGGCGATGGCGAACGGATAGCTCGCTCCGTCTGCCGCGCATCCGGTGGCGCGCATCTCCAGCTCGATGGCGGCCTGCGCCTCGTAGCTGACGCGATCCCGCACGCCGGCCAGCGCCGCAACGGCGTCAAAGAGCCGCCCGCATGAGGAGGTGGGCGGCGCATTGAGCTGCCGCGCCACCTGCTGGCGGATGAGCGCGATCTCCTCCGGTGGCACGCGCCGCAGCGCCGGCACATCCGGCACGTCGCCCAGCAGCGCCAGGCTGTAGGCGACCGCCAGGCGGTACGGCTGACGGATCGCCGCCTCGCCTCCCGCCAGGGGTAGGTATGCCAGATGCCCGGCGCGCCGCCATGTGCGATAGTCGGCGATGAGGAACTCGCCGCCCCAGATGGCGCCATCCGTCCCGTAGCCGGTGCCGTCCAGCGCCACGCCGATCACCGGCGGGTGGTCGGCGGGCAGCCCGTTGTCCGCCAGGCAGCTGACGATGTGGGCATAGTGGTGCTGCACGCCCACCGGGCGCAAGGTCGGCTGCGCCGCGGCCATCTGCCGCGCCGCCCTGGTGGCGAGGTAGTCGGGGTGCAGGTCGTGCGCCACCAGCACCGGCGCGATGCGAAAGAGGCGCCGGTAGAGCGCCAGCGTTCGCTCGTAATGCTCCAGCGTCTCCAGGTTCTCCATGTCGCCGATGTGCTGGCTGACAAAGGCGTACTGATCCTTGGTGAGACAGAAGGTGTTCTTCAGCTCCGGACCGCATGCCAGCACCTGCGGCAGGGCAAAGGGCAGCCGAATCGGGAAGGGCGCATAGCCGCGCGCGCGGCGGATCGGCTGCGCGCCGCCGGCGGGCACAAACCAGACGCTATCATCGTAGCGCGCATAGATGCCCCGGTTGTGCAGCAGGAACGCATCCGCCAGCACGCCGAGACGGCGCAGCGCCTCGTCGTTGTCCTGCGCGATCGGCTCCTCGCTCAGGTTGCCGCTGGTCATCACCAGCGGTCGCCCCGCATCCGCCAGCAGGAGATGATGCAGCGGCGTGTAGGGCAACATGACGCCGAGGTAGCGGTTGCCGGGCGCGACGGCGGCGCAGATGTCCGAATCGGGCCGCCAGGGGAGCAGCACGATGGGCGCCTGCGGCGATGCCAGCAGCGCAGCCTCGGCGTCGCTCACGTCGCAGTGGTGGCGCACCTCCGCCAGCGTGGGCAGCATCACGGCGAACGGCTTGGCGGGGCGGCGCTTGCGCTCCCGCAGGCGTTGCACGGCGGCCTCATTCGTGGCGTCGCAGGCGAGCTGAAACCCGCCCAGCCCCTTGACGGCGACGATCTGCCCGTCGCGTAGCATGCGCGCCGCCGTCGCCAGCGCGTCGTCCGCAGGGAGCGGCGCGCCGGCCGCGTCGGTCAGCGTGAGCTGCGGGCCGCAGACGGGGCAAGCGTTCGGCTGGGCGTGAAAGCGGCGATCCAGCGGGTTGTCGTATTCGGCCTGGCAGGCCGGGCACATGATGAAATCGCGCATCGTCGTCTGCGGTCGGTCGTATGGGATGTCCGCGATGATGGTGAAGCGGGGGCCGCAGTTGGTGCAGTTGGTGAATGGATAGCGGTAGCGCCGATCCGCCGGGTCGAACAGCTCGCGGCGGCACTCCGCGCAGGTGGCAATGTCCGGCGAGATGAGCTGGTAATCGCCAGCCTGCGCCGCGCTGTCGCGAATCACGAAAGCGTCATAGCCGACGGGCACGGCCTCTTGCACGCGCACCGCCTCCAGGCGCGATAGAGGCGGCGCGTCCGCCGCCAGATCGCGCTGGAAGGCGTCCAGCGCGGCGGGCGGCCCTTCCACCTCGATCTCGACGCCGGCGCTGGTGTTGCGCACCCACCCGCGCAGGGCGTGGTCGTGCGCCAGGCGATAGACAAAGGGGCGAAAGCCCACCCCCTGCACGACGCCCTGCACCCAGATCAGCCGGCGCTGTGTATCCCTCTCCCTCGTTGTATCCGCGTCGCGTTCCCGCACAGCGTGGCGGTCCTGCACGATGGCGGTTCCTTTCTAGATGGTGGCCGGAAGGCCCGGCGCGTGTCCGATTATACCACGAGTGAGGGGGAGCGGTCAACTGTCATGGCGAGGGCACTTTGTCCCGAAGCAATCCCCAGGCAGCGATGCAGGGGATCGCTTCGCCGCTACGCGGCTCGCGATGACACTGCCCGTGTCATGGCGAGGGCGCTTTGTCCCGAAGCAATCCCCAGGCAGCGACGCAGGGGATCGCTTCGCCGCTGCGTGGCTCGCGATGACAGCGCCGGCCTTGCGCGGGGTTCGAACCCGCGCAAGGCTGCGATCAGCGGCCTATGCCACATCCGCAAGTCGCTGCTTGCTCAGGTGCAGCGGCGCTGGGTCGCGCGGCGCCAGCCCGCGCAACCGCATGGCAAAGCGTGTCTCCACCGGCGGCACGAGGTATTGCGGCAGCGTGCCCGGGCCGCAGCTCGCGCCGCCCAGCCCCGATTGCACATGATCCAGGTGCAGCGTGATCTCGTCGCGGCGTTGCAGCTCGTAGGTGTGGCGCGCCGCGGTGAAATCCTCCGCCGTATAGTGGTGCGCGCTGACATTGAGCGAGGGCAGGCCAACCGCCAGCAGCCCCGCGCCCGCGTGGTTGGTCAGTGCCACCCAGCGCACATCGGTCTTGTTGCCGTTCTCCTGCGGCTTGATGTACGGCACGTACTGCTCGTCCACGCTCCCGCCATAGATGCCGACCGGCGCGCTCTCCTTGCGGTCCGAGTAGCTCTCGTGCGGACCGCGCCCGTACCAGGTGAAGCGCTCATACCCGCCGGGAAGCTGCATCTGCAAGCCGATGCGGGGCAGCGGCGGCAGGTCGCCGCTGGGCACGATGTGCGCCGCGATCACCACATCACCGCTGCCATAGACGGTGTAGGTGAGATCGGCGTCGAAGCGGGTGTCCACGACGCCCAGCGCGCCCTTCATCTGCTCCGTGTCCAGCTCTTTCAGTTTGGCCAGCCGATTGAGCACGCGCTGCGGGATTTCCCGTCCCAGCGCGCCGGCGGTTGCCAGCGCGTATGCCTCGCGCAGCAGCTCCGGGATGCGCCCCTCGCGATCCAGGCGGGCGATGAACGCCCGCGCTTTGCCCTGGCGGCTACCTGCCGCCAGCTCGTCATAGGCCACGCCAAAACGTGCGGCGAACGCGCGCAATTCCTCCTCGCTGAGAAATGAGACGGCGAACTCACGCAGCAGCCCCAGCAGGCTCTCCCACCGCTCGGCGGTGGCGCTATCGCCGCCCGGCGCGGGCATCAGAACAGAGCGCACGGCCACGCGCACCACCTGCGGCGCAGGCTGCGCCACCGCGATCTCGCTCACGCACTCCACCAACCGATCCAGCCCCGCCTCGCGCCAGCGGATCGCCGCCCGCTGGTCGCCCCAGGTGTTGGCGTCGTTATCGGTGGGGGCGCGCCAGAAGGTCAGCGCCGGCCCGTGTCCCTGCGCCACCAGCTCCCGGCCGGCCACCTGCCAGCGCGCGATGTGGCCCGTG
>JAIOAV010000108.1 GCA_019873665.1 Chloroflexota bacterium
AGTATCATGAGCATATCAACCGTGACTATGCAGCGGCAGAGGCGATGGTGCGCGAAGCGATTGCCATGGCAGAGCGGATCCCGACGGGGTCGCTGCAGGGCCATGTGCAGCTTGGAGAGCTAAAGCATCGGCTGGAGCGCGTACGCCAGAAGAAGGAGAAAAGAGGTGTGGGCTAATCACCCCAGCTTGCATTAGGATTGGCATCTTGCGGCGCCGGCTATATAGTGGGAGATAGGAGGCTTAGGTGTCAGAGTTGTCCGAGTTGTACGAAGCCATCGCGCGCTGCCAGAAGTGCGCTCTGGCGCGAACGCGCACTCACACTGTGCCCGGTGAAGGGCCAGAAGGTGCCAAGATCATGTTCATCGGCGAGGCACCGGGCTTTCACGAAGACAAGCAGGGACGCCCTTTCGTCGGCGCGGCGGGCCAGTTCTTGGAGCAATTGCTCGCGTCTATCAACATGCGCCGTGATCAGGTCGTCATCGCCAACGTCATCAAGTGCCGACCGCCGGGAAACCGCGAGCCACTGCCGGATGAGATCGAAGCATGTCGGCCGTTCCTGGATCGGCAACTGGAGATCATCAAACCCAAAGTGATCATCACCTTGGGGCGTTTCTCCATGGCCAGGTTCTTCCCCGATGCCAGCATCAGCCGCATTCACGGACAGCCCGCCAAGCGAGATGGCTATGTGGTCATCCCCATGTTCCACCCGGCTGCGGCGCTCCATCAACCGCGCTATCGCTCCCTCATCGAGGAGGACTTTCGCAAGATCCCGGCCATCCTGGCAGAGCTGGATCGTGTCGCAGACGAGCAACCGCCGGCGCAGCCGGAGCAACTAAGCCTCTTCTAGGGAGTGCGCGCACCTGATGAGCCAAGACAAGCTACGTATCATCCCACTCGGCGGGGTCGGTGAGATCGGCAAGAACATGACGCTGATCGAATATGGCGAGCACATCCTCGTCATTGACGCCGGTCTGATGTTCCCAGAAAACGACATGTTCGGCGTTGATATCATCATCCCGGACATGACCTATCTGCTGGAACACCGCGATCGCCTTCGCGCCCTGATCGTTACACATGGCCACGAGGATCACACGGGCGCGCTCCCGTACCTCCTCTCGAAACTCCCGGATATCCCCATCTATGCGACGCGCCTCACACAGGGATTGATCGAGGTCAAGCTCCGAGAGCACAAGATCCGCGAAGCGCAACTGCACACGATTAGCCACAACGATAAGCTTGACCTGCATCCGTTCCAAGTCGAGTTCTTTCACGTCAGCCATAGCATCCCCGATGGCGTTGGCCTGGCGGTACGGACGCCAGCGGGCCTGATCGTCCATTCCGGCGATTTCAAATTCGATCACAGCCCGGTAGATGGCCAACGCACCGATTTTGCCAAGCTGGCAGATCTGGGACGTGAGGGGGTGCTTCTTCTCCTCTCAGATAGCACCAACGCCGAGACGCCTGGCTATACGCCATCGGAGCAAGAGATCGTCACGACCTTCGAGCAGGCGTTTATCCAGGCCAAAGGGCGCGTCATCGTGGCGACCTTTGCCTCCAATATCTCGCGCGTGCAACAGGTGCTCGATACTGCAGCACGCTATGGCCGGTATGTGGCTGTGGCCGGGCGCAGCATGATCAACAACGTGCGCATGGCACAGGAACTTGGCTATCTGCGCGTGCCGGACGGCATGCTGCTCAGCGTCGAGGATGCGCGTTATCTGCCGCCGGAGAAGATCGCTCTGGTCTGCACCGGCAGCCAGGGAGAACCCACCTCGGCCCTGGTGCGGATGGCGTCGCGTGACGCACGAACCATCAGGCTGCAACCAGGGGACACGGTGATCATCTCGGCGACGCCGATCCCAGGCAACGAAGAGTTGGTCAATCGCACGCTGAACAATCTCTTTCGCCTGGGAGCAGCAGTGTATTACGACGAGCTTTTCGACGTGCACGTCTCGGGGCACGCCAGCCAGGAAGAGCAAAAGCTGTTATTGAACTTGATCCATCCCAAGCTATTCGTGCCGATCCACGGCGAATATCGCCATCTGGTCCTGCACGCCAAGATGGCAGAGCAGACGGGCGTCGCCCCGCAGAATATCTTTATCCTCGAGTGTGGAGACGTCCTGGAGCTGAACGGCGATACGCCGCGCGTGATCGGTCGCGTCGCGGAAGAACGGGTCTTTGTGGATGGCCTGGGCGTCGGCGATATCGGGGAAGTCGTATTGGAAGACCGGCGCATTCTGTCCCAGAACGGCTTTGTGGTGTTGGTGGCGGTGATTGACAGCAAGACGCGGCTCTTGCTGGGCACGCCACAGGTGATCTCCCGTGGGCTGGTCTACAATCGCGAGTCAGAGACCCTATTGCGCATCATGGAGGACGAGGTGGCCAAGCTCGTGGGGGAGGGGGGCAGTGTGGCCGCCATAAACGCGCGCCTGCGCGAGGCGATGGCGCGTCTGGTCTATGATACGGTTGGGCGGCGACCGATGATCCTGTCGGTGGTGATGGAGGTCTAGCGCGCATCCCGGCAGGCGAGCAAGGGGAGAAGTTCGCGCAGGTCGTGGATAACGGCGGTCTCATCCGCGGGAGGCGTTTCATCGCGGCAGATGAGCACCGCGTCCAGCCCCGCGTTTCGCGCGCCGAGCACATCGGCAGTATAGTTGTCGCCGACGTGAATAGCGCGTTCTGGCGCGACCTGGAGACTCTCCAGCGCCAGGTGAAAGATCGCAGGATGTGGCTTTTCTACGCCCGCGTAGGCAGAGGCGAGGATGAGATCGAAATTGTCGGCGATGCCGAGCTGCGCGCAGCGCGCGCGGAGATTCCAGCTCCAGTTGGAGATGATGCCAAGACGATAGCCCATCGCGCGTAGCCCATGCAGCACTTCCTTCACTTCGGGATAGAGGCGAAGCGCGCCCGGTTCAGCATAGATCGCATCTTCACGGTCCATGAACCGTTGCAGCACCTCATCGCTGTCAATGCCCAGTATTTGCAGGAACTGTCGGCGCAACGCGACCTCTCGCGCGCGATCTGCCTCCTCCGTTGGCGGGAAAGTGGCGGTGGGTCTAGTAGCCTGCAGGCGCAAATCCAGCTCCTTCCGTACGTCTAAGAAGCGCTCCATCGAGACGCTGACGCCTGCCTCGCGCAGAGCACGCAGGTTCAGCTCAAGAAACGAGGGGAAAAAGTACATCAGGGTAAAGCCCAAATCAAAAAAGACAACGTCGTATCGGCGCATGCGCTTTTGGCATCCTTTTCCGCAGTCTGATGGCCGCCGCAGTATCGCCGATAATGGCTAACTCGTCAAAACGGCAGCGCACGGCAGAAAATGAGGGCCCAGCGCCACGCCGCGCCGGGCCCTCTGTGTATACTCTACTTCACCCAGGGGAATGGGTGATTGCCCCAGGGGAAGAGAGTGTCACCCCACGGGAAGGGGGTGTTCCCCCATGGGAAGGGGGTATTGCCCCACGGGAAACGATTATAGCCCCACGGGTAATAGGGATAATAAGGCGAGGTCGCCGAGGATGCGCTGAAGAACATCCCGGCACAGCAGCAACAACAGAGGACCAGTCCGCCCAGCAACACCAGTAAGATTATGATCCAGAGCAAAGGTTGATTGCGATTCATCCTGCTTCCCTCCTTGTGTCGTGGCAAGAGCCAAACCGATTTGATGACGCTGTCTCATATTCTACGCACTGGCAGCGGTAAAGTTGCTCGTCTGCGCTAGGCTTGTCTAAAGGGCCTGTATAGACGTTACAGGCGTTAGGAGCATTGTAATGGCTACAGTGATGGCGATCTTTATTGTGGCTTTGGCATTCGCTGCCGTGAGCACGCCGCGGGTGCGCGAGCTGGCATGGCGACTTGGCTTTGTCGCGATGCCGCGCCAGGATCGGGCTCACCAGGAGCCCACTGCCATGATGGGCGGCGTGGCGATATTCGGCGGCGCGACGCTGGCACTGCTGGCGGCAGCAGTTGGCGTGCGCCTCTGGCTAGGGCCAGTGCTACGTCTGGCGGAACTCTTTGGCATCCTCGCCGGTGGGGCATTGATGGCGCTGATCGGCCTCTGGGACGACCGGCACAGCCTTTCCCCCGCGGTCAAGCTCAGCGTGCAGCTTGTGCCAGTGGTTATCCTCATCCTCACCGGCGTCCAAGTCAACCTGCGGCTGCCACAGATATTGAACCTGATCCTCACTGCCGCCTGGGTGCTCTATATCACTAACGCTGTCAACTACCTTGACAACATGGATGGCATCACCGTCATGCTGGCGGCGGTCAGCGGCGCGTTTCTGACGCTAATTGCCGTGCTCAACGGGCAACGCCTCGTCTCGATGCTGGCAGCGGCGCTAACGGGAGCCAGCCTGGGTTTTGCCCGCTACAACCTGCCGCTGCCACGTGCGCGTATCTTTATGGGCGATGCCGGCGCGCTATTCATTGGGTTCCTGCTAGCGACTCTGGGGATCAAGCTGCGCATTCCGGGCAACACCAATCTCGTTACCTGGATGGTGCCGGTGCTGGTGTTGGGGCTGCCAATCTTTGACACCGCGCTGGTCTTTGTCTCGCGATGGCAGCGCGGCATTTCGTTCTTTCATGGGGGAATTGATCACACCACGCATCGCCTGCACCGGCTGGGGATGGACAATCTGGCGGTCGCCTTTGCCGTGGGGTTGATCAGCAGCGGCCTGGGGATACTGGCGACATTCATCATGCACGCCGACATCGCCGAGGCATACACGGTGGGCGCGATCGTCCTGGCGGTGGCACTCTATGTGCTGTGGCGAATCGAGTTCCGCGCCAGCGACGAGATCAGAATGGGGCAGGGGCCAACATGCAAGTAATCGCACACCGCGGAGCTTCTGCTTACGCGCCAGAGAACACCTTCCCTGCCTTTGACCTGGCGCTTGCCATGGAGGCAGACGCGCTGGAGACGGACATCCGCGCTACGCGGGACGGCATCTTGGTCCTCTTGCATGATCACCGCGTGGAGCGCACGACAAACGGCCAGGGCGACATCGCGGAGCTCATGTGGGCCGAGGTGCAGTCGCTCGACGCGGGATCATGGTTCGCACCTGAATTCGCCGGCACGCGCGTGCCCTCATTGGCGAGCTTTCTGGCACGCTATGCGGCATTACTCCCGCTGGCGCTAGAGGTCAAGGGAGAGGGGATCGAGCACGCTGTCATCACTGCCCTGAAAGCGGTACGTGAGCCACGCGAGATCACGATCACCTCATTCTCCTTCGCGACGTTGGCCCTCATCAAGAGGTTGCAACCCACACTGCGGGTCGGCTGGCTAACGCGCTGCTTCGATGAGGAAGCAATCGCCCGCGTGCGCGCCATCGGCGGCGAGCAAATCTGCCCGCCCGCCGAGCAAACCACTGCAGCACGGGTCACGTGGGCCAAAGAGCGCGGCCTGGAGGTGCGCGCCTGGGGGGTGCGAGACGAGGCAGCCATGATCAGCGTCGTGGAAGCAGGCGCCGACGGCATGACGGTGAACTTTCCCAACAAGTTGATCGCCTGTCTGCGGCAGCGCAGCCTTCGCTAATCCCAATCCGCATAATAGCAGCGCGTGGTAAGCGTCAGGTAGCGATCCGGCGCGATACGCGCTACAGCCAGTTCATGCAAGGTCTCGCCGTAACGATCGCCCTTGCGAAAGGCGACGACGCCCGCTCCACGCGCCGGCCCGACAGACCACCAGCCCTCGGTCTCCCCCTTCAGACTCTCGAAGAAGGAGAGCATATGCCGCACCGCTTCGTCCAGGTCCTGCTCGACGCCGGCGCGGCGGAAAGTCAGCCCTCGGTAATCGTCCATCGGTGAGCCAGAGACCACCATGCCGTCGCCGTGCTCTAGATCGAGAGTCCGACTATCCGCAGGCAAGATGTCCAGCGTCTGCAGGAACAGGCGTGAGGCAGTGGCGGAACTGAGGATCTCCTCTGGCGCGCGAAAACGGAGGATATGCTGGATCGTACGCACATCCAACACATCCATGGCGCGATCCGCCACCATACGGTAGAGGACACGCGCGGCTATGCGCCGCATCTTGATCTCCGGGTCACGCAACGCCTCGCGCAGAACGGCCAGCGCCCGCTCATCCCCCATTTTGCCCAGCGCTTGCATAGCCAACAGCCGCTCATCGCTCTGACCATGTCGCGCCATCTCGATCAGGGAATCAATGTCTTCGTTCTCGATACTGGCACTGATTTGGGAAGGATCCATTGTCCTCTCCTTATGCCGGCAAAAAGCGCGCGAACACCTCATTGCCTAACAAGTAACCACGTTCTGTGAGTCGCACCCACTCCGTCCCTATAATGATCAGGCCATACCGTGCCAGCGCGTCCAGTTCTGTCGCGTAAATCTCGCGTAGATCGCAGCCAAACCGCTGACGGAATCGCCGATAGCTGACCCCCTCTATCAGGCGTAGGCCGAGCATCATCATCTCGGCCATCTCTGTGGCGGCGTCGAGCCGCTCCGCCCCGGCCACCGGCCGCTCGCCGGCTGTGATGCGTTGGATATATACATCGGGCTGGGTCACGTTCCAGAAGCGGCGACGCCCCACATAGGAGTGCGCGCCCGCGCCGATGCCGAGATAGGGCTGGTCCAGCCAGTAGGTCAAGTTGTGGCGGCAGATACTCTCGCGTCGTGCTGCCCAGTTCGACAACTCATAGTGTAACCAGCCTTGCGCCCGCAACTCACGCCGCGCCCATGTGTACATCTCGGCAGCCATGTCGTCATCTGGTGCGGGCAGCACGCCACACGCGATCTGCCGCGTCAGCGGCGTCTCCTCGTGCAACGTTAAGGCATAAAGTGACAGGTGATCAGGCCGCAACGCCAGCGCGGCCCGCAACGTCTCCTGCCACTGCGCCAGGCTCTGGCCAGGTAAACCGTACATCAGATCCAGGTTGATGTTGTCATAGCCTGCCTGCCGCGCCAGGCGAAAGGTGTCCACCGCCTCTTGCGCGGTGTGGATGCGGCCCAAGAGGCGCAACAGGCCATCATCCAGGCTCTGCACCCCCAGGCTCAACCGAGTGATCCCCAGCCGCCGCAACGCAACCAGTTGCGCGCTGTTTATCGTGCCCGGATTGGCCTCTTGCGTGATCTCCGCGCTCTCCGCCACGCGCCACGACGCGCCACATCCGGCGAGCAAGCGCGCCACCTGTTCTGGCGTGAGCACGCTGGGCGTGCCGCCGCCGATGTAGATCGTCTGCCACTCCAGTGTCGGCCACTCCGCCGCCCATTGTGCCATCTCCCCGCTCACCGCTGACACATATGGCTCATAGAGCGCCTCCAGACCAGAGTAGGAGCTAAAATCACAATAATGGCACTTGGTCCGGCAGAACGGAATATGGATGTAAAGGCTGGAAGGCTGCAGCTCGCTCATCGCTCCCTCTTGAGCGAGATTGCGCGAATTTTCTTGTGCAATCCCGCCTCAAGTATACGCACACGTAACAGGGTGTCAATGAGCTGTGAGGCATCATGGGCACATGACGCCCTTGTATCTGTGCTGAGCACAAGGCCAGCCGAATGCACTAGACGAGGCCGAGCAGCCCCGCCAACGCCATGCGGAACCAGTCTGTGGACATGATAATGCTGCAGGCAAAGATGACAAAGAGCACAAACAAGATGATGCCACAGCCACAGCCGGCGCAGGAAGCGCCACGACCAAAGCCAAAGTTCCTTTGCATCCACTCATAGGCGTTGGTCAGCAGGAACATCTGCAACAAGCCACTGAGACATCCCTGACGTCGGTACATGTTGGTTCCTCCTTCTTTGGAACTGATCTGCCTGCATTGTACTACAGAACAGGCAAATCATCCTGACACAATGCGGACAGCCAATGGACAGACAAATGACGACGGGGGTTAGCCGCTGCTCGCGGTCACAGCTATAATAGGACAAGACAGGAGGGAAAAAGATGCCTGCTAGAACGTTCATCCTCGCCCACGACCTGGGGACAACCGGAGACAAGGCCAGCCTTTTTGACGAGACAGGTCAACTGCTGACCAGCTCGTTCGCGGGCTACGAGACAACCTACCCATATGCAGGTTGGGCGGAGCAAAATGCTGATGACTGGTGGCAGGCCGTCGCGGAGTCCAGCCAGGCGCTCCTTGCCCAACTGAGCATCCGGCCTACGGACGTGGCAGCAGTATCATTCAGCGGCCAGATGATGGCATGCCTGCCGATAGATAAGACAGGACAGCCCTTACGCCCCGCCATCATCTGGGCCGACCAGCGCGCCACGGCAGAAGCCACCCGGCTGGCGCAAGCAGTGGGAGAATCGGCTATCTACCAGCGCACCGGCCACCGCGTCAGCGCCACCTATACCGGCCCCAAGATCATGTGGATCAAGGAGCATGAACCGGAGATCTACCACCGGGCGCGCGCCTTTCTGCAGGCCAAGGATTATGTCGTCTATCGCCTGACAGGCAACCTCGCCACGGACTATTCGGATGCATCCGGCACGAATCTCTTTAACCTGAACACCCTGATATGGGATCAGGAGATCGTGCAGGCGGCGGGGATTGAGGCGCGGCTGCTACCGCAGCCCTGTCCGTCTCACCAGATGGTAGGCTATGTCGCTGCTGCTGCCGCACGCACCACCGGCCTGATGGAGGGCACGCCCGTCGTCATCGGCGGGGGCGATGGCGCTTGTGCCACCGTTGGCGCGGGCGTTGTCAGAGAGGGCGACGCCTATAACTATATCGGCTCCTCCTCCTGGATCGCCCTCGCCAGCCCACGCCCGATCTATGATCCACAACGTCGCATCTTTAACTTTGCCCACCTCAATCCGCGCCTCGTTTGCCCGATGGGCACGATGCAGGCTGCCGGCGGCGCATACCGCTGGCTGAAGGCGTGGCTGTGCGGCGAGGGGCAGGAGCGCGGCTATCAGGAGATGGACCGCTGGGCTGCCCAGACGCCGCCCGGCGCCGAGGGGCTGCTCTTTCTGCCCTATCTGATGGGCGAGCGCAGTCCATGGTGGAATCCGGCGGCGCGTGGCGCGTTCGTCGGCCTCTGCATGCGGCACGGGCGCGGTCACGCCGCTCGCGCCGTCTTGGAAGGCGTGGCATTCAACCTGCGGATGATCCTCGATGCCCTGACAGAACAGGGAATCGAGTTGCAGGCATTACGGCTGATCGGCGGCGGAGCGCGCAGCCACATCTGGCGGCAGATTCTCGCCGACATCTACGGGCTGCCGATCCTGCGGCCTAGACTGTTGGTCGAAGCCACATCGCTCGGCGCGGCTATCGCCGGGGGTGTCGGCATCGGCCTCTGGCCGGGCTATGATGTCGCGCACGATCTCGTCCAAGCCGAAGCGGCAGAGGCTCCCGACCCGGCGAACCAGGCGGTGTACCGCGAGCTCTACCCGATCTTTGCAGACGCATACCGCGCGCTCGAAGCGATCTCGCTGCGCCTGGGCCAGACCGCGAGCGCATAGGCGTGGCCGCTCAGTCTCGCTCCACCGGCTCTCGCGTCTGACGCGCCTCCACAATCCGCGCCAGATACCACTTTTCTGTATCGCGCAGATGCTCCAGCACCTGGCGGATCGTCCATTCCCCGGGGGCAGGGGCCTGGTCAAGCGCGTCATCTGTCAGGCCCACGACCGAGCCGAGAAATTCCCCATATGCCTCTTGCCCGCGCGCCAGGATACGCTGCGGCATCGTGTGCGCCGTGCCAATCGCCTCACGCGCAGCCACAAGCTGCGTGGTGTGCTCGCGCATGTGATCGCCAAAACGCAGCAGCACCCGGCGCACCGTGTTCCAGCGCCAGTTGTCGGTCTTGAAACGCAACTCTTCGCTCGCGAGCTGCGTGAGCTGCGTGAGCTGCGCCATCGTCTCGGCGCGCGCCGCCGCTATCTCGGCCAAGAGCCGGCTGACCTCGTGATTCATGTGGCCTCCTTCCTCCTTCCCCTGATCGCAAACAAAAAGCCCCGATGGAGAACTCCACCGGGGATGGATAGTGCCGAGGAAGGGATTTGAACCCTTATGGACCTGCGCCCACTACGCCCTGAACGTAGCGCGTCTGCCTGTTTCGCCACCTCGGCATAGCCTCACAGGGGTTTCCCCCCTAAGGCCCTTATAGAGTAGCACCCTTTACGATATTTGTCAAATATCAAAGTCTGATCATAGCGGCGACTCGGTGATCCTCGACCTAGCCGCAGCCACCGATGGCGAGTCGTGGCGTGTAGGGCAAGAGATCCTGGACACCTTGGTCAAGCTGGAAGGCACGAGCACCAAGCCGATCCCCTGGCTAGCCGAGTCATGGGAAACCAAGGATAGCCAAACGTGGGTTTTTCATATTCGCAAGGACGTCAAGTTCCATGACGGCACCGACTGCGACTGCGAAGCGGTCAAATGGAACATAGACCGCTGGCGTGATCCCGACAACAAATGGAGATTCGGTCGCGCTTTCGAATACTATGATGCCGAGTTCGGCGAAGCCTTTGCCATCAAGGATGTCCAGTGTCTGGACAAGCACACGCTGCAGTTCACGC
This sequence comes from Chloroflexota bacterium, assembly GCA_019873665.1. GTDB lineage: Bacteria > Chloroflexota > Anaerolineae > JAAYEA01 > JAAYEA01 > JAIOAV01. The sequence continues at coordinate 10,472 of JAIOAV010000108.1, forward strand.
TGAACCAGCCCAACGTCGTCGTGCTAGCCAAGCTGGCGCTCGCCTCTTTCGGCATCGCCAGCCCCAAGGCGATCCAGGAGCAGGGCGACAAGTACGGCACAGCAGCCGGCACCGCAGTCGGCAGCGGCCCATTCATGTTCGTGGAGTGGATTCCTGACGACCACATCACGCTGGAGCGCAACCCGAACTGGTGGGGTGGCCCGCCTCGTTTCGAGCGCATTATCTTCCGCTCCATCCCCGACAACAGCGCCCGCTTTGCCGAGTTCAAGGCCGGCAAGATTCACCAGGCTGACCTGGCGCAGAGCGATATGGCGGCAGCGGCCGCTGATCCGAATATCCAGATGTACATGCTGCCTTCGCTAAGCACGGGATATATCGCCTTCCAGCAGTGCATCAAGCCGTTTGATGATGTGCGAGTGCGATGGGCTATCGCCTATGCCATCAACCGTGAGGCGCTGATCAAGCCTTTCTACGGCGATTTCGCGCAAGTGGCCACCGGCTTCCAGCCGCCTGCTATCGTGGGCTATAATCCCAACCTGCCGCCCATCACCTACGATCCCGAGAAGGCCAAAGCGCTGCTGAAGGAAGCGGGTTACCCGAACGGCTTTGAGACCGATTTCTGGTACATCCCTGTCATCCGCGGCTACTTCCCCGACGCGAAGGCCATTGCGGAAGCGATTGCCATTGACCTGGCCAAGGTCGGCATCAAAGTCAACCTCAAGACGGAGGACTGGGGTGCGTACCTGGCCGATCGCAACGAGGGCAAATTCCCGATGTGGATGCTCGGGTGGGGCTCCGACAACGGCGACCCGGACAACTATATCGGGTGGCACTTCAGCCATCCGATCGGGCAGCCGAAAAAGGAGGACTGCTACGCCAACGATAAGCTGGCGCAGCTCCTCATCGACGGTGCCGTCGAGCCAAATCTGGCCAAGCGCGAGCAGATCTATATGCAGGCGGAGCAGATCGTGTAC
>JAIOAV010000109.1:0-7380 GCA_019873665.1 Chloroflexota bacterium
TAAGGCGACGGGTTGACGGTAAAGTAGATATCCTCGTCGCCAGTGGCCAGCAGCGGCACGTCAAAGACATGCGGCTCATCAAACCCGATAAACAGATCCAGGGGAGCCACCGGCTCGCCGTAATACAGCTCGATGAGCTGTGCCCGCATCGGCACGACACCCTGCGTCTGGTAGTGCTGCACGGCAAGTTGCGCCACAGTATCCACCGGATCGTCGGCGCACACGCCATAGAACAGGATGTGCTGGTCGTGATGAGCGGTCTCGGCCATCACTCCCTCCAGGAGATCGGTCAGATGGCCATAGCCGATCTGCGGCAGGACGCGGCGGTAATCGCCGTAGAAGCGAACCCGGATGCCCAGCTCGCAGTAGAACGCGCGAAATTCGGGCGTGGCAAGCTGCGCCAGCCCCTGATTCAGCCCCACCTGCGCGTAAAAGTGCCCCCGCTCCAGCAGGCTGAGGCCGAAAAGGGAGGTCAGGATGGTGTGAATGCCGTGTTCGAATAACAGGCGATATAGGTGGCGATGATTCTCCGCCGAGCGCGTGATATAGTCGCGCAGATAGTCGGCTTCGGTGGCGGGCAGCGCCCCACGCCGCAACTGCTCGATCAAGTACCAGCGGCGTGTGCCGTTGATGGGAAAAGCGCACACCCGCTTCCTGTCTCGCCTCATCAGCTCGGCGACTTGAGCTCTGGACATGCGTAGAAAAGCATCGAGATCAGTCAACGTTCCCCCTCACGTCTGCTTGATGCTGCATATCCAATGGCGACTTGGCCTGGGACGTGTGCAGACTGATCGCCACGTTCGCGCTGCAGGATGAATCCAGCAGCTAACCGACGGAAGCCTGCTTGCAGCAGGCTCAAGGGCGGCGAGAAGGCGCTTTTTGCCTTCTTCAGCCCGCTTCCAGCGGGCTTGCCAACCCTTAGCCAGCACTTTAGCGCGGCGACTTACGTGGAGCCGGCCGTGGTGTCGGCCCAAGCCAGGCTAGACAGGATTCGACAAATGTATATAATCGTAGCGTGAAATCGAGGGTCATTGTACCACTGTCTTGCCCACATGACAAAAGGAGACGTGGATGATAGTCCCTGCCGCTCAGACCGATCTCATTGCGGAGGCGCGCCAGCTCTTGCGCCAGATGGATCAAGGCCTGATGTCCATCGCCGCCTATGACACGGCGTGGGTGGGCGCCCTCTCCCGTGCCGCGGCGCCAGAGACGCCGGCATTCCCAGAGTCGCTGGAATGGCTATGCCACAACCAGCACCCTGACGGTAGCTGGGGCGGCGCGCACGAGTACTATCATGATCGCGTCATCTCCACGCTGGCCGCCGTGCTGACGCTGGCCCGCTGGCGCGCCTGCGACACGATGCTCCAGCAGTGCGAGCGGGGACTCGACTATATCGCGCGCGCGGCGGCGAACCTGCACCACGACCCTTATGCCACCGTCGGCTTTGAGCTGATCGTGCCGACGCTGCTGGAAGAGGGAGAGCGCATGGGACTGCGGCTGCCGCATGCGCGGCTGGCGCGGTATCGCGACATCCGCCAGCGCAAGCTGGCACGCATCCCGCCAGAGATGCTGTACAATAGGAAGAACCCGACGCTCTACTCGCTGGAGTTCATGGGCGACCATCTGGACCGGGAACGGGCTGCGTCAGTGCAGGAGGAGAATGGTTCCATCGGCAACTCGCCCTCGGCGACGGCCTACTACCTGCGCGTCTGCGGCGACGAGCCACGTGCCTGGAGTTACATCGCGCAGGTGATGGGCAGCAATGGCGGCGGGGCGGTCTTCTCTTTTCCCCTGGAAATCTTTGAGCGCGCCTGGGTGTTGTATAATCTAGATCTGGCGGGTCTGTGGCCACTGCTGCGCGAGGAGATCATGCCACATCTGGATTACCTCGCGCGGGTCTGGCACGAGGAGCGTGGCGTCGGCTTTTCCCGCTGCTACTCGACCTGCGATCTGGACGACACGGCGATCACGTTTCGGGTGTTGCGCCGTGGCGGCGAGATGTGGGGGCACGAAGGAGCATCCGTCTGTGTGGATGTCTTTCGCGCCTATGCCGAGCCGGATCACTTTCGCACCTTTTGCTTCGAGACGGACCCGTCGTTGAGCACCAATATCCATCTGCTGGATGCGCTATCTGTCTGCGCGGAGGCGGATGCCTCCGCGATGCGCAAGACGATCCTTGCTTTCATGCGGCGCACGCGTTCACCCCAGATGTTCTGGTTTGACAAATGGCACGCTTCACCCTATTATGTTACATCGCATGCGATCATCGCGGCGGCGACGCTGTGCCCCGAGCTGATCGCAGGCGCGGCGCGCTGGCTCGTGGCGACGCAGCGGCCGGATGGCGCATGGGGCTATTGGGGCCTGTCCACATTGGAGGAGACCGCCTACGGCCTGCAGGCACTAATCACATATGATCGCGTGGCGGGAGGAGTGCCGCACGATGTGCTGGATCGCGCGGCGGGCTATCTGCGCGCGCATCGAGGCGCGCACGATCATCCTCCCCTCTGGATATCCAAGACCCTATTTGCCCCACTCCACATCATAGATTCAGCCGTCATCAGCGCGCTGGCGATGTACGAGCTACGCTAGGCGCGAGAAGATGCGAGGTTGGCCCGCGGGGCCATCGTATCGTGCTGCGTCGTTGTCCGGTGTAAGGGGTCGCTGTCATGAAACTGCCCATCAACCATCTCCTCGAGGTGCGCTCCGACGACCCGGAGACGGGGCGCAGAGCCCGTTTGCTGAATGTCTGTCTGCTGGCCGTTGGCGTGGCGGCGGCTGTGCTGTTGGTGGTCAACCTGGCCGATTACACGTTCTCGGGCGATGAGCTTGCCCGCCGCCTTGCGGCCTATGCAGCACTCAGCCTGCTGGGCAGCGCCGGGATCTACTGGCTGAACCGCCACGGCAGGCACCGTCCGGCAGGCTATCTGTTCCTCGCCCTCATCATCCTGATCATCACCTTTGCCACTCGCCCCGCGATCTATCTCTTCGAAGGTTCTACCATCTTGGCGTATGTGCTGCCGATCATCATGGCCAGCGTTATCCTGGAGCCATGGACGAGCTTTGCCGTGACTACGGTGATTGCCGTCTTGCTTCTGGTGGCAGCCAAGACGGCGGGGCTGGCGGATGAGCCCTCGCCAGAGACGATCGCCACGCTCTACATGCTGGCGGTTGTGGCGTGGCTTTCCGCCCGTAGCCTGAGCCAAGCATTGCGCCGGACCCACGATCGCGCCACCGACCTGCGCCAGATGAACGAGGAGTTGGACCGCCGGGTGGCTGAGCGCACCCAAGATCTGCAGCAGATCAACCGCCAGCTCGAGGATGCCCTGCAACGCGAACGCGCCGAGTCCAGCAAGAACCAGGCGATCCTGGAAAGCATCGCCGATGGCGTCATCGTCTTTGACCACGAGCGGCGCGCCATCATTGCCAACCCCGCCGTGGCGGGGATCATGGGCCAGCCGGTGGACCAGCTTTTGGGCCGCACGATTCACGAGCTCGTCGGCGTCACAGAAGAAAGCGAGACGGGCGCGCAGATCGCCACCGCTTTCGCGCCGGACGCGTCCGCGCCGGTGCGGCTCACCTTTCCGGTGGGCGCGCAGATCATTGCAGCCAGTCTCGCGCCGGTGTTCCTGTCCGGAGAGTCCATCCGCGGCGTGGCCGCCGTCTTTCACGACGTGACCAAAGAGGTGGAGGCGGATCGCGCCAAGAGCGAGTTTGTCTCCACCGTGTCGCACGAGCTGCGCACGCCGCTCACCTCCATCAAAGGATACGCGGATCTGCTCTATATGGGTGCGGTGGGCGCGCCAAACGACGAGCAGCGGCGCTTCTTGCAGATCATCAAGTCGAACGCCGATCGCTTGACGGCGCTCCTGTCCGACCTGCTCGATATCTCCCGCATCGAGACGGGGCGCATTAGGCTGGACCTGCGCGACATCGCGCTGGCGGATGTGGTCAGCGATGTGGTGGCCTCGCTCATGCCCGAGATTCGGAACAAGGGCCTGCAGATCTCGCTCGACATCGCGCCGGACCTGCCTCTGGTGCGCGGCGACCGCAGCCGGCTGGTGCAGGTGATGAACAACCTGCTGAGCAACGCCTACCGATACACGCCAGCGGGCGGGCAGATCAGGGTGTCGGTCTCGCAGACGAATGACACCCTGCGGGTGGATGTCAGCGACACCGGCATCGGTATCTCGCTGAAAGATCAGGCCAAGCTGTTCCAGCGCTTTCACCGCGCCGATGACCCGCGCGTACGTGAGGTCTCTGGCACCGGGCTGGGTCTGGCGATCACCAAGATGTTCGTCGAGTTACACGGCGGACGCATCTGGGTGGAGAGCCAGTTGAACAAGGGGAGCACTTTCACCTTTGTTTTGCCCGCCATCCGCCCGCCAGAAGCGGCAGCCAAAGCGCCCGCTCGCCCGGCCAAGCGGCGGCGCGTGCTGGTGGTGGAAGATGACGACAACATCGCCGATCTGATCCGCCATCACCTGGAGGGGGACGACTATCAGGTCATGGTGGAGGCACGGGGGCAGAACGTCTTACCGCGCGTGTTGGCGGATCATCCGGACGTGATCACGCTGGACATCCTCTTGCCCGACATGGACGGATTCGACGTGCTGCGCCAGTTGAAAGATGACCCGGCGACGGCGGGCATTCCGGTGATCGTGCTCTCGGTGTTGCAGGATCACGCCAGCGGCCTGCGCCTCGGCGCGGCGGACTATCTCACCAAGCCGATACGCGGGGAGGATCTGCTGCGCAGCGTGCGGCGCGCCTTTGGCGAATTGCAGCCTCACGAGCGGCCCACGATCCTGGTGGTGGATGATGAGCCGGATGTGCGGCAGTGGTTGCGCGACGCCCTGACCATGCACGGTTTCCACGTGGCGGAGGCGGTGGACGGCATTGACGCGCTGACGCAGGTGCGGCGGACTGCGCCACGCCTGATCCTGCTCGACCTGAAGATGCCGCGCCTGGATGGCTACGGGGTGATCAAGCGACTCAAGGCAGACCCTGCCACCAGCCATATCCCGATTGTCGTGCTGACTGCGGTGGCGATCAGCCGCGAGTCGGAAAAGGTGCGCCTGCTGGATATGGGCGCCACGCGCTTTCTCACCAAGCCGATCTCGGTCGAGTCGCTCGTCGCCGAGATCCGCGAGCAACTGGCGGCTGCCATCCCAGAAGAAGCGGAAGGCGCGTAGGGGCGGCTCCAGAAGGTGTGCTGGCGGCCTGCGCTCAGCCGCGCGCGGAGCGGCGTCAGGTGCAGCGGGTGTTAGCCCGCCGGCCTACTCCATTATCTCTTGGGCGGAGTATCCGCGCGTCTCTTGCGCGCAATGGCGGTACCGACCACCAGAAGCGCGATGCCTATGACGAAGAATGATACCTTAACGGTCTGTCCTTCCGCGAACGGCATAATCGCGGCGATGAGAAATAGGATTCCTGCGATGAGGAATCCCCACTTTCCAACAAAGTTCTTGAACATGTGGCCTCCTTGTGTTTTTGAGCGGGCTAACGGCTTGGCTCACCGGCGGCGAGCCGACAGACGAAGCCGTCCGGTGGAGCCGGTGTTGGGCAGCCTTACTCTTTCTTGTCCGCTGGTCTTTGATGAGAAATAATATTAAGAATCGTGCTGACGACGAATAACACCGCATAGATATACCACAATGGCTTCCAGATCAAGGCCAGTGGAAACCAGTAAAACATCACGGTCGCTAGATAAAGGAGCAAGTACGGACCAAAGATCGCCCAGCGGATCGGGGAGCGCCATTCGATTTTCTTCACATACTCGATCCAGTAACCAAAGACGCCCCAGACAAGGTAGAGAAAACCGCCAAGCCATTGCGACCAAGATTTACCGCCAAGAGCGACTATTACGCTTACCACCGCTGCCAGCCCACCTAAAGCGTACACGATAGGACCATAACGGATCGCAGAGTCGAAACGCCATCTGCGTAATGCAAAATGAACAATCAAGACAATCTGAAACAAGAAAGCTGTAATGACAAACAAGCGATCAAGATTATCTATCCCTGGCATAAATCATCTCTTTCTCAGAATACTTTGCATCGAATTGGCTGCCCAACGGCCGGCGGCTGAGCTGCCACGCGGCTGCTGCCTACCCCACCACCCAACCGCCACGATAGCGTGGTCGGCTCGAGCCGCAGGTTAGGCGGCCAACACCCCCAACACCAACCCTTGATGGATGGCCCCTCGCCCTTCCCGCAGACGCCCCCCTCGTTGCCCTGACTCCGCCCTCTCCGCCGACAGGCTTCCCAAGCAGCCGCCCAACGCTCCGGTTCAGCGGCGGGCCGCATAGCGGCCCGTCCGCTGCAACCGGTTGTTAGCTGGCACTGCTTCGGGCATCGGTATCGTGCGTCCGAGAATCCCGCACAATAGAGATGCGTTGCTGATTCACAGCTATACGGTTCTATGGGCGCGCAAGTCGTCTCCCGAAGGCGCGCACCTCGAACGCCAGAATCACGAGAAGAACGCCAAAGACCACAGCATAGGTCGCAATCAGCCAAAGCACGGCGAGGGCGCCCTCGCCCGGCTGCGCCATAAGCAAAACGCCGAACACGACTGAGGCGAGCCCTGCGAGGACGAGCCACCACTCGCCCGTGATCACCTTTCGCAGGCGGATGGCGGCTACGATCTGAAGCATGCCCGTGGCGATCGCCCAAGCTGCAATGTAAAACAAGAGGGCGATCGCGGTGACACCAGGCGCCAGGAACGTCAGAATCCCGATTCCAATGTCTATGAGCGCCCAGAGGAGCAACACCCACCAGTCTTCGTGCTCCTTGCGTCCCGTAATAGCAGCCGACATCCCTAGGATGCCGTCCACAAGGGTGTACGCCCCGAAGAGCAATACCAACGTGGCGAGCGAGATCCTAGGCAGAAGCCAGGTCAGAATGCCGAAAGCGATGGCAGCAAGGCCACGCAGCAGTAGGACCCACCAAGTATGGGAAAGTATGGTGGCAAGATGTTTCTCTACAGTGTTCATGATTGAGCTCCTTTCTATCAACTGATGGTTAAGAGCCAGCTAACGGCTCGCGCTTCACCTGCGGCGAGCCGAGCGCAGCGAGGCGAAGCCATCCGCCGCAAGTGCTGGTTAGCCTGCCTGTTCACATAAGGCAAATGTCAACTGCATAGGTTTAACTGATTTTGCAGTTACTGGGGCTACAGTCTCAAAACCAGGTTTTATCAACAACGCTTCTTCCATCGAGTTTCGCAAATTCTCTGTCGAACCCACGTGATAAAAATGGGTAAATGTCCTTTCCACCAATCCATCCCAGTATTGAACAATATGCTGATTCAGGCGGTATTTATTTTCTTTCCACATAGATAGAGCAAAGCCACAAGGAAGATTCTGGACAACTCCTGCCAATTCCACAG
>JAIOAV010000109.1:7390-11371 GCA_019873665.1 Chloroflexota bacterium
TTGGTAATAATCTGTATGCCTGCCAATGTACGGAGGATCGAGATAAACGAAATCGTCTGTTTCAACATCGTGGAGACATTCCCGCCAATCTCCAACCCGAAATTCCCATTCCTTGTCCGACATGATTCTGCGTATTTGAGAAATTTGATTGACAATCTTGGTTACATAGGCTTGCCGAAAACGATCTGGTTTTCGGCAAAATGGAACATTGAATTCCCCCTTACTGTTAAAGCGCATTACACCGTTAAAACATGACCTATTAAGAAAAACAAAGTCCAACGGATCTCCACTCTTATTGAAGCGATCTCTAACTAGGTAATAGTAATCTTCGCCCCGTGACAGCAGTTTCCTCCCTTCCGCTGTCAAGTAAGCCCTTACTGTTTCGGGAGACAGACTCCCGTCACAAATCATCTGATACAACCTGATAATATAGGGATTAATATCATTAATCAGAGCCTGCTTTGGTTGAACGTTAAACAATACCACACCTGAACCTAAGAATGGTTCTATCCACCGCCCTTGCCCATTCCAATAAATATTACCTAGAATGAATTTGACAAGTTTGGTCTTAATTCCCTGACACTTTATTGGAGGAACTACTACATAATTCAATTCACGTGGCAAACCCTGAACAATCATTTTGCCCGCCCCTTGTACTTCAAATAGCTCCGTAGATTGGTGTATGGTGGCCTGTTGAGTTCTACTGCTCTAGCCATATCTTTAGTTAGGTAATACATCCAGTAGTCATCGAAGAGGTCTTCACCTAATGATGCAAACGGCCCAGAACCACTCAAAAGTTTGTCGATCTCCGTAACTGAACCAATATTTTTGGTATTGCCACTACCTGGGCGGTCAGATGCAATTCGATATTTCTCGTGTGCAAAGAACTGAAAGTCTTTGATGACCGACGTAATCCTTTCGAGGTCTGCGAGTGTATATTTTCTACGTTCGTCAATCAAATCATCAGTCTTTGAATAGATAACGCCCAAAACAAAGTGTCCACTATAAGAACCATAAGGAAAGGTTATGTTCTTTGCACTATTTCTTTCCCGAAAATACCCGGTGAAAGCACCAAGTGTCATACCGTTAACGCGATTGCCGTCAACTCGATAGGTACTCTTCAAATCAAGCGCAAAACGATGCTCATCATCGTCTACAAAACTTATGTCTGGATAAAAGTTCTGCTGCTCTGATAAGACCATCTTCAAACTGTGTTTCTCCGCAAAACGCGCAAGTTCTGGGAATAACAAAAGTTCCATGATTTTCGAGATAACTTTTGTGTCCACTGAAATAGTGTAAATGTTCCTGGCTATGTCAATAAAACCTTTGACAATCCAATCGCCACTTTGGGTTGAAACCGCTGAGTTGAAAGTCGCTACTTCGGCCTGAAGTGCCGTTAAGAATTCGTTTTTATTCATTGCTGTATTGTACCACTTGGATTAACATGGCGGGCCAACTATTAACTAGCCGGATTCCGTCTCCCACTCCTAATCGGTATGCTCAGGTGGATTCCGTCCAAGTATCCTAACAGTTGCACTTGGAATTCTGGGGCAGGATTGTGGCATGCCGGCTTGCGTCTCGTATCTATGGCACATTATACGACCGGGTTGGCCAAATGTCAATGCCTTTTTCCGGAGGCGATTTGCCATGGAATCCAGAAAACCCCTGGATCAGCTACGTGCCGCCATCCGGCGCAAGCGCCGGCGTACAGCGCTGACCCGCATCCACGGGGTCAAGCGCTTCATGTATGGTGCGCCGCGTGATCCGCGGGCGGCGTGTGATCGTGATAGTAGCCGCGCTGATGCATGCGGTTGTGCAGCGTGCGGTGCGCCGATTCCAGCACCAGCCGCATTCTCCTGTAGGCCACATCCTCCGCGCGCGTCCCCACCGTGTCCAGGTATGCCATCGCCCCCTCGATCTGCTCCAGGATTGTCAGCGCATCTGCCGCCGCCAGCATGGGCGAACCGTCCAGCATGACCATTACCGGCGACGAGTGCGCGGCGATGATCTCCGGCTTGTCGGGGTAGTGGCCGCGCACCAGCAGCGCCAGCCACGCGCTCTTGTCCACACGCACCGACCAGTGCCCGCTGGCGTTCCACGGCGCGACGGCGGCGCTCTCGCGGATCTCGCCATTGACGACCAGCTCGACGCGGCTCATCGGCACAGTAACGCTGGCAGCTATCCACGTCACGTCCACCGTGCCGCCACCGGCGGACATCTGCAAACGGCTGCCCATCGGGTGGCCATCCACGGCGAAATCAAGCAGCGGCCCGTAGGTGACAAAGGTCTCGGCGCGGCGGATCGCGTCCAGCCAAGCCTCGTAGGCGAATGGCTCATCCGGTCGCAGGTGCGCGTAGGTGCGCACCGCGCCGACGGCGGTGTTCGCCGACATCTTGTCGGTGCCGCCCACCGCGGCGACGAGATAGCCGCAGTTCAGGTAGCGATACCAGTCCGACAGCGAGTAGGGATTGATCCCGTCATAGAGGCGACCCCAGGCGGTCATCTCCAGCGCGTCAATGTCGCCGCTGACGATGCTGGCGGCGTGCTCGGCGCGCGGGTTGGGAAAGTGCGGCAGCACGACGACGCCGCCCTGCGCCTTGCACTGCCGCGCCCACTCGGTCAGCAGCACATCAATCGGGTCGCCAAGCGCCGATTCATCCGGCCCGCCGGTGGTCATCGGCGCGATGATGCGGCCGCGGTAGCCGAGGAGCGAGATGTGGCCGAGCACGTGCTGGCGGTTCTCGGTGCCGACGCGCACCAGGTATTCGCCGCTGCCACCTGCCCCCGGCGCACCCCATGTGGTCGCGCCGTCGAAATCGCCAACATTGGTCATCAGCTCACCCCACTGGCTTGCCAGCAGGTTGACAATGTTCACGCCCTCCCCCGCTCCCTCCAGCAGCGCCGACATCGGGGAAAGGAAATGCACATGCGTGTCCGCCGTCACCCACCCCCTCTCCCGCCACGGGAGCACCTTCTCGATCTCGATGACGATCTCGGTCGTGTCCGGCTGCACCTCCACGACGCGGCGCACCGGCGTGATCTCGAACCCCTTGGATACCTCGACATACACCCTGCCCACCGGCAGCAGGAGGTCGGTCTCGCCAGGGATGTAGGTGCAGTGATGGTTATTCAAGTGCGTGAAATCCACCGAATAGTCCTCGAACCACGCCGCGTTGGGGATGCGATGGCGATCCAGCGGCGCGAGGTACTCGCCGTATGGCCCGTGCACGTGCAGCTTGGCCGCCACCGCTTTGCCACTGCCGCGCTCAATGACACGCAGCGTGACGCGCTGGCGAGAGGGCGGCACCGGCTGCAGGCCATAGCTGCGGCCATTGCCCGCGATGCGAAACCCGACCAGCGACTCGACCTGCGCCACCGGAATCACCTGCCCATCCGCGAGATGGAACGCGGCATCCGGGTGAGAGGTGTACTCGATCAACACCTCGCTGGCAGACCGCTCCGGCAGTTGGTTGTTATAGGAGCCGTCCCACTCCTCCACCGGATAGAGCGGACGCGGGGTGGCCGAGATGACCTGCCCCATGTCCAGTTGCACCTGCGCCAGCAGGCCGTTCGTGTCCAATGTGGGACTGAACGCCTCCCCTTCGGGCAGCACCAGCAACGCCTTGCGCCGGGAGCGCCAGCGTAGCGGCTGCTCGTCGGCGTCGCCCGCGGATACCGCCGAGACGACGACGATGCCACTGACCGGCTCGAGGCGGATGCCGACGAGCATCTTATCCGGATGGGGGTTCTGCCATGCCCAGAGCCAGTTCACCCATGGGCCGCCATCGGCCACATCCACGCGCGTCTGACTGCGGCCCCACCCTTCGATCAACTGCTCGTGCGCGGCACACAGCGGGCGCGGCTTGCGGTGCGCCACCGCCTGGAAGCAATTCTCGCCCCACGGCCGCTGAAAAGCGCCGATCTGGTGGCGGCGGCGGATGGGCACACGTTCCTCGCTGCCATCCGCATAAAGCATGATGT
>JAIOAV010000110.1 GCA_019873665.1 Chloroflexota bacterium
CACGCGCCCAGCACCACCACGATCTCCCCTTCCTCGGGCGTGAGGTGATGGTCTGTTGCCACATTCGGCTCGATGCCGGCTTCGTAGAGAAGGCGCAGGATGCGCAGGGCGGCGTTCGCCGCAATGCGGATGTGCACCTCGCCATGGTCGCTGATGCCGGAGCGATCCACCGCGTTGATGTTGGCGCAATGCCATAGCTGCCACAGCTCTTCGTCCTGGTTGATGCGTTCCAGGAGCTGTTGCAGTTTGAGGTTGTGTCTGGCAGGAAGTTGCAGGCTCATTCTTCTGATCTTCCCTTGCTGACGATCAGCGTGGTCAAGCTGTACTGCTAACTGTATGCGACTTGTCCGCTTTGTCAAACGTGGGGCGCGGGGCCTCTCCGCGAGCCGCGCCGCGGCGAAGCAATCTGTTGCATGGCCGGTTGGGGATTGCTTCGGTCGCTTTGCGCCCTCGCAATGACGTGTGTGGGTTTGTCAGGTGCATTTCGCGTTTGCGCCGACTTGTGGTATAATGCAGCGATGTTCTACAACTAACACGCAACTCGTTGACGAGTACAGACAATGGACGATCAAGACCTAGCCCATGACCAACTCTTTGCCAAGATCATTGCGGCGCTGCCGATTCTGGCGGACGTCAGCCGCGGTGACCTGTTGCTGTTTCGCTATCTGGATGCCGAACACGCACTCGTGGTGGGACAGGCGCAGCCACACTCGATCCTGCCGCTATATAGCGAATCGCTAGTGGGCAAGACCTTCACCGCGTCGGAGCTGCCGGCGGTTTTCGCGCCGCGCCGGCGCCGGCTATGGCCCGAGTTGCCCCGCCCGGCGATGCTCAACGGGGCGCCGATCGTGCGTCAAGTGCGCACCGTGCGCGACGCGCAAGGACGGGTGATCGGCGCGCTGAGCGTCGAGACGAATGTCCTGGCGTTCGAGCGCCATCGCCGCCGCAGCCGCGTCTTTCAGCGCGCGGTGGACCAATTGCAGTGGACAGCATTGGCGGGCGAGCTATGCGATGCCTCTGGCCTCTCCGTGTTTGGCGAACATGACGGCATCTACCTGGTGGATATGCAGCGCCGCATCCAGTATGTCAGCGGCATCGCCTCGAATTTTTTCCGACGTCTCGGCTATATGGAAGACCTGGTGGGACAGCGCGTCGGATCGCTGGCCACCGGCGACGCGCAGCTCGTGGAGCGGGCGCTGGCCAGCGAGACGTGTGTGGAAGAGGAAAGCGAGGAGCAGGGGTTGATCTGGATCCGCAAGGCGTTGCCGGTGCGGGCGCGGATGCCCGGCGATACGGCCTTGCGTCGGCTGGGCAGCGTGCTTGGCCTTGGCGCGCGGCTCTCGACCGGCTCCTACCCGGTGGGCGTCCTGGTGACCATCCACGATGACACGGAAGCCAGACGCCAGGCGCAGGAACTGAAGGTCAAGCTGGCGCTGATCCAGGAAGTGCACCATCGGGTCAAGAACAACCTGCAGACGATCGCGTCGTTGCTGCGGCTGCAGAGCCGCCGCGTCGAGTCCGCGGAGGCGCAGGCGCTGCTGCAAGAGGCCACCAACCGCATCTTGAGCATCGCCGTCGTGCACGAGTATCTGTCGCAGGCGGGCGGCACCACCATCAACATCCGCGATGTAGCGCGGCGGATCATCGCGCAGATGCGCGACAGCCTGATGGGGCCGGAGAAGCAGATTCGGTTCGAGCTGCAGGGGCCGAATATCTACCTGCCGGCGCGCCATGCCACCGCCTGCGCGCTGGTCATGAACGAGCTGCTGCAGAATGCCGTCGAGCACGGCTATCGCCACCGAGATCGGGGCAATATCGTCCTCGCTCTGGAGGACGAGGGAGAACGGGTGCATCTGTCCGTGCGAGATGACGGGGATGGCCTGCCGCCCGATTTCGATCTCGCCGCATCGCCGAGCCTGGGATTGCGGATCGTGCGGGCGCTGGTGAGCGATGACCTGCACGGCCAGTTGGCGCTGACGAGCCAGGAGGGTGGGACGCTGGCTGCCGTATCATTCACCAAGCAGATGGATGATTCGGAGCGTATCTGACATTACCCGCAAATGCGGATTCTCAATCAGGAGGCAAACGTGGAGAGGGTGAGAATTGTCATCGCAGAGGATGAAGCCATCGTGCGCATGGACCTGCGCGAGATGCTGACGAATCTGGGCTATCTCGTGGTCGGCGAAGCGACGGATGGTCGCAGCGCCGTGAACCTGACGCGCGAGCTGAAACCGGATCTGGTCATCATGGATATCAAGATGCCGGACATGAACGGCATCGAAGCGGCCAAGGCCCTCACCGAAGAGCGACTGGCGCCGGTTGTGCTGCTGACCGCCTTCAGCCAGCGGGATCTGGTGGAGCGGGCCCGCGAGGCCGGCGTCGTGGCGTACCTGGTCAAGCCCTTCCGCGAGGCGGATCTCGGCCCGGCCATCGAGATCGCCCTGGCGCGCGCCGAAGAGCTGCGCGCGCTGGAAAAAGAGGTGGGCGACCTGAAAGAGGCGCTGGAGACGCGCAAGCTGGTGGACCGCGCCAAGGGGCTGCTGATGGAAAAGCAGGGGCTTACCGAGGCCGAGGCGTTCCGCAAGATCCAGAAGATGAGCATGAACACCCGTCGCCCGATGAAGGAGATCGCGGAAGCGATCATCCTGGCCAGCCAGGCCGAGGAATAAGCCTGGCGGGGCGACATATCGTCCATGGGTGGCTTCTGCCGCCGCTAGAGGCCACCCATGTTGTGTGATTCCCCTTCACGCCCGCAGGGACGTGCTCTCCGCCCGTCCATCTCTTTCCCCGCAAAAGCTTGCTGCTCTCGCCACAGGCCGTATCTTATTTCATTCTGCGCCGTCTCATGCTCTAGATAATATAATATTAGTTGTTTGAAAAGCAAGATTGAGCTGGCGGCGGGCGGCCGACTGGGTACTTCTCACCTCTCTTGTGAACATTTTGTCATTCTGGAAGGGGTAGCCGTTCATCCGCCATTCATCTTGTCCAATTACAATGGTTGCTTGAAAAGGATGTGGTATCCCCTGACCTGTGGGCAATTCACCCCCGGGCTGGTGTAGGGTGTCCGTTGTGGCAGAGGAGTGGCGAATGGGGGAACACGATATTGAGGTAACGTTGCTGCCGAATCGCCTGGTGCAACTGGCGGCCAAGGCAGCGCAGGCGGGTAATCTGGCCGAGACGCGGGTGCATTGCGCCGAAGTGCTGGTCAAGGACCCTTTCAATGAGGATGCTCTCCTCTGGCAGAACGTGGCGACGGAGAGCATGCCCGAAAAGATTCGCCTCCTGCAAAAAGTGCTGAGCATGAATCCCGCCAACTATCGCGCCAAGACGCTGCTCACCTGGGCGGAAGCGCGGCAGCGACGCGGCGAGGGCATCTCGCCGGCCATGGAGGTCGAGCTGCTGACGCCGTGCCCGTACCTCGGCACGGCAGAAGATCGCCATGCCCGTTTCACCTACCCTTGCCCTGGCAATGTGTGCCATGCCGAGGCCAACCAGCGCCGTGCCCCGCGCGAGGTCAGCGAGGAGACGCAGCGCGATAGCTGCCTCACGGTGGATCATCTCGCGTGTCCGACCTACTGCCGCGCCATCTTTGCGGCGCGTCGCCACGCGCTGGACACGATGAACCTACACGACTATTTTGACTTTTTCGGGCTGGATGAAGAGCCCTTCAACATCGTGCCGACGCCACGCTTCTTCTACCCGACCCGACAACACGACGAGGCGTTGCGGCTGTTGCGGCAGGTGATCGAGCATCGCCAGGGGTTGGCGGTGCTCTCCGGCCAGGTGGGACTCGGCAAGACGCTGATCCTGCGCGTGCTGTATGAGGATCTCTTCCGCGACCCGCGCTATACAGTGGCCTTTTTCCCGCATTCGAGCTGGGGCACCGAGCACGCCATGATGACGGCGATCTTTCGCGCGCTGGGCGTTGCGCCCGCGCGCCGCAGGTCGCTGCGCGATCTGGAGGCCAGCCTGGAGGATTACCTGATGCAGCAGGTCTTTCAGGCGCACAAGACCGTGGTGTTCCTGTTCGACGAGGCGCAGGCCATGTCGCCGCGCATCCTGTCGCGCGTGCGCCGGATTCTGGATTTCCACGTGGGCAATCAGCAGATGGCGCAGATCATACTCGCCGGGCAGCCGCGCCTGCTGGAGAAGGTGAAGGGCATCGCCGCCCTGCAGGATCGCGTGGTGGCCAGCTATGCCCTGACGCCTCTCGCGCCATCGGATGTCAAATCGTTCATCTCCTCGCGGCTGCACGAGGCGGGGAGCCAGAATGGCCTCTTTACCTCGGCGGCGGTGCGCACCATCACCGATCTGACACGCGGCTCGCCGCGCCGCATCAATGTGCTCTGCATGCGTTGCCTGATCGAGGCTTTCGAGCGGAATGTGCACAGCATTGACCAGGAGCTGGTGCTGCGCGTGGTGGATCAGCACCCGGCGGAAGTGGCAGAGCCCAAGCCGGCGCAGCAAATTGCCGAAGAGCGCGGCCTCCTGAGCCGTCTCCGCTTCCTCTGGCAGCAGCGGGAAGCGCCAAGCTAGACGCTGTGGGGGGCGGGACGAGCTTTACGAGCGAAGAAGCTCCATCGGCGATCTTTTTGACACCCTGTAATCGCGTACCTGACGCGGTTGCAGGGTTTCATGTGTCCGGGGGCGGTGGTTGATCTCGGCGCAGAATGCGTGTACAATGAGGGTGACGGCGCATATCGCGCCTGAGCACCCCTGCTAGGCTGTTGGGGGAGAGTGTGATGGCAGAATCGCGCGAGGACTCGGAAGCTCTGCTGCCGTGCCATCTGGTGCAACTGGCGGCTAACGCCGCGCAGATGGGCGACCTGGCGACGGCCCGGCAGTATTGCGTGCGTGTGCTGGCCGGTGACCCGCTGTATGAGGACGCCCTGCTCTGGCAGAATGTGGCTACCGAGAGCATGGCGGAAAAGATCCGCCTCCTGCACAAGATCCTGTCCGTCAATCCGGAGAATGACCGCGCCAGGACGCTGCTTCTCTGGACGGAATCGCGCCAGCGGCGCGGTGAGACGATCTCGACCTCGATGGAGGTTGACCTGCTCCGGGCGTGCCCGTACCTCGGCACGCCCGGCGGACGCCATGCCCGCTTCCGCGATCCCTCGCCGGGGAATGTATGCCACGCCGAGGCCGGCGAGCGCCGCTCGCCGCGCGCGGTGAGTGAGGAGACGCAACGGGATGTCTGCCTCGCCACAGATCACCTCGCCTGTCCCACCTATACGCGGGCCATCAGCATCGCCCGGCGGCGCGCGAGCGACACTCTGTACAGCTACTTTGACTTTTTCGGCCTCGCGGAAGAGCCGTTCAACATCGTCCCCAGCCCTCGCTTCTTCTATCCCAGTGAGCAGCATGAACGCGCGCTGCAACTGCTGCGCCAGGTGATCGAACACCGCCAGGGCCTGGCTTTGCTGACGGGTCAGGTGGGACTGGGCAAGACGCTGCTCTTGCGCGTGCTCTACGAGACGCTGGCGTCGGACAAGCGCTATACCGTCGTCTTTTTCCCGCATTCGGGCTGGGGGAGCGAGTATGCGATGCTGCGCGCGATGTTGCAGAGCGTGGGCGTGATCCCGGCCCGGCGGAGGTCGCTGCGGGATCTGGAGATCGCCCTGGAGGACTATCTGGTACACCAGGCGTTTCACGAGCAGAAGACGGTGGTGCTGCTGCTAGACGAGGCGCAGAACATGACCATGCGCCTGCTGCATCGTGTGCGCCGCATCCTGGATATGCAGATCAATGAGCGGCAGATGGCGCAGATCGTCCTGGCCGGGCAGCCGCGCCTGATGCAGATGGTGGGGCGCAGTGCCGCGTTGAAGGATCGCATCGTGGCCAACTGCACCCTCTCGCCGCTCTCTCCGGCCGAGGTGAGGTCTTTTATTCAACTGCGGTTGCGCAAGGCCGGCAGCCAGGACGGCATCTTTACGCCGGGAGCGGTGCGCGCCATCACCGAACTGACGAACGGTTCGCCGCGCCGCATCAATGTGCTGTGCATGTGCTGCCTCCTCGACGCTTTTGAACGACGGCTGCGCACCATTGACGAGGAGGTAGTGCTCCGTGCGGCGAACGCGCTCCCCGCGCAACCTGCCGAAGAGACGGAGGTCCCAACCATCGCTGCCGGGGGCCGCTGGGCACGCTTCCGCCGCTGGCTGGGCGGTCTCATCCGCCGCCGCTCCTGAGTGGGCCGCGGCTAAGCTCGCGCGCTGAGCGTCTGTCATCCCCTGCTGCCCGCCCCCAGATCATAGCTTGCGCCTGTGCCGATCCTGACGATAATGTGCTGGTGGAGATATTTCACCGCTGGGACGCCGAGGGCGCAGAGGGTTTCTCTGGTCTGTCGGCGTTCTCTGCGCCTCTGCAGCGGGAGATGCATCTGTTCTCGCGAAAGACCAAGACCAACAGGGAGGTTCGACATGGCACTGCTGTGGTACGAGAAGCCGTTACGCATCGCGGCCCTGCAATGCAACTTTGAGGGGGGGCGCGCGGCCACCCTGGCGGTGCCGGCCAAGTGGGAGGAGATGGGCTTTAACACGGAGCAGCTTTTCCACCCCATGGCCGACGCCTACTCGGCGCTTTTCGATGTGGCGCAACACGGCGAGCTGTTGCACGAGTATGTGCGGGAAGCAAGAAAGCACGGCCTGCGCATCATCGTGTATCTCAACGTGCACATCCTGGGCCCCTCCGTCAGCCACCGTTACCAGGAGTGGGCACAGCAGGCCGCCGATGGCTCTTTCCCCAAGCTGTACGACACCTATTATGCGTGCTGCTTCAATGGCCCCTGGCGCGAGCACTTTTTCCGAGTGCTGGAAAGCCTCGCGCCATACGACATTGACGGCGTCTTTCTGGACGGGCCGGTGGTGGTGGCGGGAGGGTGCCACTGCCCGAGCTGCCGCGAGCGCTACGCCGCGCGGCATGGCGGCGATCTCGACCGGGCGACGGACCTCTTTCGCTTCTATCAGGAGGGCCGCGACGACTTTCTCAACGAGTCGTATCGTCGCTTCAAGGCGATCAAGCCGGACGGGGTGTTTTACATGAACCTGCCGGTAATGCATCCGACGGCGTCCTATACCAAGCTGCCGGAGGCGTTGGCCTACAATGATATCGTGGGCACCGAGGGGGGCTTTATGTTCTACGGGCCGCCCAAGGATGCCTACCTCTGGAAGCCGTCGGTGGCGGCCAAAGTGCTGGAGGCGGTGGCGCCGCACAAGCCGCGCGTGATCTTTATGGCGGCGGATCAAAAGCCGTGGTCGTGGTACCTGCACACGCCGGCGGAGACCAAGCTGTGCATCGCGTCCACCGTGGCGAATGGCGCGGGCATCTGGTACGGCCTGCATGGCGGCACGCGGTTGCTGCAGACACCGGGTGGCAAGGCGGCGCGGGAGCTGATGCAGTTCCTGGCGGCTCATGAGCCATACTATGAGCAGACCGAGTCGGCGGCGCGCGTCGCCGTGATGTACTCCCTCGATACCGAGCGCTCGTACCGCACCGAGGCGGGCGCCTCCGATTTCTACGGCCAGAAGGGCGGCGGCCGGCGCTTTGCCGGGAACATGACCGAGTCGTTCCACGGCGTCTGCGATGCGCTCTCCCGCTCCGGCGTGGCGTTCGACGTGGTGACCGACCTCGCGCTCACCGCGGAAGGGTTGGCGCGCTATGGTTGTCTCTTTCTGCCCACAGCAGCTTGCCTGTCCGACGCGGCGATAGAGGCCATTCGCGGCTATGTCGCTGCTGGCGGCCACATCGTGGCCACCTCCGACACGTCGCTCTACACGCCTGCCGGCGAGCCGCGCGGGGAGCTGGGTCTGGGGGATGTGTTCGGCGTCTCGCTGGGCGCGGGGCCGATCCCCTATCACACCTGGAACTATTTCACCCTTTCCGGCAAGCATCCCCTCTTTGAAGACCTGAGCCTGCCGTATTATCCGGCGCCGACGACGGTGTTCGATGTCCGGGCGGCTCCCTCTGCCGAGGTGTTGGCCCGCTTCCTAGCGCCGATGGCGGGGCGCTACCTGCCGCTGACGGAGCCGGTGCGGCCCGCGATCGTGCTCCACAAGTTCGGCCGGGGCAGCTCGCTCTACCTGGCGGGGACCTTTGGCGAGATGATCAGCAGCTACGGCCCGGTCGAGTATCGGCGACTGATCAAGAACGCGGCCTTGCTGCTTTCGCGCTCCCCGGTGCATCTGGAAGGCGGAATCGGGAACATCGAGGTAGTGGTGCGGCGGCAGGGCACACGGCTCATCGTGCACTTGATCAACTATGCAGGCATCGTGCCACGCCCGTTCGAGCATGTGTGTCAGCAGGCGGGGGTGGAGCTGCACGTGGCGCGAGAGGCGCTCGGCGACCGCCAGGGCGAGATCAGGCTGCGCGCGCTGGTATCGGCTTGCGATTGCGCCCGGCGCAACGAGAAGGAACACCTGATCGTCTATCTGCCCAAGATCCACGAGTATGAGGTGGTGGTCCTGGAATAGAAAAGCGGGCCCTGTCCATGCCGACAGGGCCCGTTTCACGTGTGATCGGAAGCGGCGGCGTGCTACCAGCGCATGTGCGCTTCGTTCAGCAGACGATCCACCGCGGCATCCGCCTCTTTCTTGGTGTAGCCGCACTTGCTCTGCAATAGCGCGCAGAGGTTCGCCGTCTCACCCTTGACGGTGTCCAGGTCTTCGTCTGTCAGATTGCTCCACTGCTCCTTGACCTTGGGCCGAATGCGTTCCCAGAGCTCCTTAAATCTCTCAACTGCCATGAATGTGTCTCCTTTCGTCTATTTGTTCATGATGAGCCGCTCCCCCTGCGACTCGCAGAAAGGGCAGCCTGCAGAGGCCGCCTCTTTCCGCCGTGATGCGCCCTGCTGCTCTAGAGATAAGGGCGTCCCGCGATCTCGAGCAGTATCTGCTTGACCCGCTGATCCGCCTCGGATCTGCTGTAGCCGAGCTTGTCCTGCAGCAGCCGGCACAGCTCTTCCTGTTTGGCTGCGGCGGACTCCAGGTCTTCATCTGCGATCTGCGGCCAAAGCTCTTTGACGCGGGACTTGAGCCGACGTTCCAACTCTTCCTGGTTCTCTTGCGCTTTCATCTCCCTATCCTCCATCGTTCCTGACACACTATACCTCTGTCCATTCTACTACAAAGCGCCGGAGGCAACGGACGGATTACATTAGAGGTAGGATGGGGTTTGGTTGGACTTGGCAAAGGCCGCCGATCCTGCTATACTCCACCGCAAGCGTCGGGCGTTACGCCGTATGCGATCCGATGTGAATCCCATTATACGCGAATGAAGGCAGGCGCGCAACTCGCCTTTTGGCGATTCGCGCTAGTTTATGGAGGAGGCGAGAAGCTCACAACTCACCCTGTCATTGCGAGCCGCGCAGCGGCGAAGCAATCTCCTGCTAGCGCAAGGAGGGGATGGCTGCGGTCGCTTTGCTCCCTCGCCATGACATGCGGGGCTATCATCATTTCGGAGGAGGGCGCACGATGCGAATCTACCTCATGACCGATCTGGAAGGTGTAGCGGGGGTGGTCAACCACGACGACTGGTGCATGGCCACTTCGCGTTACTATGAGGTGGCCAAGGAGCTTTTGACCAGGGAGGTGAACGCCGCCGTGGAGGGCTTTTTCGCCGGTGGCGCCACCGAGATCGTGGTGGCCGATGGACACGGCGCGGGCGGCATCAATCCGCTCCTGTTGGACCCGCGTGTCGAGTACATGCGCGGTTGGCCGGGAGGGTGGCCGCTCCTGCTGGACAACAGTTACGATGCTGTGGCGTGGGTGGGGCAGCACGCCAAGGCGGGCACGCCCTACGCGCACATCGCGCACACCCAGTGGTTCCACTATCTCGATCTCGCGGTCAACGGCGTCTCGATCGGCGAGTTCGGCCAGTTTGCCATGTGCGCCAGCGAGCTGGGCATCCCCGCTGTCTTTTTGTCCGGAGATCGCGCGGCGACGCTGGAGGCGCAGGCGCTCTGCCCCGACATCGAGACGGTCGAGGTGAAACGCGGCACGACGTCGGGCACGGGCGATGAGCTAGAGACGGACGCCTATGCCAAGCGTAACTTGGCGGCGATCCATCTGCATCCAGAGGTGGCGCGAGCGGCGATCCAGGAGGGGGCCGAGCGCGCTCTCCGCCGGCACGCCCTGCAACCTTTCGGCCTGATCCCCCTGACGCCGCCCTTTGTGCGCGAGGCGCGCTTCCGGGCGCAAGGGGATACCGGGCGCACCTGGGCGCGGGAGACGCACCCCACGAGCGTGATCGCTCTCTTCAACATGCCCTTTGCGCGCCAGCCGCAGCACGACGAAGCGGTATAGCGGGCAGGGATGGATATCGGCCTGTGGTTGCGGGGGCTGGTGATCGGCTTTTCCATTGCCGCGCCAGTGGGGCCCATCGGCGTGCTCTGCATCCGGCGCACGCTGGCGGAGGGGCGGACGTGCGGGCTGGCTTCTGGGCTGGGCGCAGCGACCGCCGATGCCGTCTATGGCCTGGTCGCCGCCTTCGGCCTGACGGTGGTCTCTGGCTTTTTGCTGGCGCATCAGATATGGTTTCGCCTCGTCGGTGGGGCATTCCTCTGTTATCTCGGCATCAGGAGCTGGTTCAGTCCGCCGGCGATTCGCGCCGCGGCGGCCAGTGGCCGTGGGGCGTGGAGAGCGTATGCCACGACCTTTGCGCTGACGCTGACGAACCCGATGACGATCCTCTCCTTTGCCGCCATCTTTGGCGGGCTGGGACTGGCCGGTGCGGGCGGAGACTATGGCGCGGCGCTCTCGCTGGTGGCAGGCGTTTTCGCCGGATCGGCGGGTTGGTGGCTGCTCCTCAGCAGTGGCACGAGCGTCCTGCGCGCGCGTCTCGACGCCACGTGGCTGCGTTGGATAAACCGGCTGGCGGGGCTCGTGATGATCGTCTTTGGCATGCGTTTGCTGTGGGAGCTTTGGCGAGGGTAAGCGATGATGGACAACCTGATCGTCTGGCCACTGGAGGAGCGGGATCGCCCGTGGGCGGCGCGGGTGCTGGCGCAGGCGTGGCATTCCAGCCGGATCGTAACGCGCGGTCGCGTGCATCAGGCGGACGGCCTGCCGGGCCTGGTGGCGATTGTGGGCGGGCAGCGCGTGGGGCTGCTCACCTATCGGCGCGAGGGGGACGAGATCGAGGTGGTGACGCTGAACAGCCTCTTGCCACGTCGGGGCGTGGGCACGGCGCTGCTGGCGGCCATAGAAAAGATCGCGCGCGCCAGCGGCTGTCGCCGCCTCTGGCTGGTAACCACAAACGACAATCTGGTGGCGCTGCGCCTTTACCAGAAGCGTGGC
>JAIOAV010000111.1 GCA_019873665.1 Chloroflexota bacterium
GCACGGTGCTGCCACTGGTGGCGCCCATCATCTGGACCGGCCGCCAGCCCGACCGGCCATGGTGCCCGGCGTGGAGCTACTATATCAACGAGGGCCCTGATCACCCCACCTCCGAGAAGCCACCCGACGGCCACTGGATCTGGGACATCTGGGACATCTGGGACAACCAAGTGCTGCGCGAGCCGAACCCGGCCAAGCAGACGGAGCTGTTCTTCAAGATCCTGGACATCTGGGCGGAGGAGCTGCCGTATCCGGGATGGGTTGGCGAGGTCCCGGCGCCGATCATTGTCAAGAACGGCTTCCGCGGCTACCTGCCCGGCTTCCCGCTGGATGACCCCACTGGCGACGAGCATCTGCTCCAGACCGAGACGTACTACTGGGAGAACCCGGAAGCGCACGTGTAGCACCATCGCCACAATCGCCTGTGGCCCTCAGGGGGCGGGATTCCCGCCCCCTGTTTTTGCGGCCCTCTCCCTCCGGGAGAGGGTGCGCCCTCCCCCTGCCCTCTCCCTCCGGGAGAGGGTGTGCCCTCCCCCTACCCTCTCCCAGCGGGAGAGGGTGCGCCCGCAGGGCGCGGGTGAGGGTGGTGCGCGATGGGAGGCCCTCCCCCTGCCCTCTCCCAGCGGGAGAGGGTGCGCCCGTAGGGCGCGGGTGAGGGTGTCGCGCCAGTGATTGCGGCTTTCAGCTACCGATTCCGCTGATGGCCCATCGCTGATGGCTGAAAGCTTCCAGGAGGACCCATGAACCACTATGACGAGATCCGCGCCTACGATCCGGCGCGGGACGAAGATGCGCTGTACGCGCTATGGCAGGCGACGCTGGGCGACACGTGGCCGCTGACGCGGGAGCACCTGCGCCGCACTATGCTGGGCAGCGCGCTCTATCGCCCGGGCGATCACCTGGTGGCGGTGGCGGATGGGCGCATCGTGGGCTTTTGCGGCACGCAGTTGCACGCCGCAGAGCCGCGCGGCGAGATCATGCTGCTGGCGGTGGCGCCGGAGCGGCAGCGCCGGGGGATCGGCAGCGCGCTGCTGGCGGCGGGAATGGCGCGGCTGCGTGAGAGGGGCGCGGCGGTCGTGCAGCTTGGCGGCGGCGCGGGGAGCTACTTTTGGCCGGGCGTGCCGCGCAACCTGCCCGCGGCGATCGGCTTTTTCGCCGCCCGGGGCTGGGAATACGCCTACGACGCGGCGGACATGGCGCAGGACCTGCGCGATTACGCCACGCCGCCCTACGTGTGGGAGCGGGTGGCGCGCGCCGGCGTGACTCTGCGCGTGGCCACGGCGGACGATCTCCCCGCGCTGCTGGCGTTCGAGGAGGCGCGCTTTCCGCACTGGGCGGCAGGGTTGCGCGTCCGCCCGCCGCAGGACGCGGACGAGTTCGTGCTGGCGGCGGACGCGGCGGGGCGGATCGTGGGCACGGCGTTCATGCACTCGCCCGGGCGGGGCGGCGTGCCGTGGCCGCTGCTGCTGGGGCCGGAGGGGGGCGCGTTCGGCGCGGTGGGTGTGGCCCCGGACATGCGCGAGCGCGGCATCGGGCTGGCGCTCTCGGCGCTGGCCTCAGAGACGCTCAAGGCACGCGGCACGCGCCTCTGCCATGTGGGATGGGTATGGTCGGTGGACTGGTACGCCAAGCTGGGGTATCGCGTCTGGCGCGAGTTCGCTATGAGCCATCGGGCGCTCTAGCCTCCCGCAGGCTCGTCCAGGCACTCCAGCAGGATCGCCGTCGCCCGCTCCACCAGGATGCGGCAGTTCAGCGGCCCCTGCGGCCCATACGGGCCTTTGTCGCGCAGCGCGCGGCACATGACGCTGCCGATCTCGTCGGCAAAGCGCTGGCGAAAGCGCCTGATCCGCCCATATAGCGGCTCATCCGGCGTGCTGGCCGACGTGCGGCCATAGCGCAGGCCCAGCACCATCAGGCCGCCGCTCAGCGCGCCGCAGAGATGCGCGTGCGTCCCGGCTACGCCGCCGCCAAAGCTGTTGGCGATCTGCACCCACCGCTCGTCGAACTCGTCTCCCCAAAGATGCGCGCCCACGGCGCGCACCACCGCCTCCGATCAGTGATACCCGCCGGCCATCAGCTCCTGCGCCTGACGGGCGATCTCCGCGTTGTTCATCCGCTCCTCCCCTGGCGCATGATCCGCATGCGCGCCCATTCTAACCGCGAGCCGCGCCCCCGTCAAGCGCCCCTGGCGCCTCTGCGGTGAACCCCTCCAATAGGACGAAAATCCCATTGTGCGTTAGAGGGCAAGACCTATAATGAAGTAGAAAAATCGAGCTTTGGAGGAGAGATGGCCGCATCAGCGCGTGTCGCCCAGGCGGGAGTGACGAGCATGGAAACGCTGTTAGCTGAACCCCACTCTATCGAGGATACCGGCCTGACACTCGGCTTTCTGGTGGACATGGTCGCCAAGATGCTCTACTATGAGGGTAGCCTCTCCGGCTTTCGCATCGCCGAGGCGCTGTGCCTCCCCTTTCATCAGGTGATCGAGCGTGTGCTCGAGTTCATGAAGCGCGAGCAGCTCTGCCAGATTCGCGGCAGCGGCAGCCTCGTTACCGGCTCGTTCGAGTACGTGATCACCGATCAGGGGCGCGTCAAGGCGAGAGAGGTGTTGGAGCGCAACCAGTATGCCGGCCCCGCACCGGTGCCGCTGCCGCAATATGCTCGGGGCGCGGCGTCGCAGCGCACGCGCGACCGAGTCATCACGCCTGCTATGGTGCGCGAGGGGCTGGCCCATCTGGTAACCTCGCCCGCGCTGCAGGATCGCGTCGGCGCCGCTGTGAACTCCGGCCAGGCGATCTTTCTCTACGGCCTGCCCGGCAACGGCAAGACCGTCATCGCCGAGGCCATCGGCCACCACATGATGCCCGGCGCCGTGTACGTGCCCTACGCTGTGGAGGTGGACGGCCAGGTGATCAAGCTGTTCGATCCGCTGGTGCACGAGGAAGCGCCGGAGCCGCCGCCGGAAAAGGGCGGCAACGGCAGCGCGCCGCGCCGCGATATGCGCTGGGTGCGCTGCAAGCGCCCGGTGGTGGTTACCGGCGGCGAGCTGGTGATGGAGAGCCTCGACCTGAACTATAACACCACCACCCGATACTATGAAGCGCCGCTGCAGATGAAGGCGAACGGCGGCGTCTTTCTGCTGGATGATTTCGGGCGGCAGCTCGTGCGCCCGCGCGACCTGCTCAACCGCTGGATCGTGCCGCTAGAAAAGCAGGTGGACTTTCTCACGCTGCATACCGGCAAAAAGATCCAGGTGCCCTTCGAGACGCTGATCGTCTTTTCCACCAATATTGAGCCCAAGAGCCTGGTGGACGAGGCCTTCCTGCGGCGCATCCGCCACAAGATCAACATCCCCAGCCCCACGGTGGACGAGTTCCGCGAGATCTTTCGCCGCGTCTGCGCCAGCCGCAACATCAGCTACGACGAGGAGGTCCTGGCTTACCTGCTGGACAGATACTATGTCAGGGTGAACCGCGAACTGCGCTCCTGCCACCCGCGCGACATCATCTATCAGGCGATGGACGCGGCGCGCTATCTCGGCCAGGCCTCGCGGCTGACGAAAGAGCTGATAGATTTCGCCTGCACCTCCTATTTCGTGGACCTCTAGCCGCGCCTGTGCCGTGTCGCGGGACCGCGCCCGTGTCATGGCGAGGGCAGGCCCGAAGCAATCCCCTCATCATGTCAGCGGGAGATTGCTTCGCTCCCTGCGGTCGCTCGCCATGACAGCGCTCATGTCATGGCGAGGGAGCGAAGCGACCGAAGCCATCCCCAATTTGCCCATGCGGGGGATTGCTTCGCCGCTGCGCGGCCGCCCCGACTTGCTCCCGCCGCGTTTCCCGAGTAGAATACAGCCCACGTTACGCCAGCGTCATAGGGGGAGGGAACCGATGGCTTTCATCCAGAGCGTGCGCGGGCCGGTGGCGACGGAAGAGCTGGGCCTGATCTTGCCCCACGAGCACCTGTTCACCGACCTGCGGGGGCCGCAGACGCCCGGCTATGCCGAGGCTGACCCGGAAGACGTGCGCCGCGCCATGCAGCCGTTGTTGGACGCGGCATGGGCGGCGGGCGTTACCGCGTTGGTGGAATGCTCCACCGGCGGCGTGGGGCGCAATGCCCGCGTGCTGGCGCATCTCGCCGCGCACACCCCCCTGGCCATCGTCGCGCCCACGGGTGTGTACCGCGAGCAGTATATGCCCGCCGCCATCCGCCGCATGGACGAGCAGGCGCTGGCCGACTGGATGACGCGCGACCTCGTGGAGGGGATTGACGACACGGGCGTGTGCGCCGGATTCATCAAGATGGCGGTCAGCGACGGCGGCATCACCGACCACGAGCGCCGCGCCCTGGCTGCCGCTGCCCGCGCCGCGCTGGCCACCGGCGTCGTCGTCGCCAGCCACACCTCCGGCCCGGCGGCCGGCGCGCACGCGCTGGAAGAGCTGGACATCCTAGAGTCGCGCGGGCTGGATCCGGGCCGCTTCATCTGGGTGCACACGCAGAACGAGGCGGACCGCGAGGTGCAGCGCGCGTTCGCCCGTCGGGGCGGCTGGCTGAGCTATGATGCGCTCTCCCCCGCTGCCGAGGACAAGTTCGTGTCGCTGGTGCTCTGGGCGCTGGACGCAGGTCTGGCGCGCCAGGTGATGCTCTCGCACGATGCGGGGTGGTACCGCCCCGGCGAGCCGGAGGGCGGCGCCAAGCGCGGCTACACCTATCTGGTCGCAGAGTTCCTGCCGCGCCTGCGCCGCGAGGGCGTGAGCGAGGAGACGATCCGCCTCCTGACGGCGGAGAACCCGCAGCGCGCTTTTGCCGTGCGCGCCGCAGGAGAGAGGGCTTGATGGGGGACATCGCCTGGTGGCAAGAGGGCGTCATCTACCAGATCTATCCGTTGAGCTTTGCCGATAGCAACGGCGACGGCATGGGCGATCTGCGCGGGATCATCTCGCGCCTCGACTATTTGAACGACGGCACGCCCGCCTCGCTGGGCGTGGACGCCATCTGGCTGTCGCCGGTGTACCCGTCGCCGCTGCGCGATTGCGGCTATGACGTGAGCGATTACACCGACATCGCCCCGGCCATGGGCACGCTGGCGGATTTCGACGAGCTGGTGGACAGGGCGCACGCGCGCGGCATCCGCGTCATCCTCGATCTCGTGCTCAACCACACCTCCGACCAGCACCCGTGGTTTGTCGCGTCGCGGTCGAGCCGGGATAATCCGCGCCGCGACTGGTATCTGTGGCACGATGGCGGCGGGCCGCGCCGCCCGCCCAACAACTGGCGCTCCCGGTTTGGCGGGCGGGCCTGGACGTGGGACGCCGCCACGCGGCAGTGGTACATGCACGGCTTTTTGCCGGAGCAGCCGGACGTCAACTGGCGCAACCCGCAGGTGAAGGCAGCCATGTGGGAGGTGGTGCGCTTCTGGCTGGACAGGGGCGTGGATGGCTTTCGCCTGGACGTGGTCAACCACTATATCAAGGACGATCAGTGGCGCGACAACCCCACCCGCTGGTGGTATCGGGAGTCGCCGCTGCGCAGCCTGATCGCATACGACCGGCAATGGCACATCTACGACCGGGATCGCCCGGCGCTGAAGGATGTGCTACGCGAGTTCCGGCAGCTTCTGGACGCCTACCCGGAGCGGATGAGCGTGGGCGAGATCTCCAGCGATGACCCACTGGGCGTGGCGGCGGCGCTTTGCGGGCCGGAGCTGCTGCACCTGACCTTCAATTTCGCCTTTACGCATACGCCCTGGCGGGCGGCGGCGTTTCAAGAGGCGATTCGCCGCTGGGAGGCGGCGCTGGGGCCGGGAAGCTGGCCCACCTATACGCTGAGCAATCACGATGTGCCGCGCCACTATAGCCGCTACGGGCGGCGCGCCGCGGCGCGCCGCGCGCGGGTGGCCGCGGCCATGCTGTTGACGCTGCGCGGCACGCCCTTCCTCTACTATGGCGAGGAGATCGGCATGCGCGAGACCGCCATCCCGCGCCGCGAGCTGGTGGACCCGGTGGGCAAGCGCTACTGGCCCTTTTACCGGGGGCGCGATGGCTGCCGCACGCCGATGCAGTGGGACGCCACCGCCCAGGCCGGATTCTCCACGGCGCGACCCTGGCTGCGCGTGAATGAGGACTATATGCGGCGCAATGTGGCGGCGCAACGCGATGACCCCAACTCGCTCTTGAGCTTTTACCGGCAGTTGATCTGGCTGCGCAAGGCGACGCCGGCGCTGCGGCGGGGCCGCTACGAGCCATTCCAGGAGGGCGCGCGCGAGAGCCTCTCCTTCCTCCGCCACACGGCGGAGCAGACGGTGCTAGTGGTGCTCAACTTTGCGGATCGCCCGACGCGACTGGTGCCGGATCGGCCGTGGCCCTCGCGGCGGTGGCGCGTGCTCCTCTCCACGGCGGGACGGAACGGGGAGGAGCTGCCGGGACTGGCGCCGGTTTTCGCGCCGTATGAGGTGTGCATCATGGAGGCGCTGTAGCGCCGGGCGACGCTTGCCCCGCGCACGCCATCATCTCAGAGATGGAGGTCTGAAGCGAATATGAAGGTAACGATCACAGGTGGGGCCGGGTATATCGGCTCGCTCCTCGCGGGCGTCCTGCTGGATGACGGCCACGACGTGACGGTGCTGGACGATCTGCTCTTTGGCGGCGACTCGATCCTCCCCTATTTCAGCCACCGGCGCTTTCACTTTGCCAAGATGGACGTGGCGGCGGCCGATCTCGCGCCCTATCTGGCGGGGCGGGATGCCGTCGTGCATCTGGCGGCACTGGTGGGTTTCCCCGCGTGCCAGCGCGCCGGCAAGGAGGAGAGCTGGCGGGTGAATTACGAGGGGGTGCGGCGCGTGTTCACCGCCGCGGAGCAGGCGGGGGTGAAGCGGCTCATCTTCGCCTCCACCTACAGCAACTATGGCATCGCGCCGGACGGGCAGGCGGTGACGGAGGAATCGCCCCTCTTCCCGCAATCCATCTATGCCGAGACCAAGATCGCCGCCGAGCAGTATCTGAAGGAGCAGGCGGCCACCTCCCGCTGCGCCCCGCTCCTCTACCGCTTTGCCACCCTGTATGGCGTCTCGCCGCGCACCCGCTTTGACCTGATGGTGAACCAGTTCGTGCTGGAGGCGATCCAGACGCGGCATCTGCTGATCTACCAGCGCCACTATTCGCGCTCCTTTGTGCATATCCGCGACATCGTCCGCGCCCTCTGTCTGGGGCTGGAAGCGCCGGAGGAGCTGATCCGCGGCGAGATCTATAACGTGGGGACGAACGACGGCAACTATACCAAGGAGCAACTGGCGCAGCTCGTGCAAAAGCATGTGCCCGGCACCGAGGTTACCTACAAGGATATGGCGTTCGATGGCGACATGCGCGACATTGCCGTGTCGTTCGACAAGATCGTGAACCGGCTGGGCTTTCACACCACCATCTCTATGGACGAGGGAATTCAGGAGGTGAGCGAGGCGATCCTGACGGGGCTGATCAGCGATCCGTCCAGCGACCGTTACCGCAACGCGCCTTCGTTGCTGAAGAAGGAGTGAAAAAGCGCCCCCCGCAGCGTGTGCGACGGGGGGCGCTTTGCCTATGAGGATGAGGGCCGGGTGCCCAGCGTAACCTGGATCTCCATGCGGCGGCCGCCGCGCAGCACCGTCAGGGTCACCCTGTCGCCCGGGCGCGTCTTGCGCACCAGATAGACGATCAGGTCATCCGATGAGGTAACCTCTTCACCGTTGATGGCGATGATGACGTCGCCGCCCACCGGCACCGCTGTGCCTTCCACCGTTGCCTGCTGCGTTGCCGCCTGCACGCCGGCGCGCGCGGCCGGCCCATTGGCCGTTACCGCGACGACCATGGCGCCGCGCTGGTCATCGCTCAGGTTGTTCGCACGGTTCGTCTCCGGCGAAAGGGTCTGCATGGTTACGCCCAGATAGGCGTACTCGAACCGCCCGTTCTCGATCAGCGCCGGCACCACTAGCTTGACCAGCGCCACCGGGATGGCAAAGCCCACGCCCGAGTTGGCGGCCACCTCCGACTCGATGGCAAAGTTCACGCCGATGACGCGCCCCGCCGCATCGAGCAACGGCCCGCCCGAGTTGCCCGGGTTCAGCGCCGCATCGGTCTGCACCACGTCCGGGATGCTGTATTGCCCGCCGCTGGTCATCTCGCCCACTGGCATCGTGCGTCCCAGGCCGCTGATGACGCCGGTCGTCAGCGTGCCCTGATAGCCAAAGGGGTTGCCGATAGCCATGACGATCTGACCCACCTGCAGCGCGTCCGAATCGCCCAGCGGCAGCGGCCGCAGCTCCAGCCCAGCCGGATCCACCTTGATCACCGCGAGGTCGCTGTCCGGGTCGCGCCCCACCAGCTCGGCGGGACGGGTCACATCGTTGTAGAACGTCACGCGGATCTCCTCCGCCTCCGCGACGACGTGGTTGTTGGTAACGATATAGCCGGACTCGTCATACACCCATCCCGAACCGGTGCCATACTGGTATGGGCTTTGCTGCGCGCGCGGCATAAAAGGGTTCAGGACCTGTGCGCGCACCGCCACGGTGATATTCACCACCGACGGGTCCGCCTGCCGGTACACCTGCTTATACACCTGCTCCAGCTCGTTCAGCCGCACCTCCAGGGCCGCCGGCGTGGCCACGACCGGCACCTGCTCCACGCGCTCCACGACGCGGGTGACGACGCGCTCCACCTCCGCCACTGACGTGGGACCGACGTCCCTGCCGCGCAGCGAGTATGCCACCAACCCGCCTACCACGGCGCCGGCCACCCCGCTGAGCAGGATGCCGATCAGCACGATGATCCCCAATGTAGCGCACGTTCTGTTCGATCTTTCCATGTGTTACTCCTTTATGCATTTTCCCGTCGCCAGAGGAAGCGACGCTGGCGATATCCCCGTCTCGCTAGAATGGGTACAGGCTCACGATCTGCAGATTGTCGAACTCGAGCTGCACGCCCCCCTCGGCAAAAGTGCCCGCGGAAAAACCGACCCGCCCGCCAGCAAACGTCTCATCCTCGATGCTCGTCAGCACTGCCCCATTGACGACAAAGCGCATGTGAGGCCCGATCGCTTCGATGCGCACGCGATTCGTCGCCTCGCCGCCCAGGATGGCCGCGTTCTTGGTCCACGGCTGGAGATCGGTCCACTCGCCCGCCTCGCGCACCTGCACGGTGAAAAAGCCGTCGCTGCTCAGGGCGAACATGTAGAACTCGTCGTTCCCGGGCTGCACGCGAAAGACCACGCCGAAATCGTTATCCTCCGGGCCGGCGATGCGCCGCGCATCCACCTCGATCACGTGATCGGTCAGCGCCTCGGTGCGCGGGTCCGTGGACCAGATCTCGTAATTCGGCCGGTACACGACCATGCGGTACGCCCCGTCCACATAGTCGGTGGCATAGTCAGTGCTGCTGGTGATCTCCCAGCCGGTGCCGGGGTCGCCAAAGTCGTCATAGAGCCGATAGCCGACGGCCGGCGCCGTGCCCGCCGGGGCGAGGCTGACGACCCGCAGGTTATCGAAATCTATGGCGACGCCACCCTCGTCATAGGTGCCTGCCGAAAGCCCGACGCGTCCCGCCGCAAAGACGTCATCCTGCGCCTCCGCCAGCATCTGGCTGTTGACAAAGCAGCGCAGGAAAGGCCCGATCGCCTCGATGCGGATGCGGTTTGTGGCGTCGCCCTGGCCGATCACGGCGCTCTCCGTCCATGGCTGGAGGTCGGTCCAGGCATCATTCTGAAAGCGGCGCAAGGTGTACAGCCCGTCGCTGCTGATGCGGAACTGGTAAAAGTCGGTGTTCCCCGGCTGCACACGAAAGACCACGCCAAAGTCATTGTCTTCCGGACCGGCGACGCGCCGCGCGTCCACCTCGATCACGTAATCGCTCATGGCTGCCGTGCCCGAATGCGTGGACCAGACCTCATTGTTGGCCTTGATCACCGTCATGCGATACGCCCCATCCACATAGGCAAGGGCGTAGTCGGCGTTGCTCACGATGTCCCAGCCGCTGTTCGGGTCGCCAAAGTTATCTACCATCAGCCCGCCCGAGGCGGAGGGCGTCACGGGGGCAGGCGTCGCCGCCGGGGCCAGCGTGAGCCACGGCGTGAAGGTTGGCGATGGCGGCGCTGGCGTGGGAGACGGGACCGCGGCCACTGGCTGGGTCGGCGCAACGGTGAATGTGGACGGCGGGGTGGCGGTGGGGGCGACGGCCACGATCGTCGGTGTGGCGGTGGGCGGCACCGGCGTCGCCGTGGGGCGACCGATGACGCCCGCAGCGTTCAGCGCGGTCAAGAGCGTCGCCAGCGCCGCGATCAGGCCCCCCACGGCGGTCAGCAACGTCGAGACGTTGACCAGGCCGGCCGCGGGCTTGTCCTCGGCGGCCGCTGCCGGTTTGGCATCCGGCGGCTTGGGCTCCGCGGGTTTGGCGGCGGCCGGCGTTGCTGCCGTTGGCTGGGCCCCTGGCGTGGCGGCGGCAGGCTCTGCCGCTCCGCTCTTGGGTTTGATGACGATCCGCTTGGGCTTGCTATCGTCCGTTTCCGTCACGTGGCACGCTCCTGTCAGGAACCGGGTCGCATCCTGTGTTACAGGATACCCGAAACGGGCGAATTGTCAAGAGCTTTTGCGTGCCCTCACCCTGCCCTCTCCCGATGGGAGAGGGTGTGCCCTCACCCTGCCCTCTCCCGATGGGAGAGGGTGTGCCCTCACCCTGCCCTCTCCCGATGGGAGAGGGTGTGCCCTCACCCTGCCCTCACCCAGCGG
>JAIOAV010000112.1 GCA_019873665.1 Chloroflexota bacterium
GATGAGCTTGGGGTGCAGTTGGGTCGCGCCATGCTCCATCGTCACCAGCTCCACGCCGATGCCCGATCCCACCCCCTTGAGCACAAGGCCGTGGTTGGTCGCGGGGTTGCTGACCCACTTTTGCACCAGCGCCGTGATGTCAATGTCGTACCATTGCCCCACGGCTGACATCAGCACGGTTGCGGCGGCTTGCGCCGCACGGTCGGTGGTGGTGTCGTTACACCCGGCCTGCCCCCACGGCATGCCGGTCTGCGCCAGCTTCCATGTGGCTTGGCTCGCCACCCAGGGGCGATACACCTCATAGGCGCTCACGGTCAGCGTGCGCCCCGGCGGGGGAGCGGGCTCGTGCCAGCGCGCCGCGTAGAGGCTGAGCGTCGCCCGTGTGATCGTCGCCTGTTGCGGGACCATGCCGAGGTCAAAGCGGATCAGTCCGGCGAGCTGGTCGGTGGCGCGCACCGCCATCACGTCGTTGATCCCCCCGTCATAGTTCTGGTCGGGATACCATGAGCTGATCCCCACATCCTGCGAACCGGTGTAGCCATCCACGCCGTGTTGCAGGGTGTGCGTGCCACAGCTCCATTGTTGCGGCGTGGTGGTCGGCGTCGGGGTGGGCGTGGGCGAGCCGCAATAACTCACATCCCACCGCCCCATCTGGTCAAAGCCAATGTAAAAGCCTGGGCCGCGCTCCGCATACAGGAACTGGTTATAGGCGCCGGCAAAGGCGGGGGCGAACTCGATGGCCCAGGTAACGTGCAGCGTGCGTCCGTCTGGCGACACGGATGCCGCGCACTGGTTGAGGTGCACCCGCGTGCGGCTGTTTTCCAGGATGTGGCTGCTACCCGGCGCATACCCCCCCAGCCAGCCGGTGTTGTCCTCGTTGCGCAGGTAGATCAGGTTGCTGGCGCGGACATAGCGCACATAGACGGCGTCCACCAGCCAATCGCCCTTGTCCACCACATATTCGACCGCGCTGATCTGCGTCGCGCTGTAGATGTCAGTCACGCTGGCGGTGAAAGGCTGGATGCTGTTGACGCAGCTCGCGTCGTTCACCGGCGATAACCCCATCTGCAACGGTGGCGTGTCGTAGAAGGTAACCACCACTTGGTCGCCCTTGTGCACCATCGCGTCCACGTGGTTCCAGTCCCAGACCACGTCGCCGCCTCCCGCGCCGGTGGACACGCAGCCCGGCGGGTCGGTCTCGTAGATCTCGTACACGCCGCGCTCGTCCTCGCTGGCATACCAGCACATCCGGTACACGCCATCGGGACCCGTGACATGCGTGGCGACATGGTAGCGCACCATGTTGGCATAGTTGAGGAACCAGATCTGCAGCGTGGCGTTGGCGAGCCCGAGCTGCGTGCCCGTGCGCAAGACACGCACCGTCAGGCAGCTTTCCCGCAGCACCTCGCTCATATAGGGCCAATAGGAGCCGGTCCAGCCGCCGACGGCAGTTACCTTCAGGTAGTATCGGCCTTCGGCGGCGCGTTCCACATAGATCGCGTCCTGCGCGCTGGCGATCAGCGTGCCGCAGTCCGCGCGATACAACTCCAGGCGGCAGGCGCCATCACCGTAGGCGCGCAGTGAGTAGGCAGTCGCGCCACCCGGCCCGTCGAACCAGTACCAGTCCACATCGCTGTCAGTGTGAAAGGTGTGCTCGTTCCCGACCAGATAGGGGAGAGCGGTTGCCTGCGCGCAGGTGTCATCAGGCTCGTAGGGATCGGGCGCGATGGCCAGATGGCCGGGGGAGAGGATCGCCGGGTCCACGCCCTCCATGCGGGCGACGCCGGGCGTGTAGAGGAAAACCAGCATCAGGATCATGATGCGCCATGCGAGTTTGCGGCACATGAGAGCCTCCTTTGGCGGCTATGCGTGGGAAAGCCACGGCTCACGACTCTGAACGCAAGACCTGACATGCTCCCCGCGGGCAGGACAGCCGTGTCCTGGCCGAGTTCATGTCTGCAAGACCGGCTGCCACCTCGAATGTGCGGCCCGCTGCTGCGTGCCCTATGTCATCTTCGAGTACCCCGTCGCCACCCAATCCACGGCGACGGGCGCGCATGTCCCCAGCCGTTCCATCAACTCGCCGGTATGCTGCTGGATATGGCGGATGTTGTAAAGCTGCAGCTCGAACTTGGTGAAGGGCAGCCAGTAAAAGCCCGACTCGCCGTCGGGCTGCACCTGCGGCACCCTGTCTGCCACCTGTGCCTGGCAGAGGGCGAGGTATTCCAGCACCGCCGCCTTGTCATACGGCTCAGCGTCCGAGGGCAGCAGCTCCAGGCGCTCGTAATGCGGGCGGTGCTTGGCCCACGGCGTGAACGCCGCTGGCGACTCTTGCAGGTAGAGATGGGCATAAAAGAGCGCATGGTAGGCGACGTGCCAGAACCTGTTTCTGTCTGCGGCCCTATCCCAAAGATCCTCCGGGCATCCTGTGATGGCGTGCCGGAGCATCTCCAGCGACGCGAGGTACTGGGAGATGATGGCATCTGTGTAGTTCATCGCGCATTCCTTCTTTCCCGCGTCGCGGGCCAAGACACCCCACCTACACTGCCGCGAGGATCTGATTCGCCCACGCCCGCGCGCGTTCCAGCTCCCCTGTCACCAGTGGGCCTTCCGTCCCTTGCACGCCGAATCCCTCGGGTGGGACGGCCAGCGCGCCGCCCTTGCCCTGCAGCGCGTTGGCAATCGGCTTGGCGGCATAGCGCGTCAGGAGGGGCCGCAACAGTGCGCGCGCCAGTTTTGACTTTATGCCCTCAATGGGGATATGTGTGTCGAACGCCGCCACCTTGACCCCTCTCAGGCTGTCGGCGGGGAGCTGCGCCAGCCAGGCCTTGGTGCCGGGCGAGGGTTGGAACGCCCGCGTCGCCGAGCCGACGACGAGCAGATCGAGGCCCGCCAGTGACTGTGGTGGCACCTCACTCACCCGCTTCACCACGACGTCCGCACGGGCGGCGAGCGTCTCTGCCACCGCCTGCGCGATCTGCTCCGTGTTGCCAAAGAACGATTCGTAGATGACCAGCGCTTTCATCGCGGCTTTCCTCCTTGTCGCCTCTGCACTTACTCGCTTCAGAAGATGTTCTTTACCCGCCAGGTGCCGAGGAGCTCACTGATCCTGGCCTCCGATATGCCCTGTGCTCGCCACTCGCGCACCTGCAACAGCTGCCGCCCGATATCGGCGTACATGTTGATGCCCGTCATCAGCTCGTGCAGCAGGTCGCCCCTCACCTTGTCGCGCTCCCGGGGGAGTATGTCGTTGAGCAGCGGAGCCACCGATCTGATCTTGGCTGCCTGCTCGGCATCGCTCGTCGCCAGGTGGTCAGCGACCTCCCGCAACTCCGCCTCGCCCAGCGTCAGCCGGCTCAGGACGCGCATCAGCGCGAGCTGGTACGCGCTGAGCGTCATCGCCACCTTGACCAGGATCTCGTTGCCGGTCGTCGCGTGCGCCATGTAATAATCATTCAACGCCGCTACGACCGCACTGACCTCGGCCAGCCGTTCCGCCGGCGATGCGCCTTGCGCTGCCGGGGCGTCGTCCGCTTCGCGTTTGAATAGCCTTCG
The DNA here is from genome assembly GCA_019873665.1 of Chloroflexota bacterium. GTDB lineage: Bacteria > Chloroflexota > Anaerolineae > JAAYEA01 > JAAYEA01 > JAIOAV01. The sequence continues at coordinate 3,556 of JAIOAV010000112.1, forward strand.
CAGGAAGCCCATGTTCCCTCCTTGCGCTCGTGCGCCACGGCCGCCCATCCATCGGCGCTCCCTCGGTCACACCGCGCCGCCCTACGTAGCGCTACGTCCCCTCGCTTCGCGGATGGCCTCCAGCCGCCGCTCGTTCTCGTATGGCTGGATAAAGCAGCGGCGGTCGTCATCCGGGATCTCCGCGCCGAGCCGCGCCTTCACCTGATCATAGTTCACCAGGCGGTCCGCCAGCTTGTCGCATACATACTGGTCACACGCGGCGCAGTTATCCAGCCCCTTGGCGATGACACATGGCCGCACCCGGCAATGCTCGTCCAGCGTGGGGTTGTCTGCCATACAGCCGTCGCAACAGATCTCGGATGGCGGCAGGCGAAAGCCAAAGTACTTGGACCAGCCGTCGCTCAGCTTCTGCCGGTTTTCTGGATGCGCGATGATGTTGGGCCGATAGGCCAGGCAGAGGTCACAGCGAAAGCCGCACCTTGTCAGGATCGGTTCCATGTTCTTCTCCCAGAAGGCCTGGCCGAATGGCGCAGAATGGTACCTCCAGTGTAACGCCACGGCGTCCCTTTGTCAATTCCGGCTAATGTCACAAACCGCTGGGTCGGTCGCCCTGCGAGCCCCCCTCGTCTCTCATCCCCTCCAGCGCAAAGCGGCCCAGCTCTTGAAGGGAGTAGTGATTGCGCAGGTAGAGCAACTGATAGTGCTTCTCGTACAACATGTCATACACTGCCGCCGCCGCGCCGGGCCGCAGCCACACCGTGGGCCGGTACATGGCCGCGGACGCCGCCGCCAGCGACGGGTACGCGCCGATCCCCGCGGCGGCCAGCATCGCCGCGCCTAGCGACGTGCTCTCCACCGCCGACAGCACCACCTCCCGCCCGGTAACGTCCGCCATGATCTGCGGCCAGATGGCGCTCAGCGCCCCGCCGCCGCCCAGGTGGATCTCCCGCGTCTGGGTGCCCAGCTCCTCCTCGTACGCGGCGACCAGCGTGCGCACCTCGAACGCGATCCCCTCCAGGATGGACCGATAAAAGTGCGCCAGCGTGTGATAATCGGACCAGCCGACGGTCATGCCGCGCGCCAGTGGCTCGTTCGTCGGCACCATCCGCCCCTTCCAGAGCGGCACGGTGATCAGTCCCAGCGACCCGGCAGGGATCGCCGCGATCTGCGCCTCCATCTCTGCCACGCGGCATGAGGGCGCGAAATCCTCCACGAGCCAGCGCACGATCTCCGCCCCCGCGCGCAGCACCCCCTCGAACAGATACGTTCCCGGATCGCAGCCGACCATCGTGCGGTAAGCGTCGCTGATGCGATACGTCGGCCACGGCGCGCCCAGCACCAGGCTCGTGCCGACGGTGAGGCTGAGCACCTCCGGCCTGTCCGCGCGCACGCCGACTGCGAACACCTGCCCGTCGCCGCCGGCGGCGATCACCGGCGTGCCCCGCGTCAAACCCGTAGCCAGCGCTGCCGCGCCCGTGATCCGGCCCAGCAACCCGCCCGGCGGCACCAGCCGCGCCATCTGCGTCGTGCGCAGCCCCACATAGCCCAGCAGGCTGCGCGACCACCTGCCGCTGGCGATGTCCAGCAATCCCATGCTATCCGCGCCCGCCGCGCAGGTGCGCCGCGCGCCGGTGAGCCGCCACGCCAGATATCCGCCCACATCCAGCACCCGCGCAATGCGCCGGTATAGCTCTGGCTCATGGGCGCGCATCCAGGCGAGCTTGACAAAGGAGGGCGTCGTGTCCAGTTGCTTGCCGGAGAGACGATGAAAGCGCCGGGCGCGATATATCTCTCTGGCCTGCTCGACCTCGCGGGTGGCGCGCTGGTCGCACCAGAGGATGGCCGGGCGCAGCGGCTGATCTGCCGCGTCCAGCGCCACAAAGGTCTCGCGCTGCCAGGTGAGGCCGACGGCGGCGATCCGGCTCGCGTCCACGGCACAGAGCGCCTGGCGCGTCGCATCGCCGGTGGCGCGCCACCAGCTTTCAGCGTCCTGCTCCATCCAGCCGGGCGCGGGCGTCTGCACCGCCAGCGGCGCGCGTCCCTGCGCCACGGTGTTCCCCTGCATATCCCAGATAATGGCCTTGACCGAGGTGGTGGAGCAATCGAGGCCCATCACATACGGCATTAGGCATCCCCCTCATACTCGTCAATCGCCTGAAAGAACGCCAGCACGTTCTCCCACGGCACCTCTGGCTCCAGGATATGCGTCGGCGCCAGCAGCAGGCCGCCCCCGCGTCCGACTGTGGCGATCCGCTCGCGCACCATCGCTCGCACCTCATCCGGCGTGCCGAACGGAAAGGTCGTTTGCGTGCCCATCGTGCCCCAGAAAGCGAGACGGTCGCCATAGAGCGCTTTGATCTCAGTGGGGTTCATACACTCCGGCTGCACGGGATTGAGGATGTCCAGCCCGACCTCGATCAGGTCGGGGATGATGGCGCGGCAGTCGCCGTCGCAGTGATAAAAGATGAGGATGTCAGGCTTGACGGCGTGCGCCGCGGCGATGATACGCGCCAGACGCGGCTTGAGCCACTCCCGCCAGAGCGCTGGGCTCATTAACATGCCACGCTGCGTGCCCACATCGTCACCCAGCCGCAGGATGTCCACCCCCGCCAGCGCATAGCGCCGCGCCTGGGCGCAGCGCAGTGCTGTGACGCGCTCCAGCAGCACCTCCGCCAGCTCCGGCCGCAATACCATGTCGGTGAGCAGCTCCACCATGCCGCGCAGCGCCCAGCTCACCTCGAAGAGCGTGGTAACCAGCTCGCCCATGCTGGCCAGCTCGCGCGCGTGCAGCGCTGCCACCGCCGCGTCGAGATGTGCATGGTAGCGCGGGTCCATATAGTCGGGCAAGGGATAGGCGACGATCTCGTCGGCGGTCTGCGCTCTCGCCAGCGGATGAAAGCGGCGGCGAAAGTGGTAGGTGGAGCCGACGACCGAGGCCACGCCCCAGGCGTCGAGGGTAGCGTCGGGAGGCAGGTCCGCGTGGTAGCGCCAATAGTCGGGGGCAGGCGCGGGGGTATGAAACGACACGGAGCGTGCCTCGAAGCCAAAGTACTCGGCGGGATCGTCGGCGCCGGTGCGCTGGCGGAACACCTCCATTAGCGCCGGGGTGAATGCGCCCCAAGATAGCTCGCGGGGGACCCTGTCGGGCGGCTGGCGGCGCATGGCGGCCAGCACGCGCTGGCGCGGGGTCATCGTGCTTGGCCGTGTCAAACCTGGCATCGTCATCCTCCTGCGTCGCGCCGCTATTTGATCGTGCCGCGTCCCGCTACGATCGCTTTCATCTCTTGGACGACGTTCTCGATCTCGAACACCTTCTTCCAGTCATCTCGAAAGAGCCGCTTCTTGCCGCGCTCCACCGCCATCTTGGCCCCCTCCGACACCTGCGCGTCGAGAAAGCCAAAGAGGATGCCGAGATTGACGTTCATGTGCCCCAGGATAAAGTCACGTGCCGCTGCTTCCGGCACGCCGGCGCGGATCGCCTCGTCCAGCGCCTCGCGCATGACCACCATGCACGTCAGCACCACCGTCTCGGCCATCGCCGGCTCCAGCACCGCCATCTGCTCCACCGTGACGCGGTGCGCGTTCATCACCGGCGCGAACATGCGGCGCGCCAGCGCCACGCCACGTGCGTAATCCTCCTCGCTTCCCTGCATCAGCGCGCAGACGATGTTTTGCTTGGCGATTCCCCCGAAAAAGTCGCGTCGCGCTTCCATCGTCTCCTCGTCGTTGACGATGGGCGGATGGCAGGGGTGTGTTACAAAGTAGGCGATGTCGGCACGCTCCGGCAGTTCGCCCGAATAGGGTGCGGCGGGGTCCAGGCAGATGACCATTGCGCCGCGCCTGAGCCGCGGCACTACCTCTCCCGCCACTTTGCCGATCAGCGTGTCCGGCACAGCCAGCACTACGATATCCGCTGCGCGCACGGCATCCTCCGGCGCGCTCGGCATATCGCCGCGCTGGCGCAGTCGCGCCTGGCCCGCCTCGCCCGCCTCCACATACATCACCTCGTATGTGGCCTCGTCTCGTAGCTTGGCGGAGATGCGCGTGCCCATCTTCCCTGCCGCGCCGAACAGCGCCACCGTTGTCGTCATCATAATATACCTCCTTTGGGCGGGACCTTCACATCGTCGCCACGCCCTGCTCTGTGACCCCTATTCTCGCTAACGCAGCGCTTCCGTCAAATGATAGTTGACAAACCTGGCAAGATGCGCTATAATGTGCCTGACCTTCGGGGTAGGGTGAGGCGCAAGCCAATTCCCGATCGGTGGTAGAGCCGCAAGGCAAGCCCACGAACTGGCGCGCGAGCGCTGGCCGAGCCGGTGCGATTCCGGGGCCGACGGTATAGTCCGGATGGGAGAAGGTTCAGACACGTTCTGCTGTCGTGTGTCGCCCGGCTTTGAGCCACGCGTGCGACAACGCCCCGCAAGGTCAACCTTGTGGGGCGTTTTGTTTATCGCACAAAAGAGGATGATTGAGCGTATGACAAACATCATCGTGGTAACCCATGGCCCTCTCGCCACAGCGCTGGTGCAGAGTGCGCAGATGATCATCGGCGAACAGCCCGTGGGCATCGTGGCGCTGCCGCTGAGCGCGGAGGATGATCTGGAGAGCGCCCGCGCCAGAATCGCGGCAGCATTGCGCGGCGACGGTGCGCGGGAGGAGACTCTCGTGCTTGTGGATCTCTTTGGCGGCACGGCGGCCAACGCCGCGGCGTGGGTGCTGTGTGACCACGACTTTGAGTTGGTGGCAGGGGTGAACCTGCCCATGTTGCTGGAGGTGCTGCTAAACCGCGCGCAGATGTCGGCAGCGGAACTGGCGGATCTGGCGGTGCGCGTCGGCAAGCAGAGCATCGCTGACGTGCGTGCGGCGCTCTCAACCGCGCCTGCATCGGCAACTGATAGTGCATCCTAAAAGGCGGAGTCGTTATGGCCAGCATTTCTCTCGCTCGCATTGATGACCGGCTGATCCATGGTCAGGTCGTGATCAAGTGGTTTCGTCTCTTTCCCGCGGACGAGATCCTCGTCTGCGATGATCAGGTGCGCGCTGATCCCTTCCTGCAGCGTGTGTTGGCACTGGCAGCGCCTCCCAGGGTGCGCCTTACTGTCAAGTCGGTGGCGGAAACGATCGCCTATCTCGGTCCAAGTGGCGATGCGGGCGACCGGCCCCGCGTGATGTTGCTGCTCAGATCACCCAGAACGGCGCTGCAACTGCTGGAGGGAGGCGTCTCATTTGGGGCGTTGAACGTGGGTGGAATGGCCGCAGGCCCCGGCACCAGGAGGCTATACAAGAGCATCTCGGCCACGCCGGAGCAGATCGCTCAGCTAGAGGAGATCGCGCGGCGTGGCGTGCGGGTCTTTTTCCAGACTGTTCCCGAACCGGAAGAGACGCCGGTGGAGTTTGAGGCGATCCGTCGGCGATACGAATCTGATGGCGTAGCGGTAACTGCAGCTGTACCACGCGCCGCCGGGGGGACGGCGCGCTAGAGAACGTACAGGAGGTGCGAACGTGCAGATCACGCTCGTGCAGGCAGTGCTCATCGCGCTGCTTGCCTACCTTGGTGCCAGTACCTGGGTTTTCGGGGTCGGCTACTTTACCGTCTATCGGCCGCTCATCGGCGGTACGCTGGTGGGCCTGGTACTGGGCGACGTTGTCAAAGGGATGCAGATAGGCGCGGCGATCAATGCCATCTATCTCGGTTTTATCTCCACCGGCGGCTCGCTGCCGAGCGACCTGATCTTTGCCGGGTATGTGGGGACGGCGCTGGCGATGGCCGCGAACCTCGACGCGCAGACGGCATTGGCGCTCGTCGTGCCGCTGGGTATCATCGGTTCGGCCACCTTCTTTTTCCGCATGGCCGTGGACTCGTTCTTTGTGCACTGGGCCGATGCCTTTGCCGAGCAGGGGAACGCGCGCGCCGTCGGCGCGGTCAACATCTGGGCCGGACAGGCGCTCCAGTTCATCCTGACCGCCGTGCCGGTGTTCCTTACCGTCTATTACGGCGCCGAGCCGGTACAGCGATTGATCCAGAACATCCCGCAAACGTGGGTGGCGGGCCTGGCCACCGTCGGCGGGATGCTGCCGGCGGTAGGTATCGGGATGCTGCTCAACTTTATGGGCAAGCGCCACCTGATCCCCTACTTTCTCATTGGCTTTCTCCTGGCCATGTACCTCGATCTGCCCATCATCGTGATCGCGCTCTTTGGCGCGGCGGCGGCCTACCTGCATATCCAGTACATGGGAGGGATAGAGCATGCAAGCGCCAGCTAAGAAGGTGCCGCGCGGCGTCTTGCTGCGCTCATGGCTCACATGGCTCTTTTTCTCGCACTCGTGCTACAACTATGAGCGGTTGCAGGGGCTGGGCTTTGCCCACTCGATGGTGCCGGTCATTCACGCCCTGTACGAGACCAAGGAGGATATCGTTGCCGCGCTCAAGCGGCATCTCGTCTTTTTCAATACCGAGCCGCAGTGCGGCGCGCCGATTCACGGCATGGTGATCGCTATGGAGGAGCAGCGCGCCAGCGGGCAGGATATCTCGGACGATGCCATCAACGGCCTCAAGGCAGGACTGATGGGGCCACTCTCCGGGCTGGGCGACTCGATCACGCAAGGGCTGATCACGCCGATCCTGCTGTCGCTGGGCATCGGGCTGGCAATGCAGGGCAATCTCACGGGGCCGATCCTCTACTTTGTGCTGGAATCCGCCGCGATCATCGGCCTGTCCTACACTCTCTGGATGCAGGGGTATCGCTGGGGCAGCGTGGCGGTGGAGCGACTGCTGGCGGGCGGGCTGATGCACCGCCTGACCGAGGCGGCCAGTGTGATGGGGCTGATGGTGGTGGCAGGGCTTGCGGCGCGACTGGTGAACGTCTA
>JAIOAV010000113.1 GCA_019873665.1 Chloroflexota bacterium
GCCAGATGGCGAGGTTGTAGTTCTCGAAGGTACTCAACAACTGCTCTAGGGTAAGTGTCACATTCATCTCTTCTCCTCTCGACTTGACTCCTTGGTGCTGCGCCTAACGGCTTGCGCATCAGCCGCCGCCGGGTTGCGCAGTGTCACCACCCATGAACCGAAGCACCGCAAAAACGAAACCTGGCAACATGAAGATACTCGATTAGGCGGTCGGCTGCATGCGCTTGTTGGGCGGCACCTACAGATCCGCTTGTTCTAACAGAGCCCTGATCTCGTCAATGCTATATGCGGGCTTGCGCCTGTGGATCATGGCATGGCAATTCGGACATACCGGGCGCAAGTCACGTATCGGGTCAACTTCGTATTTCTCGCCTATCTCGGAGAGTTGGCGCAAGTGATGGACGTGTATAAAACCTTGCCCTACTTCGCCATAGGTTTTAGCAAAATCAAAACCGCAGATGAAACAACTTGCGCCATAATGGGCAAGGCACTTCTGACGTGCTTCAGGATTTCTTTCGTAGGCATTGACTGATATGCGCCGAACTGCACCTTCATAATGCACTTCTTGCTCGTCTACCTCTTCAGGCAGTGTGAAACCTCGGCCTTCAGTAAACTCTATCCATACCTTCTCTAGCTCTGTAGCAACTGGTTCAGGAACCCGGACGCCGGACATCTGAGTGTCCCAGTGCATCCCTGAAAAACGCGCCTCATCCAATAATTCACGCGGTAATATAGTCTCACTTTCTGGATCAAGCAGCGTATCAAGACATACCTTGACAAACATACATGTTTCCCCAAACGCTGCCTTCTTGTCATCCCAATGCAAACCCTCATGTGACCCTATCGTGACGATGCCAGATGCGAAGATGCCTTTGGGTTGTTCTCCCAACCGAATCAAGAAAACACGGTCGCCTTTCTGAATACGTTTTGAGTTGCCACAGCTCCAAGTTATGAAAGTTTCTCCTGCTTTTACCGCGTCAGATGTCTTAGCAAGGTCATCCCATTGGCATCGTTTCGGATTCCATGCAAGAAGATATGTTGTCATAGCACAATGCCTCCGTGCCGCCCAACTAGTTACTATACCGCAGTCTGTTATACGGCAATTTGGCCGTATAATATCCTTGTAGAGCCAGATTCTGCGGCGATTCTGCCGCGGCAGAATCGCCGTATGAACGGACACTGCATTGTGCAGCCTCACCTCCGCGCGCTCTGCATCAAGTTCACGCCGGCGCGAGCAAGCTCACCCCAAGTCAACGGGGAGGTGGAACGCACCCAACGCACCCTCCGCAACGAGTTCTGGTTCTGGGTGGACCTGAAGAGCAATGATCTACAGGACGAGTTGGGCGTATGGCTGATGTACTACTACTACTCGCATACATGATAACCGCATGCGCGTAGCCAGTCAAACGCGGCAAGGCGACCCCGGGGCAAGAAAACCTCCCGCAGGTGCCACGATGCGAGCATCGCACCTGCGGGAGGCTTGTCTGTCGTTACTCCGCGCTTGTCCTGGCCCGTTGCCGGAGCGCCGCGATCTCCGCCGCCGATAGCAGCTCTTGCGCGCGCGGCTGCGTGCGCTCCACCAGCTCCACCCTCAGCGCGCGCCGCGTCAGCCACTCCTGCCCGGGCTCCATCGCCGTCCGCGGGTGCAGATAGACATCCTCCGGGGCGACGCGTTCCGCCACGCGGTACAGGTAGCCCGGCTGCGTCCCCGTGTGCTTGATGTGCCGCCGCTGCTGCGCATCGGTCCACTGGGAGACCAGCGCCGGCTTGTGCGAGAACACCCGCGCCAGCTCCCTGTCCTGCGTGATGGTGCTGCCGGGCCGCAGACAGGTCAGCACAAGGGGCGAGCCATGATACCAGGTCTTGCTATCGTCCCAATCCAACTTGCTCCTCCGCTCACATGCGGCTCTAGTACGTCTCCGGCTCGCGCCGTATGAAGAACCACGGCCGGCCCTGCCGCACCCACTCGTTCTCCAGCGCCATCGCCCCGCTCGGGCAGCTCTTCACGCAGGCGCAGCAGAGGATGCACTCTGCCGCGTTGGTCTGCACCCGCCCGGCCAGGGTGATCGCGCCGGTGGGGCAGACGGTGGCGCATGTGCCACAGAGCGTGCACCGCGCGGCATCGCTCGCCGGTGGGATCGGCGTCCCCCACCGCCACTGCCGGTAGGGCCGCTTCCCCGGCACCTCCAGCGGCGGCAGCTCCGCCAGCGCCTTCACCGCCGCCAGCCTCTCCCGCACGCGCTGGCCGAACGCCGCCGCCAGCGCCAGATCGGCCGCATCCGGTCGGCCGGCGGCGATGGGCATGGCGGCGGTGGAGTACGAATGCTCGCCGATGAACGCCGCGCCCGCCACCGGCACGAACCCCTGCGCGACAACCAGATCGCGCAGTTCCAGCAGCGCGTCCTCATACGCCCGGTTGCCATACACGACGACCACTACCGCGGGCGTATCGCGCCCCTGCACGCGACGCAGGCGGCGCGCCGCCACCGGCGGGATGCGCCCGGCATACACCGGCGCGCCGATCAGCGCCAGCCCGTCGCCCAGCGCGGGGATGTCCTGCGTCTCCGCCGCGGGCGGCGTCAGGTCCACCGGCGCGCCCACCGTCGCCGCCAACCCCTGCGCGATCCCCTGCAGCACGCGCCGCGTTGTGCCGGTGGGGGAAAAGTAGATCAGCCGGACAGTCTCGATCTCCATCTCCGGCTCCTCCACACCAAGGCCCTTATAGCTCTTCCCGCGCGAAACGCCACAGCGCGATGGCCGTAAAGATCACGCACTCCAGCGCCGCCCCCACATCCCCCTTCAGATGGATGACATAGATCACCCCGTCGCTCCCCGCCAGCAGCGTCTCGATGGGCCCCTCCGCCACCAGCTTGCCCTTGTTCAGGATGGCCACGGTGTCGCTGACCCGCTGCACGTCATCCAGGATGTGCGTGGAGTAAAAGATGGTAGCGTACTTGCGCAGCTTGGACATCACCTCCAGCACATCGCGTCGCCCGATCGGGTCCAGCGACGCGGCCGGCTCATCAAGGATGAGGAGATCGGGATAGTTCACCTGCGCCTGCGCGATGCCGAGACGCTGCCGCTCGCCGCCGGACAGGGTGCGGATCGGGCGGTCCGCCTTGCCCGCGAGGTCCACGAGCTGCAGCATCTCCTCGACGCGCTCCTGGATCGCCGCCTCCGGCCCCCGGAAGAAGAAGCGCGCGGTGAAATCCAGCGTCTGGCGGGCGGTCATGTGCTCGTAAAAGTGCGGCTCTTGCGGCAGATAGCCGACACGCGCGCGGATGTCCACACTGTCGCGCACGATGTCGAGGCCAAAGACGGTGGCGCTGCCGGCGGTGGGGCGGATCAAACCGAGCAGCAGCTTGATGGTGGTGGTCTTGCCCGCGCCGTTCGGGCCGAGGAAACCATAGATCGAGTGGGGCCGCACCTGCAAGTTGAGCGCGTCCAGCGCCTGCACGCTCTTGTACGCCTTGCTCAGGCCGCGCGTCTCGATCACGAGAGGGACCGGTTCAGCCATGCGAGACCTCCTTGTATGAGTGGGGGACGGTGCCCATGACATTACTCATTATACGCACAACAGGGGCGTCGGGTTAGCAGGCCAGAGGCGCGCCTTTTTGACGTGGTCCCAGTATTGGCCTACACTGTGACCTCGGACTGGCGACATCGGGATGATCCGGCGTGCCAGCGCCATCCGCACAGGGAGCATTTGCCAGACAAATCATCTCAGGAGGAAGAGCGTGACTGGAGATGTCAAGCCGATCATCAACGGTTACACGGGACGTATCCTGCATGTGGACCTGACGCGCGGCATGATCGAAACGGAAGAGCCTTCCGCCACTTTCTACCGGCGATATGTGGGCGGCAATGGCCTGATCGCCTACTACCTTCTGCGCGACGTGCCACGTGGCGCCGATCCGCTCGGCCCGGAGAACCGCCTGGTCATCGCCGCGGGCCTGCTGACCGGCATCCCGCTGGCGGGATCGGGGCGAAACCACATGGGCGCCAAGTCGCCGCTCACCGGCGGCTATGGCGAGTCGGACGCGGGTGGCTATTTCGGGGCGGAGATGCGCCGGGCCGGGTTCGATGCCCTGGTCATCAGCGGCGCGGCAGCGCGGCCCGTCTATCTCTGGCTGCACGACGGGGTCGCCGAGCTGCGCCCGGCCGATCACCTCTGGGGGATGTTCACGCTGGATTGCGAGGCCGCGATCCGCCGGGAGCTGGGCGAATCGCGGGTGCGCACGGCGGCGATCGGCCCGGGTGGCGAGCGGCTGGTGCGTTACGCCTGTGTGATGAATGATGTCCGGCATGCGGCGGGTCGGTGCGGTCTGGGCGCGGTGATGGGCGCCAAGAAGCTCAAGGCCATCGCCGCGCTGGGGCGCACTCCGGTGCCGGTGGCCGACGAGACAGGGTTGCGCGCGCTGGCGCGGTGGATGCGCGATCACTGGGCGGAAAAGGCGCAGCGCCGCCACGAGCTGGGCACACCCGGCGACGTGCTGGACCTGAACCCGCGTGGCGTATTGCCCACGCGCAATTTCCAGGACGGATACTTTGAGGGCGCGGAGAAGATCAGCGGCGAGGCGATGCGCGACACGATCCTGATTGACCGGGGCGGCTGCTTTGCCTGCCCGATTCGGTGCAAACGCGTGGTGCGGGTAGATGATGCCGAGTATCACGTTGATCCCGGCTACGGTGGGCCTGAGTACGAGACGATTGCCGCGTTCGGCTCCAACTGCGGCGTAGATGACCTGCGCGCCATCGCCAAGGCTAACGAGCTGTGCGGCGCGTATGGCCTGGACACCATCTCCACCGGCATGACGATCTCTTTTGCGATGGAGTGCTTTGAGCGCGGCCTGCTCACCCGCGCCGATACCGACGGTCTGGAGCTCCGCTTTGGCCATGCCGCAGCGATGGTGGAGCTGACGCGCCGCATCGGGGAGCGGGTCGGGCTGGGCGACCTCCTGGCCGAGGGCCCGGCGCGTGCCGCGGCGCGGATCGGCCCGGCGGCGCAGGAATTCGCCCTCACCGTGAAGGGACAACCGCTGCCGATGCATGAATGTCGCGCCCGCCATGCCCAGGCGCTGGGCTATGCCGTTTCTCCCATCGGCGCCGATCATGTGCACAACTTCTGGGACGAGTCTCTGGCCAGGACGCCGCTCAGCGAAGACCTGCAGGGCCTTGGCATCTACGAGGCGGTGCCACCCACTGAGCTGAACGCCCACAAGGTCCGCGCCTATGTCTTTCGCACTGTCTGGCGTTGGATCGCCAACCATGCTGGGCTATGCGTGTTCGTCCCATGGTCGCGGGAACAGACGGTGGATCTGGTGCGGGCAGCCACCGGCTGGGACACGAACGTCTGGGAGCTGCGCAAGGCGTGCGAGCGCAGCCTGACGTTGGCCCGCCTCTTCAACCTGCGCGAGGGGCTGAGCCGCGCCGACGATATCCTGCCGGCGCGTATGGCGCAGCCGCATGTTACGCGCTCCATCAGCGAACAGCCGGTGAGGCCGGAGGCGCTGTCCGAAGCGGTCACGCTGTACTATGGCATGATGGGCTGGGACCCTCAGACCGGCGTGCCCACGCCGATCAAGCTGGACGAGCTGGATATCGGCTGGGCCAGGGACGCGCTCCCGCGCGCCTAGTGCCGCATTGCTCATTGACAGAAGCGGACAAATGCGGTATGATGGAGGCGTGGAAGGTAGTGGCGCACCTGCTGTCTGCAAAGGAGGGATGCGGCCATGAAGATGATCATCGCCATTATGCAGACGGATGATGTCGAGGACGTGATGAACGCCCTGCTGGAAAAGGGGCATCGGGTCACCCAGATCAGCACCACCGGCGGTTTCCTGCGCCGGGGGAACGCCACACTCCTCATCGGCACCGAAGAGGAGAAAATCCCCGCCATCCTCGCCATCATCAGGGCCAAGTGCCAGACGCGCACCGAGATGTTCGTGCCGCTGCCGTCGCCCGAGTTCGCGCCCTACTATATCCCGGAGCCGGTGGAGGTGGAGGTGGGCGGCGCCATCATCTTTGTGCTGAACGTGCTGCAATATCACCGCTTCTAGACCGCTGCCGGAGGCTGCATTCCCCGACCGATGAGCCTGTATGCTCGAGCCCGCTACAAGTTGAGCCAGCTCGGCTGGTTTCTGACACGTCCCCTCACGCTTGGCGTGCGCGTCCTGCTGGTGCGCGATGGGCGGGTGGTGCTGGTGCGCCATACCTATCGCGACCAGTGGTATCTGCCCGGCGGCGGCGTGAAAAAGGGCGAGACGCTGGCGGAGGCGGCGCGACGCGAGGCGCGAGAGGAGGTGGGCGCCACGCTGGGCGCGCTGGAGCTCTGGGGCGCGTATAGCACCTTTGACGAGATGAAGAGCGACCATGTCATCCTCTTTCTCTGCCGCGACTGGACGATCCCCGCGGGCCGTGCGGGGCAGCAGGACGCGCAGCACGAGATCGAGCGCGTGGAGCTGTTCCCGTTGGATGATCTGCCGGCGGAGCTTTCACCCGGCACGGCCCGCCGCCTGGAGGAATACCGGCGCGGCGCGCCGCCCTATATCGCGCGGTGGTAGCGCGCAGGCGAGCGTACAGGTTTGACATGATCGGTGGACCGTGCTATGATAAAATGAGCGGATAGGCGATACGAGGCGGTTTTCGCCCGCGCTGGCTGAGAATCCAAATCAGGAGGGTGCGACTCGCTGCTGGCGAGGCAGATACGCATCAACGCTGGTCGGCCAACCGATTGCGTCGGCACTGAAAGGCATAGGCATTTGACACCAAGCCTCCAGGCGTCGGTCTGGAGGCTTTTTGGGCGGTGCAGGCGCGGGTCCGGCAATGACCGCCTGACAGTCACCGCGGAGGGCGCAGAGATAGACGGATGCTGCTCGAAAATATGGAGAGGGGAGGAACGGGTTCATGGCCGTGTGGCACACGCTGGACAAGGAGCAAGTTCTGGCGCAACTGGATGCGTCGCCGGAGGGGCTGAGCGCGGCGGAGGCGGCCCGGCGTCTGGAACGCTACGGCCGCAACGAGTTGGAAGAGCGTGGCCTGCGCAGTCCCTGGGCGGTGCTGGCGGGGCAATTCACCGAGGCGATGGTGCTGGTCCTGCTGGCGGCGGCGGCGGTCTCGCTGGCGGTTGGCGAGATAACGGACGCGATCATGGTCCTGATCATCGTCCTGCTGAACGCCCTGCTGGGCTTTACGCAAGAGTATCGCGCGGAGCGGGCCATGGCGGCGCTGAAGAAGCTGTCGGTGCCGACGGTGCGGGTGCGGCGGGAGGGGGAGACGCGGCAGGTGGAGGCGGCGACGCTGGTGCCCGGGGACGTCATCCTGTTGGAGGCGGGGGATCGCGTGGCTGCCGACGTGCGGGTGCTAGAGTCGGTCAACCTGCGTGCGGAGGAGGCGGCGCTGACGGGCGAGTCGGTGCCGGTGGACAAGGTGGAGACGTCCATCCCCGATGAGGACATTCCGCCGGGCGAGCGGCGGAACATGCTCTTTATGGGGACATCCGTGACGTATGGGCGCGGCACGGGGGTGGTGGTGGAGACCGGCATGCGGACGCAGCTGGGCAACATTGCGGACATGTTGCAGCAGGTGTTGGAGGAAAAGACGCCGCTGCAGCGGCGCATGGCGGAGTTGGGCAAGTGGCTGGCGGCGGGCGCGCTGGTGCTGGTGGCGGTGGTGTTCGCGCTGGGGATCTGGCGTGGTGGGGCGATCGAGGAGATGTTTCTCACCGCCATTGGTCTGGCGGTGGCGGCGGTGCCGGAGGGGTTGCCGGCGGTGGTGACCATCGCGCTGGCGCTGGGGGCGCAGCGGATGGTGCGGCGGCAGGCGTTGATCCGCAAGCTGCCGGCGGTGGAGACGCTGGGGTCGGTAACGACGATCTGCTCCGACAAGACGGGGACGCTGACGGAGAACCGGATGACGGTGACGGTGCTGGATGTGGCGGGGAGCAGGCTGAACCTGACGGAGCGGCTGGAGCGGGTGGGGGCGGTGTTAGCGGAGGATGCGGTGCCGGTGGCGGAGCCGGACCAGAACATCGCGTTGTTGCTGGCGGGTGGAGCGCTGGCGAACGATGCCACGTTGGAGCGGCAGAAGGATGGCGGCGGGTATCGGGCCGTGGGCGACCCGACGGAGGGGGCGATGGTGGTGGCGGCGGCGCACATGGGGCTGTGGAAGGCGCGGCTGGAGGCGGCGCTGCCGCGCGTGGCGGAAGTGCCCTTCACGTCGGAGCGCAAGCGGATGACCACGATACATCGCGTGCCTCCTCACACCAGAGGCCAGGACCCGGCCATTCGGGCTCTGATCGAGCGGCTGCCGGGGAGCGGATATATCGCCTTCACCAAAGGGGCGGTGGACAGCCTGCTGCAGACCTGCAGCCGCGTGTGGGTGAATGGCGCGCTGCAGTCGTTGGATGACTACTGGCGGGGGCAGATTCAGGCGGCGAACGACGGCCTGGCGAAGAACGGCATGCGGGTGCTGGGGGTGGCGATGCGGCCGCTGGCCAGCCTGCCGGCCGCGGTCAACGAGGAGACGCTGGAGGCGGATCAGGTGTTTGTCGGCATGACCGGGATGATAGACCCGCCGCGGTCGGAGGTGCGGGAGGCGGTGGCGGAGTGTCGTCGGGCGGGGATTCGGCCCGTGATGATCACGGGCGACCATCCGCTGACGGCGCTGGCGATCGCCCGCGATCTGGGCATCGTGCGGGCGAACGAGGATGACCACACGGTCATTACCGGCCAGCAACTGGCGGAGATGTCGGTGGAAGACCTGCGCGAGGTCGTGGAGAAGGTGGGGGTCTATGCGCGCGTCAGTCCGGAGCACAAGGTCAAGATCGTGGAGGCGCTCAAGGCGCGCGGCCACATCGTGGCCATGACCGGGGATGGCGTGAACGACGCGCCGGCGCTGAAGCGGGCGGACATCGGGGTGGCGATGGGGATCACCGGCACGGATGTGAGCCGGGAGGCGGCGGACATGGTGTTGCTGGACGACAACTTTGCCACCATCGTGAACGCTGTGCGGGAAGGGCGCACCATCTATGAGAACATCCGCAAGTACATCCGCTACACGGTGGGCAGCAATATCGGCGAAGTCCTGCTCATGCTGGTCGCGCCGCTGCTCGGCCTGCCGATGCCGCTGACGGCGCTGCAGATCCTGTGGATCAACCTGGTAACGGATGGCCCGCCCGGGCTGGCGCTGGGGGTGGAGCCGCCTGCGCCGGACACCATGACGCGGCCGCCGCACCCGCCCGATGAGAGCGTGCTGGCGCGCGGGTTGGGCCTTGAGATGCTCTGGGTAGGCCCGCTGGTCGGCCTGGTCGCCCTGATGCCCGAGTTTCTCGGCGTGGCGACGGCCGTGCACCTGGATGAGCGCACCTGGCGCACCATGGTCTTTACCACCATCTGCCTCGGCGAGATGGGCCGTGCTCTGGCAGCCCGTTCCGACAGGCTTCTGCTGGTGCAACTGAGGCTTTTCACCAATCTGCCGCTTCTCGGAGCGGTTCTTCTGACCTTTGCGTTGCAGATGGGTGTCATGTATCTGCCTGTGCTGCAGCGCGTCCTGGATACGGCGCCATTGAACACGACACAGCTCCTGATCAGCTTTGGGCTGAGCAGCATCGTGTTCTTCGCCGTCGAGATCAGCAAGCTGATCGGCCAGTGGCGACGCCGGAAGGCCGGCGGCGCGTGATATCGGAGCGAGGAGGCAAGTGCGGCCATTGCGGCCGCGCGGAGAACTTTGGCTGAACGTCGTCTGAAACGTCAACTCAACCTGCCCCAGGTGCTGATGCTGGGGACGGCGGGCACGATTGCCGCCGAGATCTTTGTGCTCACCGGCCATGTGGCCGGCATGTCCGGCCCTGCCGGCTTGCTGGCGCTGCTGCTGGTGGGCGCGCTGAACTATGCCTTTGCCCTGAACTATGCCGAGCTGGCCACCACCTATCCGGTAACCGGCGGCGCGATGACCTATGTGCAGGAGGCGTTCGGCAGCGGGCTGCGCGCCTTTCTCGTGGGATCGCTGGATAGCCTGTCCAGCGCCTTTTACGCGGCGCTATCGGCGGTGGGCTTTGCCTATTCGTTGCGCGTGTTCCTACCCTTTGTGCCGGT
>JAIOAV010000114.1 GCA_019873665.1 Chloroflexota bacterium
CGTGTCGGCGATCAGCAGACAATATGACTTGTGCGCGCCACGCCCCACGCGCCCGCGGAACTGATGTAGCTGCGCCAGACCAAAGCGGTTTGCGCCCTCCACCAGCATGACGGTGGCGTTGGGCACGTCAATGCCCACCTCCACCACAGCGGTGGATACCAGAATGTCAAGCTCACCCCGCTTGAATGCGGCCATGGTTTCTTCCTTTTGCTGACTCTTCATCCTGCCATGCAACATACCGAGCCTGAGCTGGGGAAAGACCTCGTCGCGCAGGTATTCATATTCCGAGACAGCTGCCTTGGCCTCGCTCTTTTCCGATTCCTCCACCAGCGGGCAGATGACAAACGCTTGTCGGCCCTGTGCGACCTGGTGACGCAGGAAGGCATATGCCCGTTCGCGTTCGCTGGGCATCAGCCACCGCGTTTCCACCGCCTGCCGGTTCGGCGGCAACTCGTCTATCACCGAGATATCGAGGTCGCCATAGATGGTTAGCGCCAGCGAGCGCGGGATCGGCGTGGCGCTCATCACCAGCATGTGGGGGTTATACCCCTTCTGTCGGAGCGCGGCTCGCTGGTTCACGCCGAAGCGGTGCTGTTCATCTACAATGACCAGGCCAAGGTTACGAAAGTTGACGCCCTCCTGGATGAGCGCGTGCGTGCCGACGATCAGCATGGCCTCTCCCTGTTCGATCTCCTGCAGGATGGCACTTTTTTCGCCCTTGGGCACGCTGCCGGTCAAGAGTCGCACACTCGCCCGCTGCAGCACCTCGCGGAGCTGCCCTTGTCCGTTGCCACCTCTGGTGCTCGCTTCCTGCAATATGCTCAGTAGCTCGTTGATCGTGCGATAGTGCTGCTCCGCCAGAATCTCGGTGGGCGCCATGATCGCCGCTTGCGCTCCGTTTGCCACCGCCACCAACATGGCGGTTACTGCCACCACCGTCTTGCCGGAGCCTACATCACCCTGCAAGAGGCGGCTCATGGCGTGTGGTCGCGGCAGATCGCTCAGGATCTCATCGAGACTGCGCTTCTGCGCGCCGGTGAGCGGGAAAGGCAACGCTGCCAGGATGGCATCCACTAGCTCTGTCGAGACCGCCAGCGGCTGACCAGGATCGGCCTCCCAGAGACGTCGCTGGCGCAACACGCCAAGCTGGATCAGCAAGAACTCCTCAAAGGCCAGCCTTCGCCGCGCTTGATCCAGCAACTCCTTGCTGTCGGGAAAGTGGATCTGGCGGATGCTGCTGATCAGATCCGTTAGATTCCATTGCTGTCTCAAGTCCGCAGGCAGCGGATCCACCAGCTTGCCTGCCCATTCCTCCACGACGCTGTGCATTAGTCGGCGCAGCCAGCGCGCGGTCAGCCCTTCCGTCAGCGGATAGACCGGCACAAGGCGTCCTGTATGCAACAGATTTGTCTGGAGCGGCTCCCATTCCGGCGATGAAAAGACGAGGCGGCCCAAGTACTCGTCCACACGACCGCTGAGCACAATGCGTCGCCCCGGCTGCAACTGCTTTTCCAGGAAGGGCTGGTTAAACCACGTGGCCTGAACTGTGCCGGTGCCATCTGAGATAGTGATCGTCGTCACAGTTGTGTTGCGCTGCGTGGTGCGCGTGTTCGCCGATTTGATGACGCCAGCCACCGTTACCTGTTGTCCGTACCACAACTCGCTGATCTTGGCCAGCGTGCCAAAGTCATCATAGCGCGTCGGGAAAAGGTACAACAGGTCGCGAATGGTGTGCGCGCCCAGGCGTGCCAGGCGTCGCGCATAGATCTTGCTCACGCCGCGCAGCTGCTCGAGCGGCGCGTTTAGGCGTGGGTCCTCCTCTGGCAATTTGTCCGGGGCGCGTTCGGTCTGCGCTGGCTCGGCCAGGTGGCCGGTATTCGTTGTGCTCACAGCGGCCGGCATGCCATGCAGTCGTTCCAGCGCTGCCTGCACCGCCTGCATTCGCTCGCCGCGCTCGCGCTGAGCATAGCCGCTCAGCAGCGCATGCACATCCGCTACTGTTGCCTTTTGCGCCTCGGTAACCGCCTCTGCGCGCGCCTCATTGTGCCAGGTCTGCAGGAACTTGTCCAGGCCGCCAATCACCGCCCGGTCGCGATAGTCCTGCCCTTTCTCCAAGCTCAATATCTTGACCAGCTTTTCAAAACTGACCAGCATTCCCTATGAACCTCATTTCAGCGGGCGATGCTCGCCCTCAGCTATGACCCGAAAGACACGCCACACCCACCGCTCCGGGACCCGCGTGGGCGCCCAGGATCAACCCTGCCTCGATCACCAGTGGTGCGGGGATCGCAAAACGCTCCGACAACCTGGCAGCGATCTGTGTCGCCTCCTCACGAGCATCGACATGCACCACCGCCAGGCTCTCCAAAGGACCGTACAACTCGAGCAGGTTTGTCATGTGTGCCAGCGCACGCGTATGAGCGCGCACCTTCGCCACCGGCTCCACACGCGCTTGATGCACCAGGATGACCGGGTTGACCTGCAACATCGTCCCCAGAAAGCTAGCCACCCATCCGACCCGGCCACTGCGGTGCAAGTAGCGCAGATCGCGTAACACCGCCAGCAGCCGCAGGCGCGGTATCATGTCGCTCGCAAGCGCGGCAATCTCTGCGGCGTCTTTTCCCTCCTGCGCGGCACGTGCGGCGGCGACAGCGAGCATTCCCACGCAGAAGGATACCTGTTGCGAATCAATCAGCGTGATCGGCAGCTCGGGCAGCATATCGCGCGCCAACTGCGCCACATTGTATAACGCACTCCATTTGGCTGCCAGATGGATCGCCACGATTTGCTCCGCCCGTGCCGCTGCCTGTCGGTATGCCTCGACAAAGGCGCCAAGCGGGGGTGGTGCCGTGTGCGCAAAAGGGGGCGCCGCCGCCAGCCTGGCATAGAACGCCTGGTGGCTAAAGTCCACGCCGTCGCGATACGTCTCGGCACCCAAGTGTACCAGACAGGGCACGACGATGATCCCCAGCGCCGCCGCCATGTCGGCGGGGATGTCGGCCGTGCTGTCGGTTACCACCTGGACGCGTGGCATGCCTTACAGGCCCTCATAGACGATGACGCCCATCGCCTCTGGCCCCAGATGCGCTGCGAGCGCCGGGCTGTATGTGCTGATCAGGATTTCGCGATCCGGAAAGGTCTGTGCGATGCGCTCCAATAGGTCCTGGCTTTCGCCGGTCCTCTTGCCACGCACGATGGTCAGCTTCTCAAAGTGCGCGAACTCGATGACAAACTCGTGCAAGCGATCCAGTGCTTTGCCACGCGTTCGCACCTTCTCTAGGGGCATGATCTCACCCTCTTCCAAGATCAGGAGTGGCTTGATGTTCAGCATGCTCCCCAATACCGCCTGCGACCGGTCAATCCGTGCGCTTTTTTCCAGGTAATCCAGCGATTCGGCGAAAAACACAATGTAAATGTGAGCGATCATGCCACGTAACAGGCGCACGATCTCATTTAGCGAACTGCCGCGCAATGCCGCCTCCGCCGCCGCAATCGCCAGCAGCCCCTGCCCGAACGAGGCCAGTTGAGAATCCAGCACAAAGATCTGGGTGCGTCCCAGGAAGGCGCTGGCCGCCTGGCGCGCATTGTCAACCGTCTTGCTCAGCTTTGATGAGATATGGATCGACAGTATCTGATCGGTGGTGCTGCTCAGCAACGCGTATGTTGCTTCTAGGGCCTGCACCGATGGCGCCATCGTCGTGACTTGCGGCTTGGCGGCAAGCCGCTCGAAGAAATCCTCCGATGTGATGTCAATGCCATCCTGCCATACCTGACCATCCAGGTGAAGCTCCATCGGCACAACGGTGATACCCAGCCGCTGCACTGTCGCGGCGGGGATCTCGGCTGTGCTATCTGTGACGATTCTGATCTGTGCCATGCCTATCTCCTCAGAAGGCGATCCCCTATTCGGCAGAGATGATATAGCTGTAATGCGGTTGGCCACCGCTCACGACTTCGATCTCTTGCGCTGTGTAC
This sequence comes from Chloroflexota bacterium, assembly GCA_019873665.1. Classification (GTDB taxonomy): domain Bacteria; phylum Chloroflexota; class Anaerolineae; order JAAYEA01; family JAAYEA01; genus JAIOAV01. Next base: position 3,976 of record JAIOAV010000114.1, read on the forward strand.
GTCTGACGCACGTGCTCCGCCAGTGCTTCGGCATCCTGCGGCAACGTCTCGGCGCCATAGTAGATGGTGATGATGTCATAATCCTCGGCGTGCATATCCCGCAACAGGGTGTCTGCCACCTCCACGATAGTCTCACCTGCGGCGCAAAGGTCGCCATTCAAGAGGCCGATGAACTGCCCGTTATACACCTTCAGGCCGTTCACTTGTGCCGAGCGCACCGCCGTCGTGATCTCACCGGTTTGAATGCGCGCCGCCGCCTCCTCCATCGCCGTGATATTGGCATCAGGCCCCGCCTGATAGTTGAAAGCGAGCAGCGCGCTGATGCCTTGCGGAATCGTCTTGGTCGGGATCACGCGCACGTCCTTATCCGTTAACTGCTGCGCCTGGCGCGCCGCCATGATGACGTTGCTGTTGTTCGGCAGCAAGATGACGGTATTGGCCACGAGTCCCTGCAGAGCCTTGAGCAGCTCCTCAGTGCTGGGGTTCATGCTTTGGCCACCCGACACCACAGCGCTGGCTCCCAACGAACGGAACACATCGTGAAAGCCTGCGCCTGCCGCCACGGCCACCACAGCGATGTCGGCAATGTGCTCCATGGCTGACAGGTGCTGTTCCCGCGCCGCGCCAAAGGCCAGCGACTGCTGCTGCATGTTCTCCACTAACACATCGCTGACCGCACCTACGCCGATGGCATAGTCAATCACCGCGCCCGGCCGGCCGGTGTGCACATGCACCTTGATCGCCGTCTCATCGCCGACGACCATCACGGAATCGCCCATATTGGCGATAGTGGCGCGCACCTGCTCCACCGGCAACTGGGGATTCGAGATCACCAACTGCGTATCATAGCCATACTCTGCGCCGGTTTCGACCATGGGAGCCGCTAATGTGGTTTGCACTGCACTCGTCTCCACCCGCTCGCCGCGCAGCAAGCGCAGCGCGCCCTCCAGAATCAGCAGAAGACCTTGCCCGCCGGCATCTACCACCCCTGCCTCGCGCAGCTCGGGCAACAGCGAAGGTGTCTTGGCTACCGAGCTGCGCGCCTCGTTGACTGTGGCCTGCAGCACATCCGAGATATCGTCCGTCTCTCCCGCTGCGCGCTTGGCGGCGGCCGCCGCCTCCCGCGCCACGGTGAGGATCGTGCCTTCCACAGGCTTGATCACGCCCTTGTAGGCGGTGGACACCCCTTCCATGAGCGCATCGGCCAGATTACTTGCCGTGACGAACGTCTCATGATCGAGCACCTTGGCCATGCCGCGCAAAAGCTGTGAGAGGATGACGCCCGAGTTGCCTCGTGCTCCCATGAGCGCACCATGCGAGATCGCCTGCACCACACGGCTGACCTTGAGGTCCACGAGCGAAGCCGTCTCCCTCAATGCAGCCTGCATTGTCAGGAACATGTTCGTCCCGGTGTCACCATCGGGCACTGGAAAGACGTTAAGTGAGTTCACCAGGTCAATGTGCCGTTCCAGCCAAGCCGTGCCGGCGCCCAACGCTTCGCGCAACGCCGCGCCATCACACTGCTGCGGTCGCCGTGCTGGTTCCGAAAAAGACGTGGAAATGATACCAAGATCCTGGTTGCCGGTTTCCATCTGGTTCCCTTCTCACCTCCAGCTGCAGTGACCACGCGGGGTGAGACTCGATGCGCCGTCACCCGCCGACACGTTTCCGCTATTCCGACGGGGAGACGCGCAGACCTTGCACGTGTACATTGACTTGGGCGACAGGGATTCCCAACGATTTCTCCACATTGAACTTGACACTCTCCATGATATTGTGTGCGACCTCAGAGATGCGCATGCCATAATCCAGCACCACGTAAAGATCAATCACGATCTGGTTATCCACTAGGCTGACATGCACGCCCTGGCGACTCGCTTCGCGGCCCAACAGCTCGGCCCAACCGGAACGCAGACTGCTGGCGGCCATGCCGACGACGCCGTAGCATTCCAGCACCGCCTGGCTCGCAATCGTGGCGATTGCGACGGGCGAAACCTCTATCCGGCCCAGCCTTGTTTCCTCCGACATCTCTTTCTCCTCGCAGGCATCGTCATTTGCCTAAATCAGCATCTTGTGATAAGATATCGCTGTCAGCGTCGAGCCATTCCGCAAGATCACCCAGATGAAGGGGGAGATGATAATGTCCGGCAACTGCGATATCTGCGGCAAAGGGCCGCACTTTGGGCATAATGTGAGCCACTCGAAGCGCGCAACGAATCGCATGTGGCGTCCGAACCTGCAAAAGGTTCGGGTGCAACGTGGGACCGATACCATCACGCTGCGCGTTTGTAGCCGTTGCCTGCGCACATTGCGCAAGACCGAATAGGGCGCACAAAAACCCAAGCCAGCCTGAGGGCTGGCTTTTTCTTTGCCCCTCAATTCGCGGCCGCGCTCCGCAGTCGCCGAATCGCTGCCGCGATCGGCACATCCGCCGCGAATATCGCCGCACCCGCCACCAGCACGTTTGCGCCCGCCTTTACAACCTGTGCCATCGTGCCGGGGTTGATTCCCCCATCCACTTCGATATCGCACGTCAGACCGCGACTCTGGATCATCTCGTGCAGCTTGGCGATCTTGGCCAACATGCTGGGGATGAAGCGCTGTCCGCCAAAGCCGGGATTGACCGTCATCAACAGCACCTGATCCACATACTCCAGGACCTCTTCTAGGGTGGATACCGGCGTTGCCGGATTCAGGGTTACGCTGGGACGCACACCCAGATCGCGGATTTGCTGCACCGTGCGATGCAGATGAATCGCAGCCTCCTGGTGTACCGTGATGATATCCGCACCCGCGTCGGCAAAGGCGGGCACATACAGGGTCGGCTGCTGGATCATCAGATGCACATCCAGAGGCAGACACGTTACACGACGGACTGCCTCGACCACCAGCGGTCCCACGGTGATATTGGGCACGAACAGGCCATCCATCACATCAACATGGATATAGTCCGCGCCACCCGCTTCCGCCTCCTGCACCTGTTCGCCGAGGCGCGCAAAGTCTGCCGACAAGATCGAAGCCGCGATTTTGATCATGCTCATTCTGGGCAATCATACACCGTATTGAGCAAAAATGCAAGCCCTTTTTGATTTTTCTATACCGAGACGTCCAGCGCGCCTGCTACATACTCGCTTGCAGCGCGAGATCGCAACTCGCCGCACCCGGCCTGGATCTCGATCCCGCGCCCCACGCGCAGCGTGTTCGGGATGCCGGCCTGCTTGAGCTGCTTCTGGAAGGCCAGCACGTGCTGACGCGGGGAGGGGCGGCACTCCCCGCCGCTGCCGGGATTGCAGGGGATCAGATTGACGTGACAGAGCATCCCCTTGAGCAACTTCGCCAGCTCGCGTGCTAAGGCCGGCGTATCATTGACGCCGTTGATCAGCGCATACTCGAAGGTGATGCGCCGCCCCGTCGCCTCTGTATAGCGTTGGCACGCGGGGATCAGCGTACCCAACGGGTATTTGCGGTTGATCGGCACGAGCTGGTTGCGGAGCGCATCGTTTGGCGCATGCAGCGACACAGCCAACCCCACCTGCAACGGCTCTTTTGCCAGCCGCTCGATACCGGGGACAATGCCTGCTGTCGAGATGGTCATGTGCCGCGCGCCGAGGGCAAAGCCTTTGGGATCGTGCAACGTGGTCAGCGCCTGCCATGTCGCGGCGTAGTTGAGGAACGGCTCCCCCATACCCATCACGACGACGTTCGTCACCTGCAAACCGCGCCCCTTCAGTTGGCGGGCGAAGTAGAGCACCTGATCAACGATCTCGCCGGCACTCAGGTTGCGCACATAGCCGCTGCGTCCTGTGGCGCAGAATGTGCAACCGATGGGGCAGCCAACCTGCGTGGAGACGCACACCGTCTGGCGCCCCTCATAGAGCATGAGAACGCTCTCGATGGTAGAGCCGTCCGGTAATGCCAACAACACCTTCTCGGTGAGGCCGTCGGGCGAGACGAGTGATGCCTGCGGCTGCACTGCTGAGATAGTTGCCGCTTCCGCCAGCCGTTGGCGCAGCGACAATGGCAGCGTGGTCATCTCGGCAAAGCTTTGCGCCAGCCCCTGGTAGAGCCACTGGCGAATCTGTTGGGCACGATACGCCGGCTCTCCCAGGGAGACAACCCACGCCTGCAATTCCACAAAGGTCAAGTTCGTCAGCGCCGGACGCGCTCCGTCGTTCATTTCTTCCTGCTTGGCAAGAATGAGCCGCCCATCAGGCGGCCTAAAAGTAACTGGAAACCGCATGGTTGCATACAGCTCAAACCATTCGTGTCATTGTGTGGAAAGCCCGAAGCGATCCCACGTCTGCATGTCATGGCAAGGGCAAAGTCCGAAGCAACCTCCTCTCGTCAGCAGGGGATTGCTTCGCTCCCCTCGGTCGCTCGCAACGACAAAGCGGGTTGCTCCACTTCTTTTCCACAAGTATACGGGAATCTGGTGTCGGGTCAAGCATACAACGCGGGTCCAGGCCCGTCGCGTTCGTGGCATTTGACATCCTTCAATCCCCTGCTATATACTGTGGCCATCTGGTCAGGGATGGCGCTCGCTGCGGTGGGAAGGGATATTGAGCGCGGAGGAGGGTAATGCTTTGCAGGGTGTCATTTTGGCCGCGGGGAAGGGTTCACGGCTGCATCCGATCACGACCAAGCGATCCAAGGCGATGTTGCCTGTGCTCGGCCGGCCGATCGTGGAGCGCGTGATCGAGTCCATCTATGTACATGGGGTGAACGATTTCATCATGGTCGTCAGCGAGGATGACCACGAAATCCGCCGCTATTTCGAGCATGAATGCCTGCTGCCGGTCCGGTTTCAGTTTGCGGTGCAGACCGAACGACGCGGCATGGCGGACGCGCTGCGCTGTGCCGCCCCGTTCATCCGCGAGTCGTTTGTCCTGTCCGCCTGTGATAACCTGGTCAACGCCGAGCATGTGGGCGCACTCCTCGCGTGTTTCAACTATGGCTCGCCGGCAAACGGCGCCCTCACCCTGATGCGCATTCCAGAGTCGCAATTGGGCAAGACCGGCATTGTCGAGGTCAGGGAGAACGGTGCACAGATCGAGGTAACCCGGATCATCGAAAAGCCGCGTCCGGAAGAAGCGCCGACGAATATCGCCAGCCTGCCGCTCTATGTATTCTCGCACCGCCTCATTGACTTTTTGCCCGAGATTCAGCTCTCCAAGCGGGGTGAATACGAACTTCAAGACGGTATCCAGATGCTGATCGAGCGCGAGGGTGGGGTGCGCGGCATCTTTATCGAGAGCCGCCTGCAGCTCACCGGCCCAGAGGATTTGCTGGCGATCAACCGTCATTACTTGATGAGCGGGCTGGATCGCCCACAGCTTGCGCCTTACAGCGTCGGCCCCGGCACGCAGTTGATCACGCCGCTGCGCATCGAGGAGGGCACTGTGATCGGGCCGAACTGCGTCATCGGCCCCCGGGTCTATATCGAGCGCAACTGCCGCATCGGCACAGGCGTAACGATCAAGGATGCGGTGGTGTTACGGGAGGCGACCATCCCGGATAATGCCCTGGTCATCGGTGAGGTGATCTCCTAAAGCAGAAACGGGGTGGAGTTGATCCTCCGCCCCGTTGTCGCCGGCTATGGCATCTATCCCGCGATTCGCTCGCGGATCAGGTCGCCCATCTTTTTCGTGCCGACCAGCGTTTTATCCCCTTCGTTGATGTCGCGGGTGCGATAACCTTCGCGCAGCACTCTGTGGACCGCTTCCTCCACCGCTTGCGCTTCGCGCTCCAGGCCGAGGGAGTGGCGTAGGAGCATGGCCCCGCTGAGGATGGTGGCGATCGGGTTGGCCACATCCAGCCCCGCGTATTTCGGCGCCGAGCCGTGGATTGGCTCGTACAGGCCGAGCGTGCCGGAGCCAAGCGAGGCAGAGGGAAGCAGGCCCATGGAACCCGCCAGCATGGAAGCCTCATCCGTCAGAATGTCCCCGAACATGTTGCCGGTAACGATCACGTCAAA
>JAIOAV010000115.1 GCA_019873665.1 Chloroflexota bacterium
CCCCCACCTGCGCGAGGTGCGCCCCGATCACTTCGTCTCCTGCCACCGCGCCGAGGAACTCTCCCTCGCCGGCGTCGTCGAACAGACCAAGGGCATGAGCCGCGACCTGGGCAGAGTATAATTACCAGAGGAGAATATACTGAGTGGTGGAGAAACGTTCCAGTTTTTGGCGTAGCGCGGGACAGACAATCCTGGTTTACATCCTGTGGCTTGGACTGGCAGCGCTGAGCCTGTACGTCATGATGCAAGCGCGAGAGGCGATCACGGCATTCTTCCGCCTGGTCACCCTCAACCGCTGGATCATTGGCGCCATCGACAGATTTGGCCTGTTCATCCTGGGACTCATCGCGCTGATCGTGATCCTGGTAGAGGAGAACTATCTGCGCGAGGGCGCGACCGAGGGCAAGTTGCTCCGGCGGTTTGGCATCCTCCTCGGCGGCACAGTCATCGCTTATGTCCTGTTCTATGCCATTGAGAGGATCTCGATCGAACTTTTGGTGCAATGAAAGCGCTGTTGCTCTTTCCGCCGTGCTGGCACCCGCTGATGCCACACCTGGCGCTCCCTTCGCTTACCGCCTATCTGCGGGGCGAGGGGATCGAGGTTACGCAGCGAGATCTGAACCTCGAGCTGTATGACGAGGTGCTGTCCAGACATTATCTCACAGCGGTCGTACGCCAGCTCCAGCGGGAGGCAAGAGCGCAGGAGAAGGATCATGCGCGATCCGCAGCCGCAGCGCAGGAATGCTCGTGGGCGCTATCCGAGGGGCGCGATGTGCCGGGGCGGATCGAGCAGGCGAAAGCTATTATCCGCAGCAGCCGCTTCTATGAAGTGGCTGCTGGCTTACAGGCGTTGCTCACGGTAACTGACGGGCTACGTCTAGCCTCTGTGCCATACCATCCCGCTACGTTGCACCTGACAGGCTATGATTCCCCCTTTCCAGTGGATGCCTCTGGCGCGATCCTCGCCGCAGCGCGCACTCGTGAGTATAATCTCTTCTATGACTATTTCGCGCGCCTCGTCGTGCCGCAGATCGCGCGCGACCAACCTGACCTCATCGGCATCTCGGTAACATCGGATCGCCAGGTCATCGCCGCGTTTACCCTCGCCCATCTGCTCAAAGAAGCCGGCGTTCGCGCGCACATCACGCTGGGCGGCAAGATGATGACGTGCTGGCGCGATCTCTGGCCGGAAAAGCTGTCGCTGTTCCCGTTTGTGGATAGCATCGTTCTCTACGCTGGAGAGGTGCCATTACACCGCCTGACCAGTGCCCTGGCCGGTGATGGCAAGCTCCGTGATGTGCCTAACCTCATCTACCGCGAAGGCAGCCGCATCGTGGTCAACGAGGTCGCCGCGCCAGAGCCGGTGAACGAGTTGCCGCTGCCTGATTTCCAGGGCCTACCGCTGCGCCGCTACCTTGTACCCGCGACGGTGCTGCCGATCTCGGCGTCGCGCGGCTGCTACTGGCACCGCTGCGCCTTCTGCAACGTCGGCTACGGCGAGTCGGCCCGGTATGAGGAAAAGCAGGCGGATAAGGTGTACGCCGAGATACGCGCCCTGGCGGAGCGCTGGAGCGTACGCCACTTTTTCTTCTCGGACGAGGCGGTCTCGCCGCGCATCCTCAAGCTGCTCTCGCGACGACTGCTGGAGGGCGACCTCCATGTGCATTGGACAGGGGCCGCCCGCTTCGAGCCGAGCCTGGACGCGGCGACATTGCAGCAGATAGCACGCGCCGGCTGTCGCATGCTGATGTACGGGTTGGAGTCGGGATCGCCGACGGTGCTGGCGCGGATGCACAAGGGGATCGATCTGGATGTGGCGCGGCGCGTGCTACGGGAGGGCGCTGCGGCAGGAATCTGGAATCACACCTTCTTCTTCTTTGGCTTTCCTGGCGAGACGCGCCAGGAGGCCGAGGAGACGATCCGCTTTTTCCGCGAGAACGCCGCGCACATCCATTCGGTGTGCACCGGCACATTCCTGCTGGAGCGCCATTCGGCTGTGGCGGCGCATCCAGAGGCATATGGTGTGTCGCGGATCACGCATCCCTACGACCGCGATATGCCCTTCTACTATGACTATCAAGCGCCATGGGGTGTGGCAGCGGAGGAGGCGGAGCAGATCGAGAGCGACTTTCTGGATACGCTGCCGCAGAAAGAGAGACCGCACCTCTACTATCACGACATCTACCGCTTTCTTTACGCCAGCCAGTTCTGGCATGGAGAGCCGTTGCCACCCATGCTGTGAGGGCCAAGGAGGAGACGTGATCAAATCGGAAGCGTACTTTACCCCCTCTCGCGCCGAGTTGCAGGCTACTGTGGCGGACATGCAGCGCGGTCAAGGGGCGCGCCTTTCAGCGCTCGCGCCGCTGTTGGCCGCACTGCCCGATGCGGCGGCCCCCGCCTCGCCGGCGGCGTTGGTCGCCTGGGCGCAAGCCAACCCAACGCCGTACCTCCCACCCGCTGAGAAGGGCTCGCCATGGGAGATCGGCGCTGCCGCCGGGCGCGCCATGCAGATGCTGCTGGCGCTGGCAGCACATGCCGCGACGATGAGCGACGCCGACGCCGAGACACTGGCGCGCGCCATCTACGAGCACGCCGAATACCTGTACTGCTTTAACGTAACGCGCGACATTACCGCCAAGTACGCCAGCGCCACGCTGCTGACGCTGGCCGGATTCGCGCTGCGCCACTTCGCCGTTGCCGCCGACTGGCGGCTGGTGGGCGAATGCCGCCTGTTGAGCATGTTGGACCCGACGCCACAACGCCTGCAGGAGCCGGGACTGGCTGCTGCCGCGCGCCTGTGGCGCGGCACCGCCGGGCTGGGCGCGTTTCGCGTGTTAGATCACCCCCAATACGGGCCATTCCTGAAGAAAGTGGTCGAGACCGTGGGAGACTGGGCGGTGGCGGATGGCACCGCGCTGATTCCCGAGTGGGCCGAATATTACGAGCCGATCGCGGGGCGGCCGCTGCGCGTCGCGGCGCATGCCCATTTGCGCCTGCCGCGACCTGCCGCGGGCGAGCCGGACTCATTCTGGGATGCGCTGAACCTGGAGACGCCGGAACTGGAGGGGGTGCGCACAGCGCTGGCGCGCGGCGAGCAGGAAGCGGCCAAGACGGCATATCTGGAGTACGTGGGCCGCCTGACCGCGCTGGCGGACGACTATTTGCGCGACCGCGGCAGCATGGTGGACATGAATGAGCCAGAGAGCCGAAATGAAGTGGAGGAGATCTGCCAGAACATCCTCGTCCTCCGCGCGCACATGCACGTCCGCCACGACTATGGCCCCGTCGTGGATTGGACGACGATCCTCTTTGATGACCTCGAGAGCAACGTGTCCATCAACGGACACGTGCACATGGTCATGCTGGCGCAGGCATACCGCCAGACAGGTGACGCCAAGTACCTGCACCACCTAGTGCGCCTGTTGCGCTCCTGGTACGAGTCAGCACCGCTACCCAACCGCTGGCAACCGCTGTTGCAGTGGCGCACGTTGGAGGTGGGCGCTCGTTCTGGCCAGCAGTGGCCGACCGTCCTGCTGATCGCCGCGCGCGAGCCGATCTTTCGCGATGGCTTCCTGTTCGACATGTGCAAGTCGTACCTGGAACACGGCCGCTACCTTCTGGCGCACCAGGCGGCCAGCGCGAACAACTGGTTCCAGGTGGAGACCGGCGGCCTGCTCGTGACCGGCCTCCTCTTCCCCGAGTTCAAGGAATCGGAGCGCTTTTTGCAATGCGGCATCCGTCGCATGGAGTGGATAAACCGCGAATGCTTCCTGCCGGATGGCTTTCAGTCGGAAGGCTCCACAGCATATCACTCCTTCCCGGTGCGTGGCATCGGTAACGTGTATGAGCTGAGCAAGTTGCTCAGCCACACGCTCACACCGACCTATGAGGACGAATTCGAGCGCATGATGGATCTGTACGTCTACCTGGCGATGCCGAACCTCACCCTCCCCTGGCTGAACGACTGCAGCCCCTCAATCATTTCGTGCGTGGAGCACGCCAAGCTCGCCGCCAAGCTCTTCCCGGATCGCGTCGACTTGCGCTGGGTGGCGACGCAGCGAGCGGAGGGTGCACCGCCGCCGGTAACCAGCTTCGCCTTCCCGTATGCTGGATATTATGTCATGCGCGATAGCTGGGACCCGGACGCGGTCTATCTCGTGTTCGATGCCGGTTACTATGGCTCCGGGCACCAGCACGAGGACAAGCTGAGCCTTATGCTGCATGCCTACGGTCGCACCCTCATCATTGACCCCAGCATCTACCAGTACAAGCAGGATGAGTTCGAGCCATACTGGCGCGGCAGCCGCGGCCACCAGAGCGTCATCATAGACGGCAAGGGCCAGAACCGCCGCCTGCTGATGCAGCCCGAACCGCGCCCCGATCCCGATACCATTTGGATCCCAGGTGCGGATGCCGACTTTTGCCAGGGATGGTTCAGAGAGGGATACGCGACGCGCACGCCCGGCCTACAGGGGCGAGAGGCAGACCTCACCTCCCTCGACAAGTCGCTGCAACATACGCGCGCGATCTTTTACGTCAAGGGAGAATATGCAGTCCTCAGCGACCTGGTGCTCGGTAGTGGCGTGCACCAGGTGGAGCAGGTCTGGCACCTCGCGCCGATCATCGCCGCGCCCAATGAGGCCGGGGTCTATGCCGGGACCTATGAGACGACGCCGGACAACATCGTGCGCACCACCGACGCCGGCATGGCCAATATCGCCATCATCCCGCTGCCGGACCCGCGCCTGCTGCTGCGCGTAGAGACGGGGCGCACTGATCCGGTGATCGGCTGGACGGCACTGTACAAAAAGTGTCCATCGCACGACGCCACCTATGCCCTCAACGCGCGGCTGCCGCTGGTGCTGACGGATGTGCTCTACCCGCAGCGGCCCGGCGAGATAGCGATCCCCGCCGTGACGCCGCTCACCGTGCAGGCGGAGGATGCCGCCACGGTAACAGCGCTGCAGGTGCGCCATGGCGAGTTCACCGACACCTTTGCGCTGTCGCTGGCCGGCCCGCAGCAGATGAGCTGGGGCAGCACCACCTTCCGTGGGCGGGCGCTCTGGCTGCGCCGCGACCGTGCGGGCCAGATCGTCAGGCGCGTCGCCATCACAGCGTAGCGATGCGGCTCGCGTCGCGCTGCCCGGTCAGTCCGTCCACGGTTGCTTGATCACCAGCGGCAGGTGGATGAATACATCTGGCGGCGTGGCCGTTCCGGTGGGGGTGGTTGGCGTTGTCGTGCGCGTGGCGGTAGCTGTCGCGGTGAGCGTGCGCGTGCTAGTCGGCGTTGCCGTGCGGGTGGCGGTGGCCGTCGGCTCAACCGTGCCCGCGCGGATGGCAAAGACATGGTTGCTGAGATCATATGGCAACCCGTCCGCGGCATCCGCCACCCGCACGATGCATCGCTCGGACGGCTTGTTGGGGATCGTCCAGTTGTATGTGCCGCTATTGGCAATATTCGCCGCGATCGGCGGCGTCATCCACGTGTTCCCGCCATCCAGCGAGTAGTGGATCGTAACTTGCGTCGGCGCGTTGAAACTGCCGTTCCGCCAGCGGATCGCCTGCACGCTGCCGAATGTCCACACCTCGCCGCCATTTGGCGCGTCTATGTGCAGCCATTCCAGCAGAAGGCGCACCGTCAGCGAGACGACATTCGACCATTCCGACAATTCTGCCCCGCGCTGCGCCGCCACGCGAAACTCGTAGGTGTGGTTGGTCTGCGGCCCGTCCATCTGAAAAGAGATGGTATTCCGATCGAGCACTGCCAGTTCCTGCCACAGCACCGGAAACGGCGCCGGATACTCCCGAAACTCGATCCGGTAGCCGGTCTCGTCCGTGGCATTGTCCCGCCAGGTGAGATGCAACTGATCGGGTAGCTGGTACACAGCCAGATCGGTCGGCGCGGCGACCGGCGCGGGCGCCAGGGGCACCACATTGTCCAGATACGCGCCGCCTTCGATCAGGTCGGTCATGCGCCCCCAGATGTTGACAAAGACCTCCCTCACCACATAGTGCGCGGGAAAGGTTGCGATGCCAGACCAGTCGAACTCCAGATGGTTCCAAGTGCCATGCGCGAGCGGCGCGGCAGTGCCGCTATAAAAGTACCGGTCTCTCGCCTGGTCGGTGTCATATACACGTACATAGAGATTGGCATACAGAGAACCGGTTACCGACAACTGATCTCCCAGTTCGATAGTATAGCCTATGGCGCGCTGCCAGATGGCCGACGTGCTGAGGTCCGGGGAATGCAGCCGCATGATCCACCATGTGGCGCCCGGATTGCTGATGCCATGCCCGGCCAACGCCGCCAGCATCAGCGATCCCTTGTTGTCGCCGATCCAGTCGTTTCCCAGGTTGGGATAGTTGCTGTGATCCCACCACTGCCAGAAGAACGCCGACGAGAAAGGGCCATCCCCCTCCTCGTCGTAGGCTCCCGTCACCGTCCAGCCCTGCAGCGTGCCGTCGTCAAAGTCAAAGCGGTCTGGCACGGCGGCAGGGAGCGGCGGGGCCGCGAGCATCGGCCCGGGCAGTGCGACGAGCATCGCCAAACAGAGCACTACAGCCACGAATCTGGTTTGGGTCTTCATGTCGGCCTCCTTGCCATGCATTGACGATTCCACCTCTATTCTCAGTATAGCGCCGCGCCGCCCGTGCGTCAAGAGATAGATCGCAATCATCTGCGCGCCCCGCCGGGTCGAGTGCTGCCGCCACTTGACACCGCTCGCCGCCGCAATATACTCCTCTGGCACGCCACAACCGGAAGGAGGAAGGCATGAGCACCCTCTATTTCGAAAAGATCTCTAAATATGACCGCGCCAGTGAACCGGTCTATGTGAGCATCCCCTTTGCCCAGGGGCGGCTGCGCGACCCACAGCGGCTGGTCGTGCGCGATGGCGACCGCGCGCTGCCGCTGCAGACGCGCGTCCTCGCCACGTGGCCGGACGGATCCATCAAGTGGCTTTTCGTCCACCTGCAGCCGGACCTTCCCGGCAACCGCAGCAAAACGCTGGCATTCGAGATCGCCGACGCGCCCGCCGTCGTCACGCCGGACGCGCGGGTTACCGTGCACGAGACGCTGCAAGGGCTTCACGTAGATACCGGGCCGCTGGCATTTGACGTGCCGCGTGCGGGGTTCTGGCCCATTATCAACGTCCGTCTAGAAGGCAAAGCGATCTGGGGCGAGAGGCCTTTCAGCGGCTTTGCCCTGCGCCTCCAGCGCGACGGTGAGAGCGAGTTGCTCGGCTCTGCGCTGGGGGATGTCTCGCTGGAGACCGAGGATGCCGGACCGCTCTGCGTCTCGATCATCGTCAAGGGCAAGCACCGGCGCGCCAATGGTGAACCGTATCTCGATTTCGTGGGGCGCATCACCGCATACGCGGGCAAGCCCTACATCGAGGTGGAGCACCAGTTCATCCACGCCGAGGCAGAGCCGGAGATCACGCTGCAGGAGATACAACTGGCCGCGACCCCGCAGCCACAGGGCAGGCCGACACTGGCGCTGGGCGAAGGGTACTACCAGACACGCATCCAGGAAGGCACCGCGCCGCTGGAGCTGGCGATTGACACCGAGACGCTTCTGTACCAGTCCAATGAGCATTACATTGACTCCTTCTACGGCGATTTCTGGGCCGACTGGCGCGACACGACCAGCGGGCTGATGTTGTCGCTTTATCAAGCGCACCAGAACTTCCCCAAGGCGCTGCGCGTCGCGCCGGAGCGGCTGACCGCGTACCTCTACCCACCGGACGCGCCGCCCGCGCGCGTGATCCAGGGGATGGCCAAGATGCACCGCCTGCAGCTTCACTTTCACGCCCCGGACGCGGACCTGCAAGCGCTCAGCGCGCGCTCCCTGCAGTTCCAGCTCCCCGATCATCCGGCGCTGCCAGCGAGCTGGTATCGCGAGAACAACCCGTGGGGCATGGATTTCTTCCCCGAGCGCGTGCCGGATCGGCTTCTCACTTTCCTGTCGGTGAGGCATGACCAGCGCCCCAAGGCAATGGGCATGTTCCACTTTGGCGACGCGCCTGATGCCGGTTATACGCGGCAGGGGCGGGGGCGCGGCGAGACGGTGTGGGTGAACAACGAGTATGACCGCGCCCATGCCTGCGCGCTCTTTTACGCGCTCACCGGCCAGCGCCGCGTCTTGGACTCCTGCCTCGTCTCGGCGCGCCACTGGCTGGATGTGGACATCTGCCACTATTCGCCGAATCCGCTCTACCATGGCGGCATCAAGATCCACACTGCCTATCACGTTACCGGCGGCGTGACGCCATCGCACGAGTGGGTGGAGGGGCTGCTGGACTATTACTATCTCACGGGGCGGAAAGAGGGGCTGGAAGCGGCGTATGCTGTAGCGGAGAACATCATGCGGCACATGGCGCAACCGCGTTTGAGCCGTCCCGGCGAGAGCGCCGTGCGCGAGGGCGGCTGGGCGCTGCGCGCCATGGTGGCGATGGCGCTGGCGACCGGCGAGGAGCGCTTTCGCGCCGAGTCGCGCCGCCTGGTGGACCTCTTCTTGAGCTGGGAGGAGCTATACGGCGGGATGCTCGCGCCTTACACCAGCCATAGCATGCCGCGTGTCGTTTTCATGATCGCGTTGACGATGAACTCGCTGGCGCGCTACCTGTTGCTGGAGGAGGATCAGCGGGTGAAGGACCTGATCGTCGCCGTCTGCGATGACCTGATCGCGCACTGCCTGGCGCCGGGCGGCATCTTTTACTACAAGGAGCTGCCCTCGCTGCGACGGATCGCGCCAACGGTGCACTCTTTCGAGTGCCTGGCGCACGCCTACCGCTTCAGCGGCGACGAAAAGTACCTGCGGATCGCGGCGCGGCAGTTCTACGAGTTCGTCCGGCGCGCCGATGAGACGCCCTTTGTCGGCACCAAGCACGCCGATACCGGCGGCGCGGTCGTCGAGGGGGAGGGAAACGGGCGGCCCTTTGCCGACTCGTACACGTCCATCATCCTCTTTGCCGGCGCCGCCACGCCCGCCGGCCTGCTGGACTGGTACGAGTATCCGGTGTAGAGAGGCGACGCAAGCGCCTCCCATCCGGCGGATGGGAGGCGCTTTTTGTCATCTACATGATCTCGGACGGGTGCCGGTACCACTGAGACGCAGACCAGAGGAGCACTACCGTCCCCACGAGCACCGACAGGTCCAGCCGCCCCCAGGCGATGAGCAGCGCATAGTTGGCGACCAGCACAATCGCCGCCCAGATCAGGTTGCGCTGCGTCTTGGGCGAAAGCAGCAGCCACCAGAGCGCCAGCGTCAGCGGCGGCGCCAGCAAGCGCTGCCAGCTCACTGTCGTCGGCGCCCAGCCGAGCCAATCCAACAACACGCCGTCCATCCCCAGCACAAAGATGAGGCCGATGATCAGCAGCGGCGAGCGGCCCCGCGAGAGCAGCCACCAGATGACCAGCGTGAGGGTCAGCGGCAGCAACCCCTTGAGTATCTTGTCCAGCACATCGGTCTGCAGGTGCACCGTCTGCTGACCCACGACGACGTTGGCGACCAGCGAGACGTTCACCAGTCGCGCCGCAAGCCCTGCCACCACCATCAGCCCCATCACACTGGCCGCCTCGGTCAGGCGGTGCATCAGCCCGCCCGCCAGCAGTCGCTCCACCGCC
>JAIOAV010000116.1:0-9263 GCA_019873665.1 Chloroflexota bacterium
GCAGCCCTTTCGCCAGATCGTACTGGGGCTTGAAGCCGAGCTTTTGCCGCGCCAGCGTGATGTCGGCCACCAGCCGCCGCACGCCGCCCGACTCGGCGTTGCTGTAGAGCCGGTACGCCTTCTTGCCCGTTGCCGCCTCGATGGCGTCCACCAACTGGTTGATGCTGACCTCCTGCCCGCTGCCCACGTTGGCGATCAGGCCGTGGATGTCCTGGGTCAGACCCGCCGCCGCCAGCGCCTGCACCGCGTCGGCAATGTAGACAAAGTCGCGGGTCTGCGTCCCCTGCCCGTAGATGACGACGGAGCCGCCCGTGAGCGCCTGTTGCAGCAGCTTGGGGATGACCGGCGGGTGCGAGGGGGGTAGCGGCTGGCCGGGGCCATAGACGTTAAAGATGCGCAGGATGACGGTCTCGATGCCATAGAGCCTGCCCAGCGCCCGGACGTATCCCTCGGCGGCCATCTTGCTGACGGCATAGGGGCTATCGGGGTGGAGCGGCGCGCTCTCTTTGATCGGCTGCTCCGCCTGCGCGCCATACGCCGCGCCCGACGAGGCGAGGATCAGCCGCTTGACGCGGGCATCGCGCACCGCCGTCAGCAGGCTCACCGTGCCGCCGACGTTCACGTCGTTGTAGTCCACCGGGTAGGCGATGGATTCTTCCACATAGACGCGCGCGGCGAGGTGATAGACGCAATCCACGCCGCGCAGCAGCGTCCATAGCTTGGGGATGTCACGTGTGTCGCCGCGCGTAAAGACCACGCGCGGGTCCAGCCGGCTTTGATCGCCGCCGCTGAGGTCATCCAGCACGCGCACCTGATGGCCCATGTCCACCAGCCGGTTTGCCAGCGCGGAGCCGACAAAGCCCGCGCCCCCTGTGATCAAACATCTCATGGTTCATCCTCTGCCGTAACAGTGATCTGTTTTCGGTGCCGAGCCAACAAATGCAAGACGGGGCGTGGCACCACCCCTGCCACATGTCATTGCGAGGGAGCGGAGCGACCGAAGCAATCCCCAGCTCACGTTGCCAGGGGATTGCTTCGCCGCAACGCGGCTCGCAATGACGGCCCTCGCGGTGCGGCTCGCAATGACAGCTCTCGCGGTGCGGCTCGCAATGACAGGGGCCGGTGGCTTAACCTCTGTTTGCTTCTCTACGGTGTGCTCACGATGACAGGGCCGGAGCGGCCAAAGTTCATGCGAAAGAGGGAAAAGTCAAAGATATCCACCACGCCGTCCCCGTTGAAATCCGCATGCGGCGCGTTCAGGCCAAAGACGGAGCGAAAGACGGAAAAGTCGGTGATGTCTACGGCGTCGTCGCCGCTGCAGTCGCCGGTCGGCAACGTGCCAAAGCCGATGGATGTGACGCCGGCGCCCACCCAGCGGCCGCTGGCCAGCGCGCTCAACGTGTTGAGCCCCTTGACGCGGATGTCGTAGAACTGATATGGCGGGACCGGCAGCTCGAAATGCCCCTCCTGATCGCTGTTCAGGTGATACGTGCCCAGGCCGCTCACCTGCACCTCCAGCGGCAGCACCCACGATGGGTGCGGCGGCGCGGGTCGCCCCTGCAGCGCGACGGCGCCGGCGACGATGGCCAGCGGCGTGCCGGTGGCGGTGGCCGTCGCCGGTGGCGTCAGGGTGCCGGTGGGGGTGGCGCTGGCGGTGTGCGTGGGCGTCGCCACCATCGTGTGCGTCCATGTCGCCGTCACGGTGGACGTCTGTGTGTGGGTGGCGGTCGCGGTGCCGGTGGCGGTGGACGTATGGGTTGGCGTCGCCGTGGCGGTATGCGTGCGGGTCGCCGTCACGGTGGGAGTCGGCGTGGCGGTGGGCGCCAGATAGTTGACCCACAATTCCGGCCAGAGCGCGGTGTTCGGGTTATCGCGGGAATCGAACCGGTACTCGGTGGACATCTCGGGCGCGATGAGGATCATGCCATAGTTCGGGATCTGGTTGTTCACCCAGCGACTCACCAGTGTCGTAACATCCCAATTGAACCATGTGTTGGTGTTGTTCACGATGGCGACTGCCGACGGGGTCGTCTCCCGGTCGGCAGAGCTTTCCGCTCCGTCCGCGTTCCAGCGCACCACCGAGGTGGCGTAGCGCCAGTTCGCCTCGCTCTCCACCCAGTTGCGTTTGAGCGCATAGACGTTGACGGTCAGGTGGCGGCCCGCGACGCTGACATACCAGTTGGTGTGCAGCGAGAGACGCGCCTCGATGATGAGCGAGCCTGCCGGGATGGAGGAGAGGTCGAACTTGAGCAGGGGCCGCTTGGTGTTGGGAACCTTGCACGCCAGAAACCACTGGGTATAGATGGGCAGGCCGTCCTTGTAGATGCCATTGGCATAGTCGGCATCTAGCCACGTGTCGGCCACCGGGTCCAGGATCGCGGCCTGAAGCTGCGCGCCCCCCCCTGGCGCGGCAGGGCCGGCGGCGCCGGTGGCGGTGATCCGCCCGGGATGAAGCAGCACGGCGGAGATCAGCAGCAGGAGAAGCAGGCTTGCCAAAGCCCAGTAAACCATGTGCCGCCAGAGCTTTTGGCTGTTCATGTTCATCTCACCTCTCATAGAGAGTGGACAGGAACCGGGCCGGGGCGGGACCCTCCCTGTCGGGCACGAGGAGCGCTATTGGCTGTTAGCCCCCCAGCGTGTCGCGCCCAACAGCCGTATGGGGGCGCCCCTGATGGCGCAGGGGCGGGGAGATCTGTCTTTATCATACCACAAGGGGGCGAGGGATGTCAAATCGCGGGGGCGGCGAAGCGGTGTGCCCTCACCCTGCCCTCTCCCTGCCCTCTCCCGTGGGGAGAGGGTGCCGACCGATAGGTCGGCGGGTGAGGGTGTGTGTGACGGGAGGCCCTCACCCCGCCCTCTCCCGTGGGGAGAGGGTGATGCCCTCCCCCTGCCCTCTCCCGCTGGGAGAGGGTGCCAGCCGCGGGCTGGCGGGTGAGGGTGATGCGTCAGCGATTGTGGCAGAAAGCTTGCCGCTCCTCTAAAGCTCGTCCGGGTGCGGCGGGTGGCACACGTCCTCCAGCGTGGCGCAGATCGCCTCGATGTTCGCCAGCGGCACATCCGGCTCGCACTCGGCGTGCACCATCAGGCCGCCCTCCGGCAGCGCCAGCCCCTCCACGATCTCGTGGATGTGATCGGTGATCTGGGCGGGCGTGGCAAAGGGGAAAAGCTGCCGGTCCAGGTCAATGTGGATCGCCACCTTCCCCCTGGCCCACTCCTGCAAGCCGGCCAGCCCGTTGGCGCGGATTTGCGGGTTGATGACGCGGATGCCGCTCTCGATCAGGTCCGGGATGATCTCCAGCATGTGGCCGTCGCTGTGCAGATACACCGGCACGTCGCGGTCGCGGCAGGGGCCGAACATCGCCTCGTAGCTGGGCTTGAGGTACTCGCGCCACATGGCGGGGCTGATGGGCAGCGCCTTCTGGAAGCCGAGATCATCGCCCACGGAGATCAGCTCCGCGCCCAGCGCCAGATATTGCTGGATCACCGCCACGTTATAGTCGGTAACGATGCGGATCAGCCGATCCAGCCGCGGGTCGCGCGTGGCCATATCCATCATCAGGTTCTCAAAGCCGCGCAGGTAAAAGAGGCGCATCCACATAAAGCCGTGCTGCAAGCCGCCGCCGGTGGCGATATCGCCGCGCGCCTTGGCCTCTTGCAGTTGCCGCGCCACCAGCGCCCAGTCGCGCCGCTCAAAGCTGTTCTCGCGCAACGGGTCCGGCGGCGTCCACGTGTCGAACGCGCTCCAGTCCGCCAGCGGGTGCACCGCCACATAGCTATCCAGCCCGCGCGCGATGTTGCGCCAGACGACGCCCCAGCAGTCGGTGTGATCCCCCTCCTCGTAGAGCGGGTTGCCACCGGAGGCGTCGAAATCGCGGCTCCCCTTGACGTACCCAGGAAAGAGGCGCGGGTGCGCCAGCACGATCTCCTCCACCGCCTCGCGGTAACGCATCCACGTCGCCGGCATGATGCTGACGTTGACCGGGATCCACTCCGGGTGGTCAAAGTAGATGGTCTTCAGGTAATTCACGGCGCGCCGGCTCTTGTTGGCGTAGCTGATCATCTTGTTATCGTTGGCCCTCCTGCCTGTGAGAGGTGATCTAGCCCATGTGATCCTGGTTAGCGAACAATGGTTTCGCCCATGGCGCGCCCAGGATGCGCTCCTGTCCGTATTGCACCCAGCCGATCTCCAGCCGGATGCGCGGCATCTCGAACTCATAGAACCAGTGGATGCGGATGCGGCGGCCCGCCATATAGCCGAGGAAGACGGCGTAATCTCCCATGGGCGAGTGCACGATCTTGAACGGCGTGAGCTGCGAGAACGCCTCTGCCTTTTCCTCCGTCCGCAAATAGTGCCACACGTCGTCCAGATACCGGCTGGCCGCGTTGTCGCCGATGGCGGCGAGGTCAATCTCCTCCGGCGCATTCCAAGCAGGCAATTCCATGTCCGCGCCGCCGCAGCGGGAGCGCACCCATATCGGCGAGGACCAGAGGAGCTCACCATCCGTCTGCTCGATGCGCAGGTAATAGTAGTGCACGCCGTCCGGCGGCCGATCCACCAGCGTGGCAAGCAGGTACCGCCCATTGCCCTCCCAGCGCTCGCGCCGCGACTGGTCGCGGATGAGGTCCACGCGCTCGATGGGCGCTGTGCCCTCCACCATGACCTCGATTTCGACATTCCTGTCGGCGCTGATCTCGCTGCCCATCGGCGCGCCGTTGGCGCGGAACTCCACGAGGGCGCGCGCGCCGGTGGAGGCATACGTGCGCCGCGCGCGGAACGCTTCCCAGAGGGAGGCGCGATCCAGGTTTCGCGCATAGACGGCGAGGAGCGGGCCGCCATACCAGCCGGCGTCGCGCAGCCGCAGCACGCTGACAAAGCGCCCGCCCTCCATGCTCACCATGCGCGGGTGGCCCGGCGTGCCGCGATGCCCGTCTGACCCGCCGATCAGGCCCACGCGATACCCCTTGCTCAGATAAGCCTGCGCGAACCACTCAAAGTTGCCGTGGCCGGATGTCACCTCGCACAATGTCTCTACCTGCGGGTCATGCTTGTACGGCATGGCGATGGCCCCGCCGACGTGCGGCGTCATCATCACCGGCTGGCCACGAAACATCTCGTACAGGCGGTCTATCTTCCATGTTGGGTCCGGCGCAGGCGCGTCCAGGTCCCGCCAGATGATGTTGCGGTCGCCGCCCTCCAGCTCCCGGTCGCGCCACTCGCATCCCATGAAGGGGATATAGTGCCCCTCCTCGTCATACTTGAGCGCCGCTGCGCGGTATAGCTCCCACCACTCGTGCACGGCATGCGGCGCGTGGCGAAAGATATGCGAGCCGACGCCGGCGAAATCCAGCCGTGTAACGTCGCGGCCGTAGCGGAACGCCTTGTCGGGGTGCGTATCCGGGTTCAAGACGTTGATCTCCACTGCATCGTAGCCGTGCCAGTGGAACTCGCCCCAGTAGAGGTGGTAATCGGGATCCCGCGACACGCGGATCGGGTTCGAGACGGCGCTGAGGCTGTTCGTCTCGTCTGTCAGGCGCAGGCGCGTCAGCTCCGGTTGGGCTAGGACGACTTGCGCGTGGATGCTGTCCATGTCGTTCAGCCTGCCGCGCGTGGGGCCTTCCGGGCCGAGGATCACCACATCCTCGCCTGGCGGCATGGCATTGCCGTTGATGTCCATCGGCAGCGCGACGACGCGGAAGGGCTGCCCCGGCTCCACCACCGACGGCGCGAAGAGGTGGTAGCGCTTGACCGGCGGGCAGGGCACGACCTGCACTGCCAGCAGCGCCTCCGGCGCGCGGCGGAACACCTCGTCGCCCGGCAGCTTGACGCCGACCTCGATGTGCGCCCGCTCGTAACGGGCAGGCCACACGACGCTGCCCGGTCCACCTTGCCGCTGGTCGCCCAGGCGGACGATGATCTGCTCCCCCGCTGCCATGTCTCGCGGCAGCGTTACCAGCGCCGCGACCTTGCTCTTCAGCACCGTATCGCTGACAAAAGGGAGGGCATTCCCCTGCCCATCCTCCACCGTTACATAATCGCGCGCATCCGGCCAGTAGTCCTGGTGTCGCCAGGCAAAGCGAAACTCGTTCTCGATCTTTTGCAGGATGACCTGGCTGCCCGCCGGCAGCGCCTCTCGGGGCGTAAAGGCGATGGTCCACGTGCCGCGCCGTCCCGCCTGCACGGTGATATGCCGACCCGGCATCACCTCGCCGCCGCCCGCGTAGGCAAATGCGATGGTGGCCGTCGCCGCGAAGGTGAGATTGCCAAAGGTTACATCTATCCTGCGCACAGGGGGTAGATCACGCATACGGAAACCTCCTCGTCCGTTTGTGGCTGGTTGCCAGCGCGGCAGGATTCACATGCGCGCCGAAAGGCCGACCCGTGTCATGGTGAGATGCCTGCGGCGAAGCGATCTCCCTGAATGGCCGCTTGGAGATTGCTTCGGGCTTTGCCCTCGCCATGACATGTGGCGCTGTCATGGCGAGCCGCGCCGCCGATCGCCTCTCGTCGTATGGTGATGGCGCGCTATGCCCAGACCGGCGTGGCGATTCCGTTACGGTCTATCGTATGCGGCGCCCACACCAGGCTCACCAACTGCACAGTGATGTCGGTGCGCTTCGGCCTGATCTCCACCGTCTCCAGCGGCTCGTTCAGCGGGTCGAGTCGCGCCTGGAGCTGGGCGGTTTGCGCCTTGAACTCCTCCTCGAGCTGCGCCAGTTGCTCCTGGATGGCGTCCACCGTCTGTTGCGCCTGCGCCACATCCTGCTGCTCCTGCGCGGCGCGGGTGACGCCGCGCGCCGCGGTGGTGGCGCGGCCCAGCGTGGAGCCGCTCACCAGCTTGCGGCCGGTCAGCGCCGTGAGCAGTGTCGCGCCAAAGGAGATCGCCGTCTGCGTCTTTTGCGACGTGGCCTGCGCCTTTTGTTTCTCCACCGCCTGCTGGGCGCGACGCAGCCGCTCCTGGAGCGTGTTGATGCGCGGCGCGTACTTTTGCCGCAGCTTTTCCAGCGCCATATCGCGATCCTCGCGCGCACTCTGGTGCAGCCGCAGGCGGAAGGCGCGCTCCGTTTCCCCCGGCTCGGAATAGAGGCCGGTGCTGGGGGAGCGCCACACGCTGACGCGATAGTTCTGGTAGAGCCAGGTAACAAAGGCGCGGTTCCACGCGGCATAGTTCCTGCTCTGGGTGGCCTCGGGCGCCAGCGCCGCGTACTGAGCCGGCGCCTCTGGCGTCCTGAGCAGATCGTCCAGCGCCAGCTCCGTCATCTCGCCGCGCTCCCAGTCCACGGGGATCGGCCCGTCGGTGATCGGCGTCATGGCCACTACATCCCGCGTGAGATCCAATCCGGCCTTGGCGTTGGTGATATGCACCCGCGCCGCGCCGAGCAGGTGCGGGCGATAGAGCACGCTTCCGCCCGCCGGGATGCGCCCGCGCACCGGCAAATAGTACTGCGTTACATCGGTGCCGAGCACCGGCGGATGCGCGGCAGGCGCGGCGGGGGCCGCGCTGACGGGCGTTGCCGCCACAGGCTGGACGCCAGGCGCAGCGGCGACCGGCCGGACGCCCGGCGCGGCGGCCACATGTCCCGCCGCTTCCGCTGCCGGCACTGGCTGTGTCGCCTTGTAGCCCGCCATCAGCGTCTTGATCTGGTCGCGGGTCAGCGGGCCGGCCAGATACGACATGGCCCAGCGGGTCTGGAACAACACCGGCGCGTCCTCGTGGACGTTGTTCATCAAAAAGACGCGGCTGGTCAGGCCGGAGAGTATCTGATCCATGCTGTGGCGGTCGAACTGCGCGCCGCCGCTGGCCGACGCTCCCTCCAGGCCGTCCAGCAGCCGCGCCTTGTCGCGCTCGGTCTGCAATCGGCCGATGAACCAGGTGCCGGTGTTGGCCAGCCCCTTGTAATCCAGGTCCACCGGGTTCTGGGTGGCGAGCACGATGCCCACGCCAAAGGCGCGCGCCTGCTTCAGCAGCGTGAGCAGCGGCTGCTTGGCGGGCGGATTGCTCACCGGCGGAAAGTAGCCATAGATCTCGTCCATATAGACCAGCGCGCGCAGACTGGTGGTGCCGGGCTGCGACCGCATCCAGCCAAGGATCTGGTTCAGCAGGAGCGAAACAAAGAACATGCGCTCCGCGTCGCCCAGGTGCGCGATGGAAAAGATCGCCACGCGCGGCTTGCCCTGCGGCGTGTAGAGGATCTGGTCAATGTCGAGTGGTGTGCCCTCCAGCCACGCGCCAAACCCGGGCGAGGCGAGCAGGTTGTTCAGCGCCATCATCAGGCCGAAGCGATCCTTCGACGGGTAGAACGACTCCAGATCGAGCACGCCCACTTTGGTCATGGGCGGGTTCTGCACCTGCTGAATCAACCGCGCGAGGTCGAGATCCTGGCCCTGCCGCCACGCCGCGTCCACCAGATTGGAGAGCAGGATGTGCTCGCGGCTCTGGATCGGATCGGCGGTGATGCCCAGCAGGCCCAGCAGGCTGGTTACCGTCGTGCTGACGCGCTCGCGCAGCAGGTCGCTGTCGTCCAGGATCTCCGGACCGGGCGCGGCAAACGACTTGAGGATCGAGACGGGCAGGCCGGCGCTGCTGCCGGGTGTGTAGATGGCGAATTCCGCCGAGTCGCGCAGGCGCTGGATGCGCATCCCATCCTGCCCCCAACTGGCGAGCCCTTTGCGCCATGTAGCGGCCTGCTGCTCCGCATACTCGCCCGGCGTGAGCCCTTTCTTGCGCGCCTCGTCCAGATTCACCCACGGCGCGAAATCCTCCCGCGAAAGTTGCGGGAAAGTGAGGAGCAGATTCCCCAAGTCGCCCTTGGGGTCAATGGCGATCACCGGCACACCGTCAATGGCCGCCTCCTCGATCAGGTCCACGCCGAGGCCAGTCTTGCCACTGCCCGTCATGCCCACGATGACGGCGTGCGTTACCAGATCCTTGGAGTCGTAGAGCAACAGTGGTTCCAGAAGCTGCTTGCCCTTGAGATCGTATTGGCGACCTAGGTAGAACACCCCTAGCTTTTCATAATCCTCCATGGTTTCCTCCTCTGCACTGCATTGTGTCGGGTTGCAGGCTCAGTATAGTGGCGATTGCCGCTCAGGTCAAACCCCTGCTCATCACCGCGAGAAGAGTCCCCGGCACTGAAAGCGACAACCGCTGTCGCGCCGCCCTCACTCGCCAGCCTGTCGGCTGGCACCCTCTCCCCTCGGGAGAGGGCAGGGTGAGGGCCTCCCGCCTCCCGCCGCGCCCGCGCCGCCAGCCGGCCGCCCGTCG
>JAIOAV010000116.1:9273-9604 GCA_019873665.1 Chloroflexota bacterium
GAGGCTCTCCCGTCGCGCCCGCACCCTCACCCGCCAGCCTGCGGCCGATCACCCTCTCCCCTCGGGAGAGGGCAGGGTGAGGGCCTCCCGTCGCGCCGCCCTCACCTGCCAGCCTGTCGGCTGGCACCCTCTCCCGCTGGGAGAGGGCAGGGTGAGGGCCTCTGACCTGTCGTGACGCCCTCACCGCCAGCCGACAGGCTGGCGGTGAGGGCATGGGCCTGCGGGAAGCCGAGTCGCACACAACAAGGGCCTCACGTCTTCACGTGATGCCCTTGCCGCTGCTGTCGTACATCCGCTACGCCGTCTGCACTTCCACCTTGTGCGGATGGAT
>JAIOAV010000117.1 GCA_019873665.1 Chloroflexota bacterium
GCACTCTCTATCCTCGCTATGATGGCGATGATGGCGTGGGGCTTGACTTGAGGGTAGTGGATGAAGCGCCGCGCTTCTACCACAAGCTAGTGGATCTGGCGCTGGCAATGCGCCCCGCCTGGCACGTGATCGAGGGAATCGTGGCGCGCGATGGGACCGGCTTTCATCGCGGCAAGAACGTGCCGCTGGGGCTGGTGCTCGCCGGGCGCAATCCGTTCGCCGTGGACCATGTGGGCGCTTGCCTGATGGGCTTTGCCCCGGAGGAGGTCGGCTTTCTGCGCGCGGCGGTGGCGCGAGGTGTCTGGTCCTTTGAGGCTGACCGCATCACTGTATTGGCGTGGCGTGAGGGAGCGTGGACGCCGTGCCCGGAGTGGATGGCGTACCGGGCGAACCCGCCACTGGAGCTGATCAAGCGGGAAGACGTCAAGTACCAAGACTGACAGCGGGAAAGGATGGCATCCATGCGCAAGGGTTTCTTCGCTTATCCGTGGGATCTGCAAGATGAAGGGATCGAGACGGCTCTACAAACGATGCGCGAGCGGTGTGCGTGCAACGCCATTGCGCTGACCTCGAGCTACCATAGTGGGCGCATCTTTCGCCCCCGCCTTGCCAGCAAGATCTACATGCGGCCCGGGGCGGCGGTGGCCTTCCAGCCGCGCGCTGAGAACTATGAGGCGGGAGCGCCGCTGCCGGTGGCGGAGCCGCGCGTGGCCGAAGCGCACGTCTTGGCGCGGACGCGCGACTGGTGTGAGGCGCACGGGATGGATTTCGGCCTCTGGACGGTGGGACTGCACAATTCGACCCTTGGCAGCGCTCACCCCGAACTGGTGATGCGCAACTGCTTTGGCGACCCCTACGAATACATCCTCTGCCCCAGCGCTCCTGGCGCACGCGCCTATCTCCGCGGCCTGATCCGCGACGTCTGCGATCAATTCCGCCCGCAGCGCATCCTGCTGGAGACGGCAGCCTTCCTGGGCATGTTGCACTGGGTGCACCACGAGAAATTCCCTGCCACTATCGGCGAGACGGAATTGGCGCTCTCCTTCCTTTGCTTTTGCCCGGCTTGCCTGCGGCGGGCTGCCGAGATGGGCGTGGATGGGGAAGCGGTACGGGCGCAGGTGGCGTGTTGGAGTGAGGCCTTCCTGTCGCAAGAACGGGGCGCGCTCCCCTGTGCCTTTATCATGGCGGATCTCCCCGCGTTGATATTCGAGTCGCCCGAGCTTTACGCCTACCTGCAAATGCGCGCCGAGGCGACCACGACCCTGATCAAGGAGCTTTGGGAGATTGCGTCTCGCTTTGGTTCGCTCCTTGTGGTGATGCCCGCGGCGTTTGGACAGCCGGTGGCGCGCGCCTGGCGGGAGGGGATGTCGCTGCGCCGCCTGGCGGATGCCTGCGATGCACTCTTGCCGCTCACCTATCATAGCGATCCACAGCAAATCGCTGCTGATCTGGCGTGGACCAAAATGCTGAGCCGCAATGCCCCCTTCGATGCCGGCCTCAGCGTCGGTCATCCGACGGCGCTCTCTGCCGACAACCTGGCGGCGCAGGCGCTCGCCTGCCAGAAAGAGGGCGCGCGGGGGATCTACTACTATAACTATGGGATGCTCACCGAGGGGCGGCTGGAGTGGGTGGGCTATGCTAACCGCAAGCTAGACAGTTAGGCAACAGAAGGCCCCTGACAAGTGTCGGGGGCCTTTTCGCGTCGTCGTCTGGCATCGCCTCGCCAGATAGACACACAGTATGCCTGCCGGCGAGTTCGCCGCTGTGCGGCGCTAGCGAGTCACCGTAACCTTGGATAGGCCACGCGGCTGGTCGGGGTTGTAACCGCGCGTCAGCGCCAGATACAAGGCGAAAAGCTGGCCGGGCACGACATAAGGCATCGGCGAAAGCCATTCCGGCAGTGGGGCGGGCATGCGCAAGGGCACACGGGCCAGCGCAAGTAGCTCGTCCTGATCCGAGAAGGCGATCACCTCAGCGCCCTTGGCGATCAGCTCATTTCCCGCCGCGAGCACGTCATCAAAAACCGCCCCGGTCGGGCCGATGAGGAACGCGGGGAAGCCCTCTTCGGCCATGGCGATCGGCCCATGGCGAAAGTCGGCTGTCGAGTACGGCTCGATCACCAGGTAGGAGGTCTCCTTGAGCTTGAGCGCGATCTCAAAGGCGGTGGCATAGTTATAGCCGCGGCCCAGCACGACGCCGTGCTCCATATAGCGGTATCGCTCCACCGCCTGTCGAATGGTATCTTTGAGGCCAAGCGCCTCGCCCACCATATCCGGCACGTGCTGCAGGAGGCCAAGGTGCTCGTCATCTGCCTCCCACGCGGTGGCCAAGAGCGCAAACGCCATCAACTGCGCCGTATATGTCTTGGTCGCTGCCACCGCGCATTCTACCCCCGCCTCGAGGGTGATGACATGATCCGCAACGGCGGCCAGTGGCGAGTCGCCAAAGTTAGTGATGGCCAATGTCGCGGCTCCCTGGCGCTTTGCCTCGCTGATCACCTCGATGATGTCCTGCCCCTGGCCAGATTGCGACACACCGATGACGAGCGCACTGTCCAGGCGCGGCGGCCGCCGATAGAGGGTGAACAAGGAGGGCGCTGCCAGCGAGACCACGACGCCGCAGTGGCTCTCCAGCACATAGCGACCATAAGTAGCCGCGTTGTCGGAGGTACCGCGTGCGGCGATCACCACGTGCTGGATATCGCGTTGGCGAATCGCCGCGGCAATGCGCTGGACATTTCCGGTCTGTCGCTGGAGAAGACGCGTCAGGACATCTGGCTGCTCAAGGATTTCCTGTTCGAAGAATAGCACAGGCTCACCTCATCAAAGGGAAGGTATGGCGTTGGGGTTAAACAGCCATCGGCTGTTGCAGCGCAAAGGGCGTTACCGCCGTATCGCGCACCCTGTCAATCCGTCCATCAACCATCTCGTAGATGCGATGTGCGAACTCTTCGACCTTGGGATCGTGCGTCACCATCAGCACTGTCACGCCCTCTTCCTCGACGATGTGGCGGAAGAGCGCCAGGATCTCGCGGCCGGTCACGCTGTCCAGCTCGCCGGTGGGCTCGTCTGCCAGAATCAGTGCGGGTCGGTTCGCCAGCGCCCTGGCGATAGCCACGCGTTGCTGCTGGCCGCCGGAGAGCTCATGTGGCCGATGATTGGCCCAGCGGCTCAGGCCGACCACGCTTAATGCGCGTCGCACGCGTTCGACACGCTCGCGTCGCGGGACACCAGCGATGCGCAGCGGTAGCTCGATATTCTCAAAAGCCGAAAAGGTGGGCAGCAAAGCAAAGGACTGAAAGACGAAACCGATCATGTGGCGACGCATTAGGGTCATCTGGCGCTCCGACAGGTTGTCCAACGGGCGGCCATCCAGGATCACCTTGCCCGCAGTCGCGCGGTCTAGCCCGCCGATGATATTCAGCAGAGTCGTCTTGCCAGAGCCGGAACGCCCCTTCACCGCCGCAAAGATGCTACGGGGCACCACCATGTCCACGCCGCGCAACGCGTGCACTTGGTTGCTGCCGACTTGATAGATACGGGTCACGCCTTCCACGATGATGATCGGGTCGTGATTTGCTTGTTGTTCTGTCATTTCCTGTATCCGTTCTCAGTAGTCTGCCGCCAAGGTGACGTACATCGTCCCTTGCCTGCTATCCGGAGCGCCGCCGGCTCAGCACCTGACGCAAGCGACCAACAAAGCCCTTCGGGGTTGGAGTTTCGCTACTGACGGCACCATACAGACTGGCGCGGTCATGCGACACAGAAGTATTATCTTGCTCCAGGCCTCGTCCTTCGACCGGCTTGATCAGGATGCCATCTTCCAGGCAGTCCAGTTCGACGCGGTCGCCGATATCGAGCAGCTCGCGATACTCGCGGGGGATCTGCAGGCGTCCGGCCGCATCCAGAACCACATATTCGCGATAGCAGATATTCTCGCCATTTTCTGTTTGCGCAGGCTCATCTGTCGTGTCGCTGCCGCTCTCGCCGGCCATCACCCGCTCTAGCTGCTGAACCTGGCGCACTGTCTCCGTGCTTGTCTTGCCGTCGCGAATGGCCACCACTCGGTTCACCTGCGTGGCGATACGGCTATCATGCGTAACGATGATGGTGGTCAAGCCGAAAGCCTCGTTCAGCCGGCGAAAGGCAGCAAAGATCGTCTCTGCCGTGGTCGAGTCCACTTCGCCCGTGGGCTCGTCTGCCAGCAAGAGGATCGGGCGATTTGCCAGCGCCACCGCGATGGCGACACGCTGCTGTTGGCCACCAGAGAGCTGCGCCAGCTTGTGGTGACGGCGATCGGCCATCTCCACCGCCTCGAGCAGTTCAGTCGTCCAGCGCCGACGCTCGCGCCAGTTCCGGCCGGCAATGATCATCGGCAGCTCGACGTTCTCCTGCGCCGTCAAGTAAGGGATCAGGTTGCGGCCGGTCTGTTGCCAGACAAACCCTACCTTCTCCCGGCGGTAACGATTCAGCGCCGCGTCGGAGAGCTTGAGCAGGTCCTGTCCATCTACCCAGACCTTGCCTGCCGAAGGGCGGTCCAGGCCGCCCAGGATATTCAGCAGCGTGCTCTTGCCGGAACCGGATGAGCCGACGATGGCCATGAGTTCGCCACGCTGGATCGTCAGGTCCAGCCCCTGCAACGCGACTACCTCCAGGTCGCCGACCTTGTAGATCTTGACCAGGTTATCGCATACGACCAGCGGACCGTTGTTATTCTCCAAAATCTCTCTCCTTCATGCCCCCGCCATTATTGGCCGGAGGATCCATGTGGGCTGGCTCCCCGTGCTTTCATCTGCGCGGCCCGCGCCGACCATCACTATGGCGCCTCGGGCCAAAAGCCTCTGGGCATCACTGGGGAGCCTGCCCCATGTTCGGCCTTGAACAGGCCGCCACAGCCACATTACTGGCTGATGACGACCTGCCCTTCGTCTATTCCTTCCAGTATCTCGATGCGATCTTCGCCTTTGACGCCGACCTTGATGTCAATACGGCGTTGCCGGCCTTCATCCTGCACGACGACAAAGTTGCGGCCCTCGAAGGTGCGCACTGCCGCCGGAGGAAGGAACAGCGTATTCTCAGACCGCTCTAGAAGAATGCTCACCCTCACCGAATCGCCTGCCGAGAGCTTGATGGATTCATCATCTAGCTCAATATATGTATATGGATCCGACCGCTCCAACTTGCTCTGCGTTCCACCGGTTCCAAACGGGTATGGGAGCTTTGTGATCTTGCCACTGGCCTGTATGCCAAGGGTGGGTAGGGTGACGGTAACCGGCATTCCCTCCTTTAGCTCGGTCATCTCGCTATCTGAAAGCTGCGCGGTGATGTGCACATCCTCGCGGTTTGCGACGACAGCTACCGGTTTGAACGCCTCAACCTGGCGACCCTTGATGATCGAGATGTTCGTCAGCACACCATTGATAGGCGAGACGAGCTGCCCAGTGGCGATCTGGTCCTGCAGGCGTTGCACGTTCAGCTCGGCTTGCTGCACTGCCTTGACCTTGTTCTCGTCCACGCCCTTTTCTAGCCAGCTATGCTGAAGCCTGGCGAGTTCCAGTTCCTTCTCCAGAAGCGCGATATCATATTTGTACGCTTCCTCGGCCTGCACCGCACTATCATAGTTCGCCTTGGCGATCTCCAGAGCGATCGTCGCCGACTGCAGGGCACGCGCCGCGCCGGTCGCCTCAGCTCCGGGTTGCCAAGCTATCTTGTCATAGTTCGCCTGCGCCAGTTGCACGGCAGCTTGAGCCTCCTCGAGGCGCGCCTTGGCGATGACGACATTGATGTGTGGATTCTGCTCTTTCGCCTTCTGCAGCCGCAGTTCCTTCATCTCCAGGTTGATCGCCGACTGGGCTAACTGCCGCTCGTTTTCCTGCTTGGCTGCCTCCAAGTTGAGCTGGGCCTGCTCCAGGCTAACCTGTGCCTGCGCCAGGGAGTTCAGCAAAGTCTCCATCTCCAGATCGGCGATGATCTCGCCCTCCATGACAGAGTCGTTGCGCTCTTTATAGACCGTTTTGACAAAGCCGTTCATGCGGAAGTAGAGCTCTACTTCTTGCACGGGCGAGACACGCGCGTTGAAATTCATATAGCGCTCCACAGTACCCCGCTGGACGGTGTACGTGGGCTTCTCGGCAACGATCGGCGTCGGGATCGGCGTCGGCGTTGCCTGCTCCTGTGCTGCCTGGCATCCTGTAAGAAGGATGAAGGCAAGAAGAAAACCCATCAAAAGTTTCTGCGAATTCCTCATCATTTGCGCTCCTGAGCTGTTATTGACTGTCAAAACTGACCATACACTCTAACAAGAACACATCCCATCCTTCAACCGACGCCCGGAACGACAAACGTCATTCTGGTACATCCTGTCTAGGCCGCGTGGCGGTGCGTGTCCGATGTGCCGACCAGTACATCGCGGGGACGGCTGCCACCGGGAGAAGGCCCCACAATCCCCTCTTGCTCCATAAGATCAATCAAGCGCGATGCTCGTGAGTAGCCGATGCGCAGGCGGCGCTGTAGCAGGGAGACGGACGCTCGCTTCTGCTCGCTGACAACCTTGATTGCTTCCTGCAATAGCTCGTCCTCCTGATCAGCCTCGTCTGTCGCGGCCATCTCCTCCCATAACGGCGGCTGCACCAGATGTGCATTGGCCGGCACCGGCTGCGTCAGTTGCAGCCCCTTCCAGTAGCGTACTAGGCGCTCCAACTCGGGATCCGAGACCCAGCACCCTTGCGCGCGCACCAACTTGCTACTATCGGGCGCCATAAAGAGCATATCTCCGCTGCCCAGAAGCTGCTCTGCTCCTGGCGCATCGAGAATCACGCGCGAGTCCACCAACGAGGTGACAGCAAAACTGATACGCGCCGGGAAGTTTGCCTTAATAAGGCCGGTGACCACATCCACCGATGGCCGCTGCGTAGCGATGATGAGGTGAATGCCGGTAGCACGTGCCATCTGCGCGATTCGACAGACCGAACGCTCCACTTCGTCGGGAGATACCATCATGATATCAGCCAGCTCGTCTATGACGATCACCACAAAGGGAAGCGGTTTTTCCCCCTGCGATGCCAACTGGCGATTATAAACCTCAATATTGCGCGCCCCAACTCTAGAGAAAAGCCGATAGCGGCGTTCCATCTCCCGGGTTGCCCACTTCAGCGTCTCCACTACCTTGGGTGCTTCGATCACCACCGGCGAGAGCAGATGTGGGATCCCGTTGTAGTTCACCAGTTCAACCATCTTGGGGTCCACAAGGATCAACCTTAGGTCGTCGGGTGTGTGTTTGCAGAGCAGACAGGCGATAATGGCATTGATGCACACCGACTTGCCGGATCCTGTCGCGCCGGCGATCAAAAGGTGTGGCATCGCCGTCAAGTCGGCCACGATCGGCTGGCCAGATACGTCGCGCCCGAGCGCCATCACGAGATTTCCCTTGTGCGTCTGGAACTCTTCCGATTCCATGACGCCGCGCAGCGAGACCATCGAGGGCTGTGCGTTGGGAACCTCAATTCCCACGACAGAACGCCCCGGCACCGGCGCCTCGATGCGCAGCGGGGAAGCTGCCAGCGCCAGCTCCAGATCCTTGGCCAGTGCTGCGATCTGGTTCACCTTGACCTTGGCGCGGCCATTGCCATCACGTCGTTCTACGTAGCCCGGCTCCACGCCGAATTGCGTGATCGTCGGCCCCTGATTCACCTCAGTAACCTTGCCCGGCACACCGAAGCTGGCCAGCGTCTCCTCGATCACGCGGGCGCGGTGGCGGATCTCCGCCTGGCTGATATCCTGCTCCTTGCTATCCTCCAGGATGCTGGCGATGACCGGCAGTTGCCAGTGGGTCTCGCCGCTGCCGATGATGCGTGGCTGCAAGATCTTTGCATCCGCAGGTGAGGCCGCCGGTTTGGGCTTGAGCGTCTCACGTCGTATCCGTTCGCTCTTCTCTTTGATCTGGCTGAACAGCTTGGCTGGCAGGCTCTCATCGCTCGGTGGCAGCGCCGCCTGCTCCCGCCGCCAGTTGCGGAAGGCATTGATCGCTTTGACGCCGGCATCCTTGATGGCACGCAAGACGGCAAGTGTCTGGATGTCAAAAACCAGGACGAGCGCCACCACTACGCCGGTGGCGAGCACGATCATCATGCCCAGTTGACCCAGCCAGGCCGTCAGCGCTTGGCGTATGTACAGGCCCACATGGCCGCCCCCTTGGCCGCTGGTTGCCAGCGATTTGGGCTCGGCAGCGAAAGCGTGTAGAATGCCCAGCAACGTGAACAGCAGCAGGACAATGCCGAGCCAGGTGCTACGATCCAGCGCCCTCACTTTGTCCACGCTGTGGAGAAAGAGCCATACGCCAAGGGCGCCCAGCGCCACCGGCATGATATACGCACCCCAACCGAAGATCAGGCGCAGCAACGAGATCCATTGATCGCTGAGGGTGCCGCGGCTGAGGGAAATCAGGCTCAACAGCGTCAGGATAGCGACCGCGACCAGGGCGACACCACCGCTTCGCATTAGCGTCTGCGGCGAGATGCCACCGGACGAGGCCGATTTTCGATTTCTCGAACTTGAGCGCCTTCTTGTCATCCTATTTTCCCGAACTCCTGCCGCTTAGCAGGCAGTCGCGTTGATATTATAGCACGATTTACCATAAAGCGGAAATCAGCATCGGCGATCGTGTTGAGTATCATAGCCTTACCCATTGTCGCTCGTCCGAGAGCAGCTAGATGTTGGTTGCGCTCATGCTGTGGCCGGGATTCGTTTCAGAGCAGAGATGTCGGCTCGCTTGTTCCCGAACATACATGATCAAGGGGGACGCGCAGCGCGTGGATGAACAGCAGATTCGCCAGCAGATCGTAGAGGTGGGTCGCCTGATGTATGAGCGGCGGCTCACCGATTCGGCCGGAGGAAATATCAGCGTGCGCGGCCTTGGTGTGATCTATTCGACGCCACGCTACGCGGGAAGCAAGTATCGCTGGCGCCTGACGCCTGAACAGATTGTGGCGCTGGCCGATGGCCAGGTACGCCCGGAGCAGGCAAGCCTCGTCTCACGCGAGATCAGGGTGCATCTGGCGATCTACGAGCATCTGCCTCGCGCGCAAGCGGTGATTCACGCCCATCCGCGTTACGTGATGCCGTTTGCGACGCTCGGACGTCCCATCCCGCCTATCTGGGAAGACACCCAGAAATTTGGCATGATCGAGCTGGTGCCGGAAACGCCGGCGCATTCGCCCGAGTTGGCAGCGCACGTGATGCGCACGCTCCGGCCTAAGGCGGAGGAGCTGGCGCAGCACGCCATTGCTGTGCTTGTGCCGAAGCACGGCATCGTGGTGGTGGGGCGCGATCTCGATGATGCTTACGATACGCTAGAGCGGATCAATGGCAATGCCGAGTGTATCTTGCTCTGTCGCCTCCTGGGTGGCGCGTAGCGGATTCCCAGCTTTGGTCGCGCGTTCTCAAGCTACTATAGGAAACAAAGCCCCTTGACCTGCATTGGCAGGCAGTATATAATGTCCGAATGAAGGTAATGCCCCCTGCCTGAATCA
>JAIOAV010000118.1 GCA_019873665.1 Chloroflexota bacterium
AGTGCCGACGAACACGCATACGCCGACGCCCACGGTGCCGACGAACACGCATACGCCCACGCCCACAGTGCCGACGAACACGCATACGCCGACAGCAACGGGCACTCTGCCCACCGCCACGTGGACGGCGACACGGACGAACACCGTGCCGACGCGCACGCCGACAAAAACGGTGACTATCACGGCAACCGGGACGCCCACAGTTACAGCGACTGAGACAGCCACCGTCACGGCGACTGGGACGCCCACCACCACGGCGACCGGGACGCCGACAGTGACCGAGACGCCCACGGCGACCGAGACCGCCACCGTGACGCCGACTGCGGCGCCCACCGCGCCGGCGCGTCCTGAGCTGCTGCTGCCGCCGAATGGCAGCAGCCAGAGCGAGCGCCGCCCGACCTTTGTCTGGAAGCCGGTGGATGGCGCGCTCAACTATCGCATCCAGGTGGCGAAGGGGCCGGGCTTTGGCGAGCTGTTGGCGGCCCGGCGCGGGATGGAGCTGATCATTGACGAGGTCGTGGCGGAGACCAGCTACACCCCGGCCACGACGCTGCCCTACGCTACACTCTACTGGCGCGTGCAGGCGACGACGGATGACGTGATCTGGGGGGATTGGTCGGACGTGTGGAGCCTGCGGATCGTGGGACGCGCCGTGTATCTGCCGCTGATCGCGGTGGGAGGACCATAGCGCCCGGGGGCGGCGAAACCGCGCCGCCCGATATGCGTATAGCAGTCGAGATTCGGGTTATCGGACTTCCGAAATCTGCACGATTTCGGAAGTCTTTTTTGGGCCGCGCGGCGCGGCCCAGAGGAGCCGGCAAAGGAGGCAGAGATGCAATACAAGATTCATGGCACGGTGATGCAGTCGGTGGAGATCGAGCTGGCGCGCGGCGAGGCGGTATACACCGAGAGCGGTGGTATGGCGTGGATGGCGGGCGACGTGGAGATGCACACTGACACGCGCGGTGGCATCCTGAAGGGGCTGGGGCGCGCGCTGGCGGGCGAGTCGCTCTTTATGACCACCTACACCTGCCGGGGCGAGCGCGGCCTGGTAACCTTCACGCCGGAATCGCCGGGCAAGGTGCTGGCGCTGGAGCTGGCCCCCGGCCAGAGCCTGATCTGCCAGAAGGACGCGTTCATGGTGGCGCAAACCAGCGTATCGCTGGAGATGCACTTTCGCCGGCGGCTCGGCGCGGGCCTCTTTGGCGGCGAGGGCTTTATCCTGCAAAAGGTCACCGGCCCGGGCCTCGTCTTTGTCGAGCTGGCGGGCGAGATCCGCGAGTACGAGCTGGCCGCGAACCAGATGCTGAAGGTGGACCCCGGGCACCTGGCCATGTACGAGCCGACGGTGGATTACGACATCACCACCGTCAAGGGCGTGACGAACGTGCTCTTTGCCGGCGAGGGCCTCTTCCTGGCCACGCTGCGCGGTCCCGGCAAGGTGTGGTTGCAGACGATGCCGCTGACCAACTTGGCAGCCAAGCTGGGGCGCTATATCGCCACCCGCAAGTAGGAGCGGTGAGCTGAAGGCGCGGGCCAAGCTCCGCCGCTTGGCCCGCGCCTTGGTCTGTTTTGGCAGCCAGTGCGCTCCTGCTATAATGGAGGCGATTCGAATCAACAGGAGGGCGCAGGATGAACCATCGCGAACGGGTCATGGCGGTGCTGAACTATCAGCCCTACGACCGGCTGCCGATCGTGCACTTTGGCTTCTGGGATGACACGTTGGACAAGTGGGAGGCAGAAGGGCACATCACCCACGAGGAGAACGTTGGCTGGCGGGATGGGAATGACATTGACCTGGAGATCGGCCGCCGCCTGGGCTTTGACTATAACTGGTACACCACCTTTGGCGCGCACGTCAACCTCTTTCCGCCCTTCAAGAGCGAGGTGCTGGAGGAGCTACCCGATGGCTTTCGTAAGGTGTTGACAGGCGATGGCGTCATCGAGATCCACAAGGAAGGGACCTATTCCTTCCCGCCGCAGGTGGATCATCTGCTGAAGGATCGCGCGGCATGGGAGGAGCTATACAAGCCCAAGCTGCAATATACGCCAGAGCGGATCAACTGGCAGCGGCTGGAGGCGCTCAAAGACGACAGTGGGCGCGAGTATCCCATTGGCCTGCACTGCGGCAGCCTCTATGGCAACATCCGCAACTGGCTGACGATGGTTGGCTCCGCGTACTTGCTGGCCGATGACGAGGAGCTCTTTACCGAGATCATTGACGCGGTAGGCGAGCTGTGCTATCGCTGCGCCGAGGAGATCCTTTTCGCCGGGGCGATCTTTGATTTTGGCCACTTTTGGGAGGACATCTGCTTCAAAAACGGGCCGCTGATCAACCCACGCGTGTTCGATGAAAAGGTCGGTCCGCACTATAGGCGGATCACCGACCTATTGCACCGTTACGGCCTGAACATCGTCTCGCTGGATTGCGATGGCAAGATAGACGCGCTGATTCCCACCTGGATTCGCAACGGCGTGAACACCATGTTCCCCATCGAGGTGGGCACATGGGAGGCCAGCATCGCGCCGTGGCGCCAGATGTACGGGCCGGAGCTGCGCGGCGTGGGCGGCATGAACAAGCACGTCCTGGGCCGTGACCGCGCCGCGGTGGATGCAGAGATCGAACGCCTGCGCCCGCTAGTGGATCTGGGTGGCTATATCCCCTGCCCGGATCATCGCCTGCCGCCGGAGGCCAAGTGGGAGCTGGTGCAATACTACTGCGACCGCATGCGCCAGGTGTTCGGCTAGGGAGTGCGAGACCCCGAGCATTTTGACTCGCCGGCGGTTTGGCGGTAAAATACGCTGCACACGCCCCTGTAGCTCAGTGGAACAGAGCAACTGCCTTCTAAGCAGTGGGTCGCGCGTTCGAATCGCGCCAGGGGTGCTTTCTATGCACCCGGTTCGCTCAAAGCCAAACGCGCTTGCTCCGGTACGTTCCCCTTGAACTGGCTCATGTAGAGATTGTAGTAGAATCCCTTTTTGGCCAGCAGTTCCTCGTGCGTGCCGCGCTCGATGATCTGCCCTTCATTGATGATCAACAGCTCATCGGCCTGGCGCACCGTGCTCAAACGGTGCGCGATCACAAAGCTAGTGCGGCCTTCCATCAGCCGCAGCAACGCCTCCTGAATGCGCAGCTCGGTGCGCGTGTCCACGCTGCTGGTCGCCTCGTCGAGGACCAGGATGCCCGGATCCGCTAGGATGGCGCGGGCGATGGTGAGCAGCTGCCGCTGGCCCTGACTGATGTTGCTGGCGCGTTCGGAAAGCATCGTCTGGTAGCCCTCCGGCAAACGACGGATGAACTGATCCGCGTTCGCCAGCTTGGCTGCGGCGATGCACTCCTCGTCGGTCGCGTCCAGCCGCCCATAGCGGATGTTCTCCATCACCGTGTCCGCAAAGAGGAAGGTGTCCTGCAGCACGACGCCCAATTGACGGCGCAGGGTATCCTTCTGCAGGCTGCGGATGTCGTGGCCATCAATGCGGATCGCTCCCTCCTGAATGTCATAGAAACGGGACAGGACGTTCACCATGGTCGTCTTGCCAGCGCCGGTCGGCCCGACAAAGGCGATGGTCTGCCCGGGCGCGGCATGGAAGTTGATGTCCTTCAGCACCGGTATGCCTGGCACATAGGCAAAGTAGACGTGATCGAACTGCACGTCGCCGATGACGTCCTCCAATGGTATGGCATCTGGCGCATCCACCAGCTCCGGCTTCTCGTCAATGATCTCAAAGACGCGCTCCGCGCCGGCGATGCCGGACTGAATGCCGTTATACAGCTCCGAGAGCTGCCGCAGTGGCTGCGCAAAGCGCCGCGCATAGGTGATAAAGGTGGCGATCATGCCCACGGTGGCCAGCCCACGCAGCGTGAGCCACCCGCCCAGTCCGGCCACGACGGCGATGTCCAGGTTGCTTAGCACTGTCATCATCGGCGGGATGAGAAACGCGAACGATTGCGCGCGGATGCCCACATCCCGCACTATCGTGTTGACCCGATCAAAAAGCTCGATCGCGGCCTCTTGCTGGCGGAAGGCTTGCACGACGCGCTCCCCACTGAGCGTCTCCTCCATCACGCCGTTGAGCTGACCGATCTCCAGTTGCAGCCGCCGGTATCCTTCGCGGGTGCGCCTGGCGACCGCTACCGTCACTCCCACCATCAGCGGTAACACCAGCAGCGAGCCGAGCGCCAGCCACACATTGAGCACAAACATCATGACGAGAATGCCACCCATCGTCAACAGGCTGGTGACCAGTTGCGTTACATTCTGCGACAGGGCCTGGCTGATGATGTCTATGTCGTTCGTGAGACGGCTCATCAGCTCGCCATGTGGATTGCGGTCAAAGAAGCTCAATGATAGGGTCTGCAGATGCTCGAAAAGCTGCTGGCGCAGATGCCGTAACACCTTTTGTGCGACGCGCAACATCAGCACATTCTCGCCCACCTGCGCCAGCCATGAGAGCAGGTACACACCCGCCATTAGCGCGATCACCGGCATTAGCCCCTGCAAAGGATCCGGCATGGTGAAGCGGTCAATGGCTACGCCCAGCAGATAGGGTCCGACCAGGCTCAGCCCCGTGCTGGTGATCGCCAGGAAGACGACGGCCAACAGCGGAAAGCGGTGGGGATAGAGGTAGGTGAACAGGCGGCGCAGCGTGCCCTTGATGTCGCGTGCACTCTCGATGCGCCGGCGTCCCATGCGGCCCGGCCCCCCGCCCATCATGGTCATCGGCCGCATTGGCGGTTGTGCGCTGGGGGATGAGCTAGCCATTGTTGATGCCTCCATTTCCCAGTTGCGAATCGTAGATCTCGCGGTAGATGGGGCTGGTCGCGAGCAGTTGCGCGTGTCTGCCTACCGCTGCGATCTGCCCCTGGTCTAGCACGACGATCTTGTCGGCGTTGAGCACAGTGCTGACGCGTTGCGCGATGACGAACACAGTGGTATTGCCGGCAGCGCGGGTCATCAGCATCTCGTGCAGCGCCGCTTCCAGCTTGGCTTCGGTTTCCACATCCACTGCGCTTGTGCTGTCGTCCAAGATGAGCACGCGCGGCCGCACCAGCAGGGCGCGGGCGATCGCCAGCCTTTGTTTCTGGCCGCCGGAAAGGTTCACGCCGCGCTGTCCCACGAGGGTATCGTAACCCTCTGGCAACGACAGGATGAACTCGTGCGCCTGAGCAGCCTTGGCCGCGGCGACCACCTCTTCGTCCGTGGCCTCCGGGCGGCCGTAGCGGATGTTGTCGCGGATCGTGCCGCTAAAGAGCACCGCCTCCTGCAGGGCGATGCCGATCTGCGTGCGTAGCGAATCCAATGTCGTATCGCGCACATCCACGCCGTCTATCGTGATGCGCCCCTCTGTAACGTCGTAGAAACGGGGGATCAGGTGAATCAGGGTGGACTTGCCGGAGCCGGTAGCGCCCAGTATCGCCACCGTCTCTCCCGGCTCAGCGACCAGGCTGATATCCTTGAGCACCGGCTCATGGCTGTCGCCATCGTAGCTGAAAGTAACGTGCTCAAAAGCCACGCGGCCGCGAGGCGGCCCGCCCAGCAACTCGGGGAGGGGGCGCGCCTCTGGCCGATCCTGCACATCCGGCCGGCTCTGCATCACTTCCTGGATGCGATCGGCCGAGGCTCCTGCCGCTGAGAATTGCCCGATCATGTTGCCCAGCATCATGAAAGGGAACCCCAGTTGCAGCATATAGTTCACAAAAGCCATCAACTGCCCTACGGTGAATGGACGGGTGAGCACATGTCGGCTGCCCACCCAGAGCACAGCTACGGTTCCCAGGTTGATCAAGAGGGTTATGGTGGGCATCAACAGCGACAGAAGTTGCAGAACTTGCACTGACTGGCTCATCAGGTCCACATTCGCTCGCTCAAATCGCGCGTTCTCGTGCGCGGCCCGGGCAAAGGCTTTCACGACACGCACGCCAGCCAGGTTTTCCTGCAACACAGTGTTCAGTTTGTCCAGGCGTTGTTGCACGCGCAGGAAAAGCGGTTGCGCCTTGGTGGCAAAGAGGGTGATCAGTCCAAAGACAATCGGCAGAAGCACGGCCATGATCAGCGCCAGCTCGCGGCTAATCATGATCATGGACAGGATGCTGCCCACCATCAGCAGCGGCGCGCGGGTAAAGACGCGCAGGAACATGAGCACCAGCATCTGCACGTGGACGACATCGCTGGTGAGCCGTACCATGAGCTGCCCGGTCTGGAAGCGATCCAGATTGCCGAAGGAGAGGGTCTGGATCTTGCGAAAGAGGGCGCTGCGCAGATCTGCACCTAGGTATCGGGCCACGCGGACGGCAAGCAGGCTGTTGCCGATGCCCAGGAAAGCCTCGATCACGGACACCCCGATCATCAGCAGGGATGTGTTTGCGATCACCGCCATGTCCTGTCGCCCTACGCCCTGATCCACGATCCGCTGCACCAGGCGCGGGATGGCGATGTCGGCGATGACCATGCAAATCATCATGACCAGTGCCAGGATGGCGTTCCGCCGATATGGTTTGGCAAAGCGCATAAGGCGTAATAGGGCGTGCATGTTCCTCCTTCAGCGGCGTGCCGTCTCGCGGACGTACCAGCGCATTAGCATTCGTCGGGCCGATTCTACGCCTGTTTTGCGATTCCTGTCAAATGGCCTGCCGCGGGAGCCTGGCCTAAATATGGCCCAGTTGACACGCTGGCATGCTCGCGGGATGACATGCGACGACGCTTGTGCTATAATGCGCCGCGGCGCACTGCGCCACAAGGCGCTGCCAAGCCGGAGCACATCACATCACCGCAAGAGAGGGAGCATGGTCACGATCTTTAACTTGAATATCTGGAACTATAACGAGCCATGGCTGGAGCGGCGAAAGTGCATTGTCCGCGCCATCCAAAAGCACGAACCGCAGGTGGTGGCGTTGCAGGAAGTAACATACCTCAGCAGCTATGCCGCAGACCGCCGTCATCAGGCAGATCAAATCTGCGCACAGCTATCCGGCTATGCCCAGGTGTGGCAGCCGGCGATGTACTACTCCCGGCCAGGGGACGAACAGATTCGCTGGGAGGGTCTGGCGATCCTGAGCCGGCTGCCGATCGTGGATCGGCGGCACATCCGCCTCTCGCGCGACCCTGCCGACGAGCGCGACAGGCACCAGCGGATCGTGCTGGGATGTCGGCTGCTGGCGGAAGAGGGGCCCTTCTGGCTCTTCACCACACACCTTTCCCTCGGCGCCACGTCTCGGGAGCGCACGGTCTTGGAGGTCTATGACTTTGTGCGGGAGACGGCTGGCCCAGAGCCATTTGCCGTTACCGGCGACTTTAACGCCTACCCGATCGACACACCAATCCGA
Organism: Chloroflexota bacterium; assembly: GCA_019873665.1. Taxonomy (GTDB): domain Bacteria; phylum Chloroflexota; class Anaerolineae; order JAAYEA01; family JAAYEA01; genus JAIOAV01. Next base: position 7,325 of record JAIOAV010000118.1, read on the forward strand.
TTCCTCTGCGGCGCAGAGGCGATCGCGGGGCGGCGCGGCGACTGGGTGGACGCATGGGCTTTTCGGCATCCGGAGGAGCCGGGTTTCACCTGGTCCGTCTGGGAGGGAAAGCAGCGAATTGACTATCTTTGGACGCCGCATGGCGAATGGGTGCAAGAAATCGCCGTAGTAGCCGACGAGCCAGATGCCGCAGGCATCTACCCGTCGGATCACCGGGGCCTTTTCGCCAAGCTCGCCTGGTGAGGGCTGCGCATTAGCTGGCCAGCGGCTCGTATAGCTCGGGCCGCCGGTCCGCCAGCAGCGGGACGCGCTTCCGTTGCGCTAACAGATCCTCTACCTTGAGCACGGCGTCAATGATGCCTTCCTGCTCCGGTTCGGCGTGCGCCAGCACCTTGCCCTTGGGGCCCACGATCATGCTGCGGCCATAGCAGCGCAGCACTGGGTCGTAGCTGATAATGTCGGCGCCGGCGACAAAGATGCTGTTGTCCAGCGCGCGAGCGCGCAACGCCAGCTCCCATTCGTCCCCAGGACCGAGCCACGCCGTCGGCACCAGGGCGAGATCCGCGCCCTGCAGTGCCGCCAGCCGCCCGATCTCCGGGAAGCGCGTGTCGTAGCAGATCCAGCCACTGCACGCCGTCCCGGCGACGTGAAAGACCGGCACAACATTCCCGGGCGTTGCCCACTGCTTCTCGCTGGCCCACAGGTGCACCTTGCGGTAGAGCCCGACGATCTCGCCGCCGGCATCCAGAACCACCAAGCTATTATAGATCAGCTCGCGTTGTGGGTGCGATTCGGCCATGCCAAAGGCGATGGCGATACCGATCTCTCGTGCGGCGCGGGCCAGAGCCAACACCGTCGGGCCGTTCAGCGGCTCGGCCAGCGGCCGCACTTGGTCTGGCGGTAGGTAGCCGGTAACGATGAGCTCAGGAAAGAGGATAAGCTCACACCCCTTCTCTTTGGCCTGGCGGCTGTATGTGACCATCCGCGCCACATTCTGGCTCTTGGCGCCCGCCTCGGTGGCAAACTGACCACAGGCGATGTACAGATCTCGCATGGGACTCTCCTTCCCCCGCTCTGATACTGCGTGACAGTTAAGGGACAAGAACAGTATATCATCAGTGTGCGAATTCGCCAAAGAGGGCGATCAGCCTTTCTTCGCGGTACGCGGTTTGACAGCGAGGGGGAATGGCCCTACAATATGTGTAATCATATGATTGTGCTGCTATACGAGGGCTCGTGTCCCGGACTCGCGCCCTCGTCTTCTTTATGGGATACGGTCTTGGAGGCAAAGATGGATACATTTCGCGAGATTCGCAAGGTGCTGTGGATCACCATGTTGCTGAATATCGCGGCGACAATGGCCAAGCTGGTGGTCGGCTTCCTGACCGGCTCGCTGAGCCTGATCGCCGATGGCGTGGATTCGGTGTTCGACTCGGCATCGAACGTCATCGGTTTGATCGGCATTCGCGTTGCGGCGCAGCCCGCGGACGCAGAGCACCCTTATGGCCACCGCAAGGCGGAGACGCTGGCCTCGCTGATCGTGGCTGGGCTGCTCTTTCTCACCACATGGGAATTGATCAAGAGCGCCGTGGAGCGGCTGCGCAATCCCGCCTTGATCGAGACTGAGGTGAATATCTGGAGCTTTGCGGCGCTCGTGTTCAGCATCGTCATCCACCTGACCGTGGTGTGGTACGAGATGCGCAAGGGGCGCCGGCTGGGGAGCGATTTCCTGATCGCCGACGCAATGCACACGCGAGCCGACATCTTTGTCTCGCTCTCGGTCATCGGCGGGCTGATCGCCGTGCGCCTCGGCTTCCCCATCGCCGACCCGATCCTGGCGCTGGTGATCGCCGTCGTCATCGCCCGCATCGGCGTGGATATCATCCGGGAGAGCTCGCCGGTGCTGATGGATCAGGCGGTGGTGTCCACCGATGAGCTGGAGCGGATCGCCAGTACGGTGCCGGGGGG
>JAIOAV010000119.1 GCA_019873665.1 Chloroflexota bacterium
CACCTCCGCGGCGTCCAGGCAGCGGCTGACCAGCATGCCGGCGGCGATCAGCGTTATGTCATCTCCCGCGCGCAATGTCATGGCGCGGCCAATCTGGGGCGTGTATGTGTCATCGAAAAGCACCGGCACCTCGTTGCGGTTCAACCGGAAGAAGATGGGCCCCGGCCATGCCGCGACCTGCGGCAGCAGCTTGGCCAGCGCCACCGGATCGCTGGGCACAACGACCGTCATATTGGGCAGCGACCGCATGATGGCGATGTCAGTAACGCTGTGGTGTGTCGGGCCATCAAACGAGTCAGAGAGGCCCGCGTATGCGCCCATGAGCTTGACGTTCGCCCCTCCATAGCACAAGTGCGTGCGCACCATCTCCAACGCGCGCGTGGCAAAGAGAAAGGCAAAAGTGTTCGCAAACGGTATCTTGCCCGAATATGCCAGGCCCACCGCGACATCTACCAGCGCTTGCTCGGCGATGCCGACATTGATAAAGCGGTCCGGAAATGCCTCCGCGAACATATAGGAATAATCTGAGTTGGACACGTCGGCGCTGAGCACGACGACGTCACGGTTGCGTCGCCCCAGCTCCACCAGCGCCTCGCCGTATGCCTTGCGCATTGAGATCATGCTTGCCATCTCGCCAGCGCCTCCTCCAGCTCTGTCCGCGCCGCCCGGTAATGCGCCTCGTCCGGTGGCTGACCGTGCCAGCGGTGGTCGTACTCCATGAAGCTGACTCCCTTCCCCTTGGTCGTGCGGGCCAAGATCAGACTGGGCTGCGCGTGCACCTCATCGGCGCGATCCAACGCTTCCAAAACATCGCGCACGTTGTGGCCATCTATCTCCTGCACGTGCCAGCCAAAGGAGGCCCACTTGTCGGCGATAGGATGTGTGGGCAGCACATCGGCGGTGGCGCCGGTCTGCTGAATGCCGTTATAGTCGAGAATCGCCGTCAGGTTGCCTAGACGGTATTTGCTGGCGATCAGCGCGCCCTCCCAGACGACTCCAGCGTTGATTTCCCCATCGCCCAGCAGCACATAGACGCGGCCACAGGAGGCGCGCGCCGATGGCGCGGTGAGTGATGAGGGCTTGCCGCCGCCAACCTTGCACGCCAGCGCCATGCCCACGCCGATGGCCACGCCGTGCCCCAGCGGGCCGGCGCAGATCTCGATACCCGGCAGCTTGCCGCGTTCCGGGTGACCTTGCAGGCGGCTATCGAGCTGGCGAAAGGTAGCCAGCTCATCTACAGGCAAAAAGCCACGCTCTGCCAGCGCCGTATAGAGCATGGCGCAGGCATGGCCCTTGGAGAAGAGGAAGCGATCGCGCTCTGGCCAAGCGGGCCGCGCCGGGTCAAGACACAGATGATGAAAGTAGAGGGAGGTCACGATCTCGGCACAGGAGAACGCGCCGCCCAGATGTCCCGTCTGTGCCCGGTAGATCATCTCCAGCACCTGAATGCGAAACTGCATCGCCCTGGCCGAAAGCTCTCGCACCAATGCCTCGGGGTGATAATGCATAAACCCTCCGACCATGTAATCTACTGGCAAACACCGCACAAAACGATGTTCATTCTACTCCACTTTCGGGGAGGGCTCAAATGAAGTTGGCGGGCACGCAGCGAGGCGCACGCACGCTCGTTGACCGCTGGCGCCGACCATGCTATAATAGCCCGGTCTGCCGACTGGCTCATCCCACCATCGTGAGGTGAACGTGTTCTCCGTCAACCTGGTAACCTGGCTACTGGCGTTTTCGCCCATCGCCGTTGTGCTGCTGCTGATGGTGGGCTTGCGCTGGGGCGCAGCGAAGGCCGGCGCTGCGGGGTGGCTGACGGCGCTGGCGGCGGCGGTCCTCTTCTTCGGGGCCGATGCCCGACTCGTCGCCTTTTCACAGGTCAAAGGGATCCTGCTCAGCTTTTATGTGCTCTATATTATCTGGATGGCGCTGCTCCTCTATAGCGTCGTGGCGGAAGCAGGCGCGGTCGAAGTGATCGGGCTAAGCTTTTCCCGGCTGACGCAGGATCGCACCATGCAGTTTCTGCTGTTGGGTTGGGTGTTCAGCTCGTTCTTGCAGGGCGCCGGAGGTTTTGGCGTGCCGGTCGCAGTGGCCGCGCCGCTGCTCATGGCCGCGGGATTCGATCCCTCAGTGGCGGTGGTAGGGACACTGCTCGGGCATACGTGGTCAGTGAGCTTGGGCAGCATGGGATCATCGCATCAGGCACTGATGGCAGCAACGGGGCTTTCGGGTGAGGCACTCGCGCCCTGGGCGGCGACCTACCTGGGCATCCTTTGCTTTGCCGCCGGCGCGGCCATGGTGCATGTATATGGCGGATTTCGCAGCGTGTGGCGCGGCGCGATACCGATCCTGGTAATCGGCACGGCGATGAGCGTGACCCAGTATGTCGTGGCGACCGCCGGGCTTTGGAACTTGTCGGCCTTTCTGGCGGGAACAGTAGGGCTGGTTGTGGGCGGGCTATTGACACGCCTCCCTGCGCTGCAGCGCGGCGAAGCTCGGCTCACCTCGCCATCTGGAGCGGTAGAAGCCAGTCATCATGGGATGAGCGTGCTCTGGGCAGCAGCTCCATACCTGTTACTGATCATCATCGTGCTCTTGCCCGAGATGTGGCCGACGCTGACAGCATGGTTGGATCGGGTACAGATCCAAGTTGCATTCCCGGAGATGCGAACCGCCTTGGGTTGGGTGCAGCCGGCGGAGAATGGGCGCAACATCAGCATCTTTGGCCACCCTGGCGCGTTGCTCCTTTACACGTCTCTTCTGTCATACCTCTTCTACCGACGCCAGGGCTTCTACGCCGCGGGCGCAGCCAAGAGGATCGTGAGCCGCACGTTGAGCGGTTCGATTGCTTCCAGTCTTGGCATCGTTACCATGGTCGGCTTTGCCATGCTCATGTCCAGCGTTGGCATGACCTTTGCCTTGGCACAAGGGATCAGCGAGACGATGGGACGCGCCTACCCCTTCTTTGCCCCCTTTGTCGGCGCGCTGGGCGCTTTCATGACCGGCAGTAACACCAACTCGAACGTCATCTTTGGCCAATTGCAGAGGAACACAGCAGAGCTGATCGGCAGCGACGTACTGATTGTGCTGGCGGCGCAGACAGCCGGCGCGGCGATTGGCAGTGTGTTAGCCCCCGCTAAGGTGATCGTCGGGGCGAGCACCTGTGGTCTGGCCGGACAGGAAGGACGAGTGCTGCGCGCTACGGTGGGCTATGGCGTGCTACTGATCCTGAGCCTGGGCGTCTTGACGATGCTGGTGATCTAGCGATTGGTGTGTCTTTTGTGAGCCACGCCGCGCAGCGGTATAATGAACGAGCGAGTTCGCATGTGGAGGTCTAGAAGATGTCGTCTGATCCCTTTCGGGATTTCGAGCAGGCGTGCTTGGCACTGCTGAAGAGCGCTCTGCCCCCCGATGTTCTCTATCCTACGGAGGCCACGCTGAGCGTGCCACCACGTCGCCAGTTTGGCGACCTCTCCAGCAATGTGGCATTTGTGCTGGCCAAGGCGCTACAGCGTCCCCCCCGCCAACTGGCACAGGAGATCATCGCACGTCTCGACGTGGGCGCGCAGCCCCTGATCGAGCGCGCCGAGGTGGCCGGCGCCGGGTACGTCAACTTTTACCTGAACGATCGCGCATGGGCACGGCATGTGCTGCAGCGCATCCAGTCGCAGGGCGCGCGTTACGGCGCACCGGACATAGACCGGCCGCTGCGCGTGCTGATCGAGCATACCTCTGTTAACCCGAACAAAGAGTGGCATATCGGCCACGCGCGCAACGCCATCTTGGGCGATGTCGTCGGGCGGCTCTTCCGCCTGGCCGGCCACCACGTCGAGATCCAGAACTACATAGATGACACAGGCAAGCAAGCGGCAGATAGCCTCTTCGCCCTGCGCTATTTTGGCGACCCGCCACCGCCCGACAAGAAGCTGGATCATTTCTGGGGAGACCAGTATGCCCGCCTGCATAAGCTCCTGTCGCGCGAGGAGGATATCCGCGCCGAGCTGAAGGAGCGTGGCGATAGCGAGGATGACGCCACGGCGCAGAGTCTGCGCGCCGAGCTCGCCGAGATCGAGCGCGTGCAACGCGGCATCGAGGAGATGATGCACGCTGTCGAGCGGGGGGAGTATGTGGAGGAAGTGGCGCGCTGCCTGAACGCGCAACTTGAGACCGCCTGGTCGCTTGGCGTCTATTACGATTTGCTAACCTGGGAGGGCGACATCGTGCGCTCTGGCCTCTTCCAGGAGGCAATGGACAAGATCAAGCAGTCCCCGTACGTCTATTTGGCACAGAGTGGCCCCAAGCAAGGATGCTGGGTCATCAACATGACCGACTTTTGGGAGGGCGGCAAATCTGACGAGGATAGCACACTGGAAAAGGTGTTGATTCGCTCCAATGGCCTGCCGACCTACGAGGCGAAGGATATCGCCTACCAGATGTGGAAGTTTGGCCTGCTGGAGCGGGATATGCTCTACCGCGTCTATGGCATGCAGCCCAATGGCGACCCGCTTTGGACCACGTGGCGAGAAGGGGAACCTCGCCCGCGTCACCACTTTGACAAGGTGATCAATGTTATCGGCGCGCCACAGAGCTATGCGCAGGCAGTGGTCTATACGGCGCTGCGCGTTACCGGACACGAGGAGGAGTATCGCAACTCGCACCATCTGGCATACGGGATGGTGTATTTGCCCAGCGGCCACATGAGCGGGCGAAAGGGTGTTGGCATCGCCGCGGATGATGTGCTGGCGGCGACGAGAGAGGAAGCGTACCGCCGCGTGGTGGAGAAGCGCAGCGCGGAGTTGAGCGAGGAGGAGATGCGCCGCATTGCCGAAGCGGTGGCGCGCAGCTCGGTGCGCTACACCATGGTGCAAAACGACCCGATGAAGGAGATCCTTTTTGACATTGACACGGTGCTGAGCCTCGATGGCAACACTGCCTCGTACCTCCAATACGCGCTGGTGCGCACCGAATCGCTGTTGCGCAAAGCAGAAGAGGACGCCGGCATTGACACGGCGGAGCTGTGGAGAGATGTGGCAGGGCTCACTTTTGCCGAGATGGAAGAGGAGGAAAAGGTGCTGGTGAACGCGCTGGCGCGGTATCCAGCGGCGATCGCTCGCAGCCTGGCCGCGCTCAGCCCGCACCATCTCACCGACTATGCTTACGACCTGGCTGGCATCTTTACCCAGTTCTATCACAAGTGCGCCGTGCTCAAAGCGCCGACCGCAGCGCAGGTGCGTTCGCGCCTGGCGCTGTGCTGCGCGGTGAATCAAGTGCTCAGCAATGCATTTGCGCTGCTGGGACTGGAGAAGCTCGGCGTCATGTAGTCACCGCGCACAAAAGCTGGCTCGCCGGGGGTGGTACACCACTCCCGGCGTTTCGGCTCTAGAGAGGTGCCCTGGCCAGACGATGCAGTTTCTCCCCTGTCTGTTGCCAGGTGATCGGCGAGAGGCCCAGCTTCTGCCGTAGCAGGTCCTCGTCCATTCTCCCTTGATAGTCGCGCACCGCGCAGGTCCAGCGCAGCATTTCGAATGAGAGCCCTTCCGGTAAGCCGATGCGCTTCGCCAGATCGGTCAGGACGTATTCGAGATTACGCGCTGTGCACTCAAAGAGATAGACCCGGGGATGGTATTGCTCCTGATAGCGCGCCAGCGTGGCCGCAAAGTCGTCCGGCAGGCGCAGCTTGCGCTCCTTCAGCCGGTAGCGGGCGCTATCGTAGCGGATATAAACTGCCGGTGCCGCCGCGTCCGAGAGGTCAATGTGGCTAAGCTTGATCCCCATGCACTCCTGCTTCTTGATGCCGGTGGCAAGCAAGAGGCTCACCAGCAGGTGCGGACGGGCATCCGGCTTGTCTGCAAACATCAGGTTGCGTGTCGTCGTCAGCAGTTCCTCGATCTGCGCCGCATAGAGGATCTGCGGCAGCGGCGAGTCCGCCCGTTGCTGTGGGATCGGCGCCGATGGATCGGCGGGAAGGACTCCCACCTCTTTCAGCCAGCCGAAAAAGACCTTGAGCGTCGTAACACGCCTGGTGTACGACTTGGGGCTACACGGGACGCCGCGCCCGTGAGACAGCCACGTGAGAAAGTCCTGAAGTTGCTTGGTGGTAACCGTCCCCAATGCTGTGCCGCGCCCTAGGCGGCGCATCACCAGGCGCATATCGCCGAGGAAGGAGGCGATGGTGTGCTGAGTAAAGCCTTGCTGCTGCATAAAGTCGCGGAAGGGATGCATGGCTGCCGCCAGCGAAGTATGCGCCGTCAGGGGAGCGTTGGCATCGGCCACCGGTGCCGCCTCAGCGGGCTGCGCGATCTCCTCTGTCGGGAAAAGCGGAAGCTGTTCTACCATCATGCATCGCACCTTTCTCGTGTCAAATCGCCTCGACATAAGTATAGGGCATTCGGACGCGCTGTCAAGCTGTGCGCGCCTCCCGCCGCTGCTATCGTCATCGCCCCGCAGGGGCGTTGGTCGCCGGGCCCGTTCGCTGCGTCTCCACCAGGCGCACCAATGGACGCTCTTAACACCGCTCCGCAGTGAGCGCGAGATGAGCGGAAAGCGGTCGGCACTTGCCGTTTTACTCCTTGCTGTTGCGCGCCTATAATAAACGGAGCAGTGTCTGAGCGCGCGGATACGACCCGGGCAAGGAGGAGCATATGCCACAGGTACTGGTCATCTACTTTTCGAAAACAGGGAACACCGAGCGTATGGCGCACGCGGTGGCGGACGCAGCGGCCGCCGAGGGAGTGGATGTGGTCTGCAAACCGGTGCAGGAGACGACGGTGGACGAGCTGCTGGCGGCGGATGGCGTGGCCATTGGCTCGCCAACCTACTATGGCACGATGGCTGCTGAGATCAAGCGATTCATTGATGAGAGCGTCAAGCACCATCGTCGCCTGGAGGGCAAGGTGGGCGCGGCGTTCTCCTCCGCTGGGGGCCCCGGGGGCGGCGCGGAGACGACCGTATTGGATATCGTCAAGGCGCTGCTGATTCATGGCATGATCGTGCAAGGAGATTCCAGGGGCGACCACTACGGTCCCACCGCGGTGGGGCGACCTGACGAGCGCAGTCTCAAGGAGTGTCAGCGCTGCGGCCAACGGCTGGCGCGTCTCGTCAAGCGCCTGGCAGCGCAGCAGGATGTGGAGGCGTGATATGAGCCGAGCATGGCATTTTCATAGCGCAGGGGAGATCGTTTTCGGACGGGGTGCCGTGCAGCAGTTGGGCGGGCTGGCGCGCCGCCTCGGCATCGAGCGCGTGGTCGTGGTAACCGACACGCCAATCATCAAGGCCGGTTTGCTGACCCAGGTGGTGGAGTCGCTCGTTCAGGCGGGTGTCGCAGCCAATGTGTTCGATGGCGGAGAGCCGGAGCCCTCTCTCACAGCGGTGCAAGCGTGCGTCAAGGCGGCGCAAAAGAGCAACGCGCAGGCCCTGGTCAGCGTGGGCGGGGGTAGCAACACCGATCTCGCCAAGGCTGCGACAACGCTCCTCGCCCATGGCGGCTCTATCCGCGACTATTTTGGCGAGGACAGGGTCCCCGGCCCCGTCGGGCCGCTCATCGCCGTCTCGACAACAGCAGGCACCGGTTCCGAGGTGTCCGGCGCGGCGGTGCTGACTGACAAGGAACGCCATCTACGCGCCTCGATCCTCAGCAACTATATCCGGCCCACCCTCGCGCTCTTTGACCCGCTCCTCACGGTCACCTGCCCGCCGCGCGTGACTGCTGACGCGGGGATTGACGCCCTGACACACGCTATCGAGGCTTACCTGGCCACGGACTACCGTTATGTCGCGTTGCCGGAGGGGCAGATATCTATCTATAACGGCAAGTTTCCCCTAGCGGATTGCCTTGCGGTGGAGGCGATGCGCCTGATCGGGGCTAACCTGCGGCTGGCGGTGCATCAGGGAACGAACCTGGAAGCGCGTGAGAACATGCACCTGGCCAGCCTCCTCGCCGGCATGTCATTCTCCAACGCAGCGGTGGCGCTGGTGCATGCCATCGAGTATCCCATTGGCATGCTGACACACTGCACGCATGGCGCGGGCAATGGCCTGCTCCTGCCGTACGTGATGGAGTATAACATGCCGGCGCGCCAGCGAGAGCTGCGCGAGATTGCCGTGGCGTTGGGCGAGAACGTGGACGGGCTGACCGACTACCAGGCGGCGGAGCGGGCAGTCGCGGCGGTGCGTAGGCTGGAGGCGGACATCGGCACGCCGATGCGCCTGCGCGACCTCGGCTTGCCTGAGGAGCAGATACCCGGGATCTCGCAGGAGGTCGTGGGGCTGGCGCGACTGATGCGGAACAACCCGCGCCCGCCAACCGAGGCAGACGTGGCGGCGATTCTGCGTGCAGCGTGGTAATAGCGTTGGCGCGGGTCCCGCCGACCCAACACGCAAAGGGTGAGACGCACAGTTGGGAGGCACCTTCCAGGTGCCTCCCTTTTTGGTGCCGCAAACCTGAGGCCAACTTGACAGGAGCCCGGAGAAGATATATCATAAGGTATGCCATAAGATAATCTCAAGGATTGCCGATAATGCAACCCCAAACCAGCGCCGCAATAGAGGAATACCTGGAAACGATCTACCGGCTGTCGCAAGAGACCGAGCCGGTTCCCCTGTCAGTTCTGGCCGAGTGGTTCGCGATCTCACCGGTCTCTGTGAACGAGATGGTGCGCAAGATGGCGGAGCGAGGGCTGGTCAGCTATGAGCCATACCATGGCGTGTCACTGACGCCGCAGGGTCGCAGCCGTGCTGAGACGATAGTGCGCCGCCATCGTCTGTGGGAGCGCCTGCTGGCGGACGTGCTCGGCTATCCCTGGGATCAAGTGCACGAGGAGGCATGTCGGCTGGAGCATGCCACTTCCCCCGAACTCGAAGAGCACCTCGCCTCGTATTTGGCCGAGCCGAGTACCTGCCCACACGGCATGCCTCTGCCCGGCGAATCCTCTGCGGCGCTGGATACATCGCTTCCTCTAGATGCGTTGGCCGTCGGCCAGCCGGCGCGCGTCGTGGCGGTAACTAACGAAGATACGGCGTTCCTCGGCGCGTTGGATCGCGCGGGACTGCGGCCGGGCGCGGTCGTTCAGGTACTGCATCGCGAACCGGCAATCCAGAGCCTCACCTGC
>JAIOAV010000120.1 GCA_019873665.1 Chloroflexota bacterium
GCGCTGTAATCAGCCCTTTGGCGGCCAGCCAGCGCAGCCCGGCGCGCACCGTGGCGGCGCGCTGCGCGGTGGCCGCGGCCAGCGCGCGGATGCTGACGCGGACGCGGGGACTACCCTCCTCGCTCCCCCCGTCCACCGGCGAAGGGGCGGCGTGCGCCAGCGCGTATTTCACCCGCCCCGCCAGATGCCGCAGGAAATCGGCCGGCGCGTCCTCCCCGGGCGCGATGGCAAAGAGATACACCCGCTGCGGCGCGACGGCGCGCAACGCCTCCTGCAGTTCCTCCGCGCCCGGCGGGATCGTCCACACCACCAGCCCGGCAGCGGGCGGCAGCGCCGTGCGGTCACGCGCGCCCGCGGGCGGCGCGGCGATCCCCTCCGCCCAGACGGCCACATCCGCATCCGCGCGCGCGATCTCGCGTAGGGTGGCCTCTGGATGCCGCTCCTGGCGGTGATCGGCCACGACCACGGGCGGCGCGGGCGGGATGACGACGCGCGGCGTCAGCTCGCGGGCGTCCAGCCATTCGATCTGCGGCTGGAGCTGCCCTTGCCAGTTGCTGGCGCGCAGCGTGCACGCCAGATCAAAGGGGCCTTCCGGCAGCGGCAGGTCGCTGCCGTGCCATTGCAGCACTGTCGCCGTCTCTCCGGCGGCGTTCGCCACGATCAGGCGGCGGTGCTCCTGCGTGCGGCCGATCAGCGCGTGCGAGACGAGCGTCAGCTCCCGCAGCACGAGGCAGGGGGGCGGATTCCCCTCGCCGAAGGGGGCCAGCCGGTTCAGCTCGCCCGCCAGTTCCGGCGTGATGTCGCCTAACGTGATGTACGCATCCACGACCAGCGGCGGGCGCGGCGGCGCGACGACGGCGATGGCCTGCATCAGCCGACGCGTGAAGGCGGGCACGTTCGCCTCGTCCAGCGCGAATCCGGCGGCCATGGAGTGGCCGCCGTAGCGGCGCAGCAGGTCGCGCTGACTGGCGATGGCGGCGTGGATGTCGCAGCCGGGCACCGAACGCGCCGAGCCGGCGGCGCTGCCATCCTCGCCGATGGCGATGAGCACGGCCGGCCGGCCGTATCGTTCCGCCAGACGGCTCGCGGCGATGCCGATGACGCCGGGCGGCCAGTGGCGGCCCGCCACGACGATGGCGCTCTCCGCCACGACGCCCGGACCGCGCACCGTGTAATCGCGCGCGATCTGCGCCTCTGCCGCGTCCAACACCTGCTTGACGAGGATCTTGCGCTGGCTGTTCAGCCCCTCCAGCGCGCTGGCGATGGCGCGCGCCTGCGTTACGTCATCGGTGGTGAGCAGCGCCACCGCCGCGGTGGCGTCATCCAGCCGCCCCAGCGCGTTCAGGCGCGGCGCGATGACGAACGCCACATGCTCCTCGTCCAGCCCAGCGGGGTCCACCTCGCCATACTCCATCATCGCCTGCAATCCCGGGCGGGCGGTGCGGCGCAGCGCGGGCAGCCCCCGCTGCACCAGATAGCGCACGTCATCCACCAGCCGGGCGACATCGGCGATCAGGCCGATGGTGGCCAGCTCCAGCCCGCCGGATGCGCCGCCCAGCGCCTCCCGCAGCTTGAAGGCGACGCCCGCGCCGCTCAGCTCGCGTAGCGGGTGCGTCTCCGGCAGCCGCTTCGGGTTGAGCGCGGCCTCCGCCGCGGGGAGCGTCTCCGGCAGGTCGTGGTGGTCGGTGATGATGACGCCGACGCCGCGCTCCCGGCAAAAGGCGATCTCGCGGTGCGCGGTGATGCCGGTGTCGCAGGTGATGAGCAGTTGCATCCCCTCCAGCAGCAGCCGCTCCAGCGTGGACAGGTGCAGCCCGTGCCCCTCGCGGCGATGCGGGATGTGGTAGCGGACATCCGCGCCTAGCGCGCGCAGCCCCTCATACAGCAGCGCGGTGGCGGTCTGCCCGTCGGCGTCGAAATCGCCCCAGATCCAGATGCGCTCCCGCGCCGCGATCGCCTCCTGCAGCCGCGCCACCGCCGCCGCCAGATCGGGCAGCGCGTGCGCCGGGGCGGGCGTGTAAGCGTCCGGGTCGAGAAAGGCGCGCGCCCGCGCCGGATCGGTGATGCCGCGCCGCGCTAGCACTTCGGCCACCAGCAGGTGGCCGCCGACGGCGGCCCGCAGCGCGTCCGATACGGTTACGGGGGTCGGGTCCAGCCAGGGGCGTGCGTCGGCCATGCTCAAAACTCAATCTCGGCGATCTGATCCAGATCAAGCTCGATCTCTGCCGGCCCTTCCTCCGGCTCCTCCTCCAGCTCGGTCAGGTCGGCGGGGCCAAAGCCGCGCTCGCAGAAAGAGAAATAGTGGCAAAAGCGGCAGCGCCGCGTGTCGTCGGTCATGGGCAGCGCCTCATCCGCGGCGCGCAGGATGATCTCGCCGATGAGGTCCCCAAGATAGCCCTCGTCGGCCGCCAGCGCGGCGGCGTCGTAACGAAAGCGCTCCGGCTGCGCGGGAAAGTTGGCGAACCAGTAAGTCATCTCCACGATCTCCGGCGGTACCTGCTGCCCCCGGTTGAAGCGCTGGCCGGCGGCCGCCAGCACGTAGCGATAGACGCGCGTCTGCAGCCGTCGCTCCAGCCAGTCGCGGGTGGGGCGGCGCAGGTTCGTCTTCCAGTCCACGATCGCCAGGCGGCTTTCCGGCGCGGCGGCGATCACGTCATACTTGGCCGCCAGCCGCCGCCCGGCCAGCGGCGCGGAAAGCGTGATCTCCGGGTAGATGGCGGCGGGGAGGTTGGGCGGCGGGGTTTGCCGGTACGCCTCCCACCACTGCCGCAACTGCGAGTCGGTGATGGTGGTGGTGAGCAGCTCCGGCGGCAGGCCGATAAGGTGCTGGTACACGAGGCGGTGAAAGCTGGCGCCCTTTTGCAGATGCTCCTCCGCCAGCCGGATCGGCTCGGCCACCGGCGTGGGCCACGCCACCCGCAACAGGTAGCGCAACTGGAAGCGGCGCGGGCAGTCAACATAATCTTGCAGGCTCGCCTGGCTAAAGACGAAATCCGCGGGAAGGCTCATGTCCGGTTCTCCATATAGCTCTGCAGCGCGATCAACGGCACGGCCGGCTGGGCGGGGTTCTCCGTGCGCTGGCCGGTGTTCCAGCTCATCCACAGCTCCTTGCGGGCGCGGGTGATCCCCACGTAGAGCAGGCGCAGCCTCTCCTCGACATAATCGAGTCGCGCCTGGAGCGTGGCGCGCCCCTCCTCGTATCCCTCGTAGGACGAGACCAGCGCCTCCAGTTGTGCTAGCGCCTCCGCCGGCAGGTTCAGCCCGTCGCGGACGAACCATTTTTCCGCGATGTAGGTGTCGTGCGGCAGGCCGGAGGGAAAGTCATAGTTGTTCACCGACACGAGATAGACGCGATCCCACTCCAATCCCTTGGCCCGGTGCATGGTGGCGATGGTTACCTTGCCCCTGGGCGGCTCAAAGCCGGTGTCCTCGTCGCCAAAGCCGAGGAACTGGCGCTGATTCCGGCCGATTGCCGCCAGCTCGGCAGTCAGCTCCGGCAGCCGCCACGTGGGGTTCATGTCGCTGATCTGCCGCAGCAACGTGGCCAGCTTGTGCGTCAACGCCAGGCTGCCTGCGTCGGTGAAAAGGTCCTGCCCCAGCGTCAGCAGCAGTTGGTCCACCGGCAGCGCGGTGGCCTGTTGCCAGCGTTGCACCGCGTCGCGGAACGCCGTCAGCAGCTCCCGCGCCTCGTCTGTGGTCATCCCCTCGGCGGCGGGCAATCCCTCCGGCTCGGCCAGCATGTCGCGCTCCAGCCGCGGCCAAAGGAGGTCTTCCAGCGGGCGGGGGCGGCTGAGCCAGCGCACGAGGGCCCTGTAGCGCGGCGCCAGCGTCGCGTCCGCCAGCTCCTCGCGCCGCCACGCCTCAAAAGCGCGCGCCAGCTTGTTCGCCGACCCCGCGTCCGCCAGATAGTCGAGGATGTGCGCCAGCGTCTCGGCAGCCAGCCGCGTGGGCGTGGTAGTGCGGAGCAGTTCCACAAAGGGGATGCCGCGGCGGCGCAATATGTCCGCCATCTCGGAGCCGCGCTCGTTGCGCGGCACCAGCACCGCCACCGTCTCGTCCGGGTGCGCCGGCAGCCAGCGCGCGATCGAATCGGCGACCGCCTTTAGCTCCGCATCGGAGGCATGCTTTTGCGGGCTGATGTAGATGCCGTGGCCGTCGCCGGTCGGGTTCGGCTGCGGGTCACCGGGGGGTGTCGGCTCGATATGCTGCCACTGGAAGGCGTCGCGCACCGCGGCCACCGGATGCTCGCGCGTCGTCCAGTCCACGAGATAGTTGGCGAGGGCGATGATGTCGGCGGTGGAGCGCCCCGAGTTGGGCATGGTGATGGCGGTTACGTCAGGCGTGGCCATAAAGGCGCGCAGCAGCGCCGGGTTGGCGGTGGTAAAGGTGGTGTGGATGGCCTGATTCGGGTCGCCCACGCGCACCCAGTTGCCCTCCGGCCCCACCAGCAGCTCCAATATCTCCTGTTGCAGCTCGCTGCTGTCCTGCGCCTCGTCCTCCAGCACAAAGGGCCACCTGTGCCGCAGCCGCTGCAAGAGGTCGTTGTCTTCCTGTAGCGCGCGCAGCGCCAGCACGATCAGGTCGTCAAAGTCCACCGCGCCGCGATAGAGCAGCCCGCGCTGATAGTGCTCATAGATCTCCAGCCCCATCTGCGCTAGCGGAAAGAGGTGCGCGCTCTCGCCCAGCGCCTCGCGCAGCGCCTGCGGCGTCAGCCGCAGGTCCTTGGCCCGCTTGATAAAGGCGGTGGCCATCTCCTGCGCTAGCTTCGGCCATGGGTCACGTGCGATCCAGGAGAGCTTGCTCTCCGGTACTGTGTCGCTCAGATACGCGGCCAGCGCCTCTGGGTGCGCGTCGGCCCACTCTTGCACGATGTCGGTGAGGATGCGCGTGGCCTCGCGCTCGTCAATGATGCTGAAATCCTCGGCCAGCCCCACCAGCCCGGGGCGCTCGCGCACGATGTCGTGCGCCAGCCCGTGCAGCGTGCGCACGCGATAGCCGATGTTCGGCAGCAGCCCCGCCTCCGCCTGCACAAAGCTGGCGATGCGCTTGCTGAAATTGTCCACCGCCGAGTTGACCATGGTAACGATGAGCACTTCCTGGTCGGTGTCAATGCTCGTGGCCACCAGCTTCGCCGCCAGATAGGAGAGGATGTGCGTCTTGCCGCTGCCGGGCACCGCCGAGACGGCCATGCGTCCGCCGGCATAACGGAGGATCTCTTCCTGGCGTGGGCGCGGCACAAAGCGCGTGTTAGCCATGGGCCGCCTCCCCTCTGGGCAGGTGGCGTAGCACGTCCTGGATGGCATCCAGCAGCGGACCGCGCTGCTCATAGCCGCGCTCGCCCAGGTCGCTCAGGCCGAGATACACCCCCTTGCGGCAGCGGCGCAGCAGCCCCAGCAGGAGCTGCGCCATCGTGCGCTGCCGCGTCTCGAACTCGTCGGCGTCGGTCCAGGGGCGGCCCGGCGGCCAGTGCCGCGTCAGCACGTAGGGGTGCGTCAGCGGCTGGTAGGGGCGCTCCCACCAGCCGGTGCTGCCGATCTCGACCCAGAACTGGTAATCCGCCGGCCGGTTGCGCATGAGGAAGGTGTAGGCGGGGGCCAGCAACACCGCATCCGGCTCCGGCTGCCATTGGCCGAGGAACTGCGCCGCGACCACCCCCTGCATCACCATCTCCAGATAATCGTGGCCCAGCGCCGATTCGTCGCCGTCGCGGCGTATGGCCTGACGAAAGTGGCGGGCGGAGGCGATGAGGTTCGCCGCGGCGCGCGCTGCATCCAGGTCGCGGTGAAAGCCAAAGCCGGCGTGCGAGAGCAGCTCGCCGAACAGCTTGGCGAGGAAATGGTCCAGCGCCAGTGGCGGCTCGCGGCGGTACGCCTGTAGCCAGTCGTGTAGCTCGTCATAGCGCCCGCCGAGCAGGTAGGTGATCCGCTGCTGCATGTCGGGGTTGATCTGGCGAAAGGCGCTCAGTTGCGGCTCGCCCCCCTGGCAGCGATAGACGATGCATGCCAACTGATCAGCGCGCACCAGGTCCATCCCCGCGATGGCCTGCGCCAGCATCTGCGTCACGTCAAAGTGCGGCGGACAAAGCCGCCACTGCGGGTGCGCCAGCGCCGCCAGCGTCAGCAGGCACCGCGTCCCCGCCTCCTCGCGCAACGCGCGGGAAGGGCGATGCGCCACCGTCTTGATGCCGTAGCGGGCCAGCTTGTCCGTCAGCGAAAAGCGCAGCGCCTCGCTGAGGTAGGGCGCCAGCACCGCGATCTCGTCGGGCGGCACGCCCTCCGCCGCCACCAGCCGCGAGATCTCGTCCGCCACCCAGTCCAGCATCTGCGGGTGAAAGCGGTGCGTGGCAAAGCGCAACACGTCGCGCACGCGGCGGCGCGCCGCGGCGTCGGGCGGCGCTTCCTCGGGCCGGCGCAGCGCGGGACTGATCAGGTGCGCCAGGGCGCGCACCCCCTCGTCCATGACGTGCGAGGCGGGCAGCGTGACCCACTGGCGGCAGAGCGGCTTGAGCGCCGCCGCCGACTGCGGGTCCGCCGCCATAAAGGCGCGATAGCCGCCGTCCCAGTCATAGATCAGCAGCGCCGTCTCGCACCGCCGCAGCCACGTGCGCAGCAGGTCGTGCGACACCGGCACGTCCTCCTCGATGTTGTCGGCGATGATGTGCCGGTAGCGGTCGTAGATCAGCGCGACCCCTTCGGGGCGGGTCAGGATGTGCTGGGTGAGCAGCTCCACCTGCAGCGAGAAGTCCAGCAGCCCGTGCGTCAGACAATAGTCGCGAAAGGCCAGTGCCGCCTCCTGCACCTGGTCGTAGATGCGCAGCCGGCTGCTCTCGCCGTTCCATGCGGCCTTGAGGCGGGAGGCGATCTCGGTGAGCGGAAAGCCGACGACGGCGGCCTTGTTCAGGTTGTCCAGCACCTGGCTGGCGAGGCGGTTGCGGCGGATGGCGATGCCGTCAAAGTAGAGCTTTTGCAGGAAAGGCTCCAGCACGCAGTACATATAGTACTGGGCCGTCTCCAGCGTGAGGTAGATAGGCGGGTCGGCGGGACGGGCGAAACCGGCGGCGGGCGCGATCAGCGGCCAGAGCGCCTCGCTGGCGCGTTTTGCCAGACCGCCCACGGTGGCGACGGTAACCTCGCTGCCCGCGGGCAGCTCTGGCGAGCGCAGCGCCTGCTGGTAGGGCCAGGCGAGGCCGCGCTGGGGCACCAACACCAGCACCTGGTCGCCGGGCACGCCGCTGGCCAGCAGGTGATGCAGGCGCTGCACTGCCAGCGTCGTCTTGCCGGCGCCGGCCGGCCCCTCCAGGAAGATGGTATGAGTCCCCGTCAGGGGCGCTGCGATCAGCTCATGCATGTTCTCTCGATTCGGCACCATCGGGGATTGCTCGCCTCTGGGGCGTTGTCGGCATTACGCCCTCTCCCAGCGGGATAGGGCGTAATGCCGGTCGCGGGGATGAAGGCTCCGTGTTGAGCAAAAGCGGCCCTGGCACTTGCCCGACGTCCTCAGCGTCTCTGCAAAGCTCCCTGGTAATAGTCCCTGTATGTCTGGAAAGCAAAGCCCTTCTCGCGGGCATAGAGCAGGATGTCGCGCGTCAGTCGCATTTCCGGGTCCTCGCGGATGCTACTCCAATCGTGCTGGCAATAGCTCCACACCAGCCCCCGCGCCGCGATGTCATCCATGTCCGCGCGCAGCCGCGCCACGTACCCGTCCAGATTGGCCCACCCCAGCTCCTCGCGCAGGATGCAATCCTGCCACCCGCCGATGGGGAATTCCAGCATGTCCGGAAAGCCCTGCGGCGCGTACCAAAAGGGCTGCCACTCGTAGGGCACCGGCTGCCAGTCACACTCGTTGCGGCCAAAGGTGCGCGTGAAGCGGATCCCCGCCTCGTGCAATATCTCCAATATGTCCGGCCGATCCTTCAGGCCGCGATAGTAGCCATAGGGGCCGGTGATGCCGAGGCAATTCACGTGCAGCAGGTCCTTGAGCAACTGGCTGGTGCGGTTCACCTCGTCGCGGATCTGCTCCAGCGTGCCGCCGCGCCAGACGCGCGTCCCCGCGTCGTTCTCCTGGCACACCGTCTTGAGCAGCACGTGCGAGTAGGTGTGCTGCTGAAAATCGAGCCAGGGATGTCCCAGCAGCGCCTGAAAGGCGCTGGCGTTCCGCTCCAACGTCTGCCCGACGATGAAGAATGTCGCCGGGATCTGCAGCTCCGCGTGCAGCTCGGCGGCGCGCGCCAGAAAGCGCCGCGTGATCTCGCCATCCGCGCCGCGGTGCTCGACATCATAGCCGAGCAACATGGTAGCCGTCATCTCGTTCCCTCCGCCGGAAATGGCTGAACTCGCCTCCCATTCTACCCCGCTCGCGCCGTGCGCGCAAGCCGCGCCCGGCGCCCTCACCCGCCAGCTTGCGGCTGGCACCCTCTCCCGCCGGGAGAGGGCAGGGTGAGGGCATCCCGTCGTGTGTCGCCCTCACCCGCCAGCTTGCGGCTGGCACCCTCTCCCGCCGGGAGAGGGCAGGGTGAGGGCATCCCGTCGTGTGTCGCCCTCACCCGCCAGCTTGCGGCTGGCACCCTC
>JAIOAV010000121.1 GCA_019873665.1 Chloroflexota bacterium
GTGGACGGCGGCAAGTTCGCCGACGCGGTGCGGGAGATGACGGAGCGCACCCGACGGTTGGGACCAAACCCATTGCGCCAAAAGGCAAGAAGTGCGTCGGCGGTTGGCGCCGAAGGAGAGAACAGATGATCGTTGGCGAGCAAAAGTCGCTGGCAGAGATCAAGGAGATGTTGGCTCCATATAACAAGGTGTTGATTCTCGGCTGCGGCACCTGCGTTACGGTATGCTTTGCCGGCGGCGAGAAGGAGGTGGGCATCCTCGCCGCTGAGCTGCGCATGGCCCGCCAGCTAGAGGGCAAGCCTCTGGAGACGGCCGAGGCGACGGTGCAGCGCCAGTGCGAGTGGGAATATATTGACCCGCTGAAGGCCGAGATCGAGGGTGCAGATGTCGTCCTCTCGCTGGCGTGTGGCATCGGGGTGCAGACGGTGGCCGAACGTTACCCGCAGGTGCGAGTGCTGCCCGGCCTGAACACCAAGTTCCTCGGCCAGCCGCAAGAGGCGGGCGTCTGGGTGGAGCGCTGCGCCGCATGCGGCAACTGCCTGCTGGACAAGACCGGCGGCATCTGCCCGATCGCTCGCTGCTCCAAGAGCCTGCTGAACGGCCCGTGTGGCGGCTCGCAGAATGGCAAGTGTGAGATAGACCCCAACGTGGACTGCGCCTGGCAGTTGATCTACGATCGCCTGAAAGCGCTGGGTCAATTGGAGCTGATGATGGAGATCATTCCGGCGAAGGATTGGTCCACCAGCCGGGATGGCGGGCCGCGCAAGATCGTGCGTGAGGACCTCAAGCTTGAGATCCCTGCTGGAGGGGACAAGTAGAGGCTGAATAACCCTATCAGTCATTGCGAGTCGCGCCGCGGCGGAGCAATCCCCCGTTGGCCGGAAAGGAGATTGCTTCGGGGGCAAGCTCCCTCGCAATGACACAAGTGATCCAATTGACTTCTCTCGCAAGGTGTGACCGAGTTGCGCGGCTTGTAGATACCGGTAGGTGTCCTCGTGGAACCTGAAGTCACAGTTAACGACCTGAGAAAATACGAGCTCTTCCGCGGCCTAAGCCAGGAGAAACAGATGGCTCTGGCGCGCATCGCCTGCTGGGAAAGCTACGCGGAAGAGGAGACGATCATCACCGAGGGCACAGAGGCCACTCGGTTCTATGTCATCGAGTCAGGCCGCGTGGCGGTGGAGATGAAGGTGCAATTCGGCGCGCAGGCGATCAGCCGCCAGGCGACCACAGAGATACTGGACGGAGGCAACTACTTCGGCTGGTCCACCCTTGTGCCGCCGCATATATATACCTCTTCTGTCGTTTCCATCGAGCCGGTCAGGGTGATCAGGCTGGACGGGCATGAGCTGCGCAAACTAATTGACGAGGATCCGTACCTCGGCTATCGCTTCATGCAGGTGATCACCAACATCATCTCCAAGCGGCTCATACGCACGCGCAATACCCTGGTGCACGCGCTATCTATCCTGTCGCACGACCTCAAAGCGCCGCTTGTGGCCGTTCAGAGCTATCTGGAAGTGATCGCCGGCGGGTTTGCCGGCGATGTGAACGAGGAACAGCGCGATATGTTGCAGCGGAGCATGCAACGCATTGACGAGCTGCTCGGGCTCATCAGCGACATTCTGGATGTCTCGCGCATTGAGACTGGGAGGCTGGAGCAGGAGTTCAAGCCCATGTCTCTCGTGGAAGTGGCCGCGAAATCGCTGGACGATATCCGTGCTGCCGCTGAGGCCAAGGGCATAAAACTTGTCTTTGAGCATCCCGATGGCCGGGCCGAGATGGTCGGCGCTCCGGGCCGGCTGCACCAAGTATTGAACAATCTGTTGAGCAATGCGGTCAAGTTTACGCCGGATGCGGGCCTTGTAACGCTCCACATTGCGGACATGGGCGCAACCTGGCAAGTGCAGGTCAGTGACAACGGCGTCGGCATCCCTGCGGAGGACTTGCCGTTCATTTTTCAGGATTTCTTTCGCGCGCGCAATGTCGAGGTAGGCGGGTCGGGGTTGGGTCTCGCGATCGCGAAAAAGATCGTGACGGCGCACAATGGCCGGATCTGGGCGGAAAGCCCTTGCCAGGACACGGGCCGGGGGACCAGATTCACGTTTACGCTACCGAAAGACCTGAAACCTTATGTTCCCAAGACCAGATAGGAGGCCAAGGCATGAAATCTGGAAGTAACCTGGAGAACGTCCTCGCCGCCGGCCATTTTGCTGTAACAGCAGAGCTAGGCCCTCCGAAGGGGACGAGTCGCCGCGCCGTCGAGAGAAAGGCAGAGATACTCAGAAACGCCGTGGATGCGGTCAACCTGACCGACAACCAGACGGCGATTACGCGCATGAGCAGCCTGGCGACCTCGGTCATCGTCAAGCAGGCGGGCCTCGATCCGGTGATGCAGATCACGTGTCGCGACCGGAACCGGCTGGCGATCCAGGCAGATGTGCTCGGCGCCTCTGCACTCGGCATCAAGAATATCCTAGCGCTCTCCGGTGATCATCAGCGCTTTGGCAACCACCCGACGGCCAAGAACGTATATGATCTGGATTCCTTGCATTTGGTGCAGACTCTGGCTACAATGCGAGATGAAGGCAAGTTCCTCAGTGGCGATACCTTTCAGGGGCAACTGCCGCTCTTTGTCGGTGCGGCGGCGAATCCCTACGGCGATCCATTTGAGTTTCGCGTGTTTCGCCTGGCCAAGAAGATCAAGGCAGGCGCCGAGTTCATCCAGACGCAGGCGGTTTTCAATGTCCCTAAATTTGCCGAGTACATGCGGCTGGTGTGCGAGATGGGGCTGGACAAAAAGGCCCATATTCTGGCGGGTGTAATTCCTATGAAGTCGGTTGGTATGGCGCGTTATATGCGCGACTATGTAGCCGGTGTAGATGTCCCCACAGAGCTGGTTACCAGGATGGAGAATGCCAAGGATAGCAAGGAGGAGGGAGTCAAGATCTGTCTGGAGATCATCGAGCAACTGGTCGCGATGCCTGGCGTGCATGGCATCCACATCATGGCGGTCGGTTGGGAGGAGATCGTTCCCACCATCGTGCAGGAGGCACACCTCTTACCCAGACCGTCGTTATAAGGAGGGGCAAGATGGAGAATAAGGCCAAGATCCTGCTCGTAGACGACGATCCTGATATTATCAAGGCTACCACCCGAATCCTGCAGGCGCGTTATCAGGTTACTGCGGCGAAGGATGGTTTAGAATGCCTCGACAAGATTCGCGAGGAGAAGCCGGACCTTCTGATCCTTGACTTGCTGATGCCGCGCATGGATGGCTTCGCTGTATGCCGTGCCCTCAAAGAGAACGTCAAATATAGGGCATACGCTGATATCCCCATTCTGATCGTTACTTCAGTGCGAGAGGACGCGAGCCGCCGCCGGTACGAACTGGAGACGGGGTTAGATCTGGACGTGGACGACTATATCGAGAAACCGATCAAGCCTGCTGATCTGTTGCACCGCGTGGAGAAGATCCTGCAAAAAGGGGGGCGTTAGCAGGGAAAGGGCTTTGCCTGCCGAACAAAGGAGGGCCTAGGCAATGAGCGAGAAACCTGCAACGATCCTGCTCATAGACGACGACGTGGACTTTGTGCGTGCCACCAAAAAGGTGCTAGAGAGCAGGCCAGATTATCGTGTGGTTGTGGCGTATAATGGGCGGGATGGCCTGAAGCGAGCGCGCCGGGAAAAGCCGGACATCATCCTGTTGGACATCATCATGCCAACAGAGGATGGCTTCACCGTTTGCGAGAAGCTCCGTCAGGATCCGGATTGCGCGGATACGCCGGTGCTGATGCTGACGAGTTTCTCCGATCGGTATGCGGAGACTTCGATTCCCGTCAGTCGCGGATACGCATTAGAGGCGGATGACTATATCTCCAAGCCTATCCGCCCTGACGACCTGTACAGGCGCATTGATCAGCAGTTGAAAAAGCGCCGTGCGGTGGAATCGGATCAATAGTCCATATATCGAGGTGATACAAGCTGGGAAGAAACGGTTAGATATCTTGCGTTCTGGCGGCTTCGTCGCAGCTTAGCTGACTTGGCGTAAAACGCTGCGGCTGACAACGACTCTGCATCGCGGGAGCCCATCATTGTCCCTGAGCATTGGACCCTGGGCCCCCGCTTTTTGTATTGTGGAGCGACATCCAGGGTGACCGCAACACTTGCTATACCGCAGGCCGTGGTCCGAAAGGAGGGATTGCATGGCTGTTCAGGAGTATCCGGTGGTGTGGTTACAGTGTGCTGCCTGTAGCGGATGCGTTGTGTCGGTGCTGAATGCGGTCAGCCCATCCATCACGCACGTGCTCTTGGATGAGCTTTTCCCGGGCAAGCATGTCAACTTTCGTTTCCAGTCCACGGTGATGGCGGCGGCAGGCGAGTTGGCGATGGAGGTTCTGACGGACACAATGGAGCAGCTCCCCAACGCATACGTGTTGGTTGTGGAGGGCGCTGTGCCCACCGCCGCCAATGGAGTGTATGGCCTGGTTGGCGAGCGGGCAGGGGAAGCGCTCTCGATGTGGGAAAGCGTATGCGCTCTCGGCCGTGAGGCGTTGGCTACTATCGCGCTGGGCACATGCGCCGCGTTTGGCGGCATCCCCGCCGCCAAGCCCAATCCCACTGGCTGCGTCAGCGTCCGTGACGCCTTTGCGGCGGCAGGCATTGATACCCCCTTGATCAACGTGCCCGGCTGTCCACCACATCCCGAGTGGTTCATTGGCACGGTGGCAGAGATCATGTTGCACGGCCTTCCCAACGCAGACGCGCTGGACGAGCACCTGCGTCCCAGGGCGTTTTATGGGCAACTCATCCACGAGAACTGCCCGCGCCGTGCTTACTTTGACGAGGGCAAATTCGCCAAAAAGCTGGGCGACGAGGGATGCCTCTACGAGTTGGGCTGCAAAGGCCCCATCACGCATGCGGACTGCCCCCTGCGGCTCTGGAATGGGGGCGTGAACTGGGTGATTGGCAACAACGCGCCCTGTAATGGCTGCGTCGAGCCGGGCTTTCCGGATATCGCCTCGCCCTTTTACGCCAAGCTGACCGATGTGGCCATACCCAAGATCGGCGAGTGTTGGGCAAAGGCAACTTAGGTACTTGGGCGAAACCGGCGCTGGCCGAAGGAGGAGTCGCATGACGCACATCGTGATTGACCCGGTAACCCGCCTGGAGGGTCATCTGAAGATCGAAGTGATCGTCGAGGACGGCCGCGTGCAAGAGGCCAAAAGCTCGGGCACGCTCTTTCGGGGTGTGGAGCTGATCCTGCGCGGGCGTGACCCGCGCGATGCGCCCTTGATCACCCAGCGTATTTGT
This sequence comes from Chloroflexota bacterium, assembly GCA_019873665.1. Taxonomy (GTDB): domain Bacteria; phylum Chloroflexota; class Anaerolineae; order JAAYEA01; family JAAYEA01; genus JAIOAV01. The sequence goes on from JAIOAV010000121.1 coordinate 5,314, forward strand.
GGCGTCTGCCCGATCGCGCACGCCATGGCATCAACCCTCTGCCTGGATGATGCCTTTGGCATTGCGGGTGTGATCCCCAATAATGGGCGTATCATCCGGAATCTGATCCTGGGCGCCAACTTTATCCAGTCACATGTCCTCCATTTCTACCATCTGGCAGCGCTCGATTACGTGGATGTGAGCGCTGTGGCTGATTACGCGGGGAAGGACACGGCGCTGAACGCGGTCAAAGCGTTTATCGGGCGGGGGCAACTCGGGCCGTTGCTCCCGCGTTATGAAGGGGACTATCGGCTTTCCAGGGAGGAGAATCGAGAAGGCGTGGCCCATTACCTGGAGGCGTTGACGGCACGCCGCCGCGCTCATGAGATGCTCGCCATCTTTGGCGGCAAGATGCCACATCAAGTAGGGATCGTGCCCGGCGGCGCTACGGCGCGGCCCACCACGGACAAGATCGCCGCTTTTCTCTGGCGGCTCAATGATCTGCGCGCCTTTATAGACAACATCTACCTAGCCGATATCCTCATGGTGGCCAAAGCCTATGGCGACCATTTTGAGACCGGCGCGGGCTGCGGGAACTTCTTGAGCTATGGCGGCTTTGATCTGGAAAGCCGGGAAACCGATCTCACCAGGCGCGACCGTTGGATCAGGGCGGGAACATGCAGCCGCGACCTCGCGTATGCGCCGCTGGATCCACGGCAGATCAGGGAGGACGTGCGCCACTCCTGGTACGCGGACGCGACGACGGGCCAGTATCCGCTGCATGCCGATACAGCGCCACAGCCGGGCAAAGAGGGAGCCTATTCCTGGCTGAAATCCCCGCGCTATGGCGGAAAGGTGTTCGAGGTGGGGCCGCTGGCGCGCCTGATGGTGAACTATGCTGCCGGGCATCCCGTCATTCGCCAGGCAGTGGACGGGCTATTATCCGCGGCGGGGCTGCCCCTGTCCGCTCTCGTGTCGGCGCTGGGGCGGCACGCGGCACGGGCGCTAGAGTGCAAGCTGGTGGCGGACGCGATGGCCGAATGGGTGTTGCAGCTTGATCCGGACGCGCCGGTGTATGTGGGATATGAGCCGCCAGTGCACGCCGAGGGGATAGGCCTGACCGAAGCGCCGCGCGGTGCGGTGGGGCACTGGATGCAGGTCGAGGACGGCGTCATTGCCAACTATCAGGCCGTGGTGCCCACGACGTGGAACTGCTCACCGCGCGATGACCACGGCGCGCCAGGCCCGGTGGAGCAGGCGCTGATCGGCGCGCGGGTGCGCGATGTGGCGAATCCCTTTGAGGTCGTGCGCATCGTGCGCTCTTTTGACCCGTGCCTCGCGTGTGCGGTGCATCTGATCACGCCGGACGGTGCGTGACCATGAGCGCATGGCGGGTGGTGATCCTGGGAGTGGGCAATTTGTTGTTGCGTGACGAAGGGGTGGGGATACACGTGGCGTGCGCGTTGCTGGCGTGCCCGCCCAAGGTGACAGATGCTCGCATCGAGATATACGACGCGGGAACGAGCGCCGACTTGGCCTATCTGGGCAGCGACGCGGATCTCTTGATCGTCATTGACGCGGCGCAACGGGGACAGAGACCAGGAACGGTGTCTGTCCTTGATCCGCAAGAGATCGCCTGTGCCGGCAAGTTGCCGCTATCGCTGCATGACCGAGGCATCTGCGACGCTTTGGCAGAGATCCATCTGATGGCGACAAAGCCGCCCCGCACGCTGATCGTCGGCATCGAGCCCCAGACGATTGACTGGGGGATCGGCCTGTCGTCGGAGGTGGCGAGCGCCATTCCTGAAGCTGTGGCGACGATCGAGGACCAGATCGGTCGCGTTCTTGGGCAACTCCCGTGGGAAACAAGGCGGCAGGAGGGAGAAAGATGCTAGTCTCAGAACAAAAGCCCTTCGCGGAGATTCTCGGTTCACTGGCGGACGACAAGCGCGTGTTCCTGGTGGGCTGCAATGGTTGCGCGGAAGCGTGCCACACCGGTGGTCGGACGCAAGTGTTGGAGATGAAAGCGCGGCTGGAGGCAGCAGGAAAAGAGATCACCGGCTGGACAGTAGTTGATTTCCTCTGCAACAAAGCGCTCGTCAAGTTTCATCTCCTGCCCTACGAGGCGGCGATCATGACTGCTGACTCGCTGCTGGTGATGACGTGTGGCGTCGGGGTGCAGGTTACGGCTGCGGTGGTCAACAAGATCACACACCCGGCATGCAACACGATCTCAATGGGCGGGGCGCACGGCGAGTGGCGCGGCGCGGAGCGATGCGCCGAATGCGGCGACTGCCTGTTGGACGACACCGGCGGCATCTGCCCGCTCACGGCGTGCAGCAAGGGCCTGATCAACGGCCAATGCGGCGGCTCGCGCAACGGCAAGTGCGAGGTGGAGCCCACGGTGCGCGATTGCGGCTGGGTGCTGATCTACGAGCGGCTCAAAGCATTGGGCCGGCTAGACAAGATGCGCCACTTTGTGCCTCCCAAAGCATATGGCAAGATGTCGCCGCCGCCATCCTACAGGACCACAACCTTATGGGCGCTGGAGCAGGAGGAGCAACCAGAGGAGGCCACGCCATGAGTCTCCGGGAGAAATTCGCTGCTGGCCAATTCGTGGTAACGTCGGAGCTGGGCCCGCCGAAAGGCACTGACATCACGGCCATGCTGGAGGAAGCGGAGCGGCTGGGTGGGCGTGTCGCCGCGCTGAACGTTACCGACCAACAGAGCGCGGTCATGCGGTTGGGGTCGCTGGCGGTCTGTCGTCTGCTAGTGGAACGGGGGATCGAGCCGATCTTTCAGCTCACCTGCCGCGACCGCAACCGCATCGCGCTGCAATCGGACCTGCTCAGTGCCGCAGTGCTGGGCATTGAGAACATCCTCTGCCTGACGGGCGATCACGTGGTCATGGGCGATCATCTGGATGCCAAGCCGGTGTTCGATCTTGACTCGGTCTCGCTGCTTTACGCGGCGAAATGCTTGCAGGATGGCCGGGACCTGGCGGGCAAGGAGCTGAGTGGGCGGCCCAACTTCTTCCTTGCAGCAGTGGTCACCC
>JAIOAV010000122.1 GCA_019873665.1 Chloroflexota bacterium
CAAATTATCACACAACCGTTTGGCTGTCAAATAGACCGGCTCTCCGCGTTCAGCGGTCAGCTTTTGCTCCGGCCTTCGGATGGCTGACAGCTCTCTCCCCGATTGACAATCGGCGCGCTCGCGCTATGCTACGTCCTGTCAACCATCGCCACACCGAAAGGAGACTCGACCATGAAGGTTCTCATGACCGGCATCAGCGGACGCCTTGGCCCCTACCTAGCCGCCGAGCTGGAGCGGGCGGGGCACGAGCTCGTGCTCTTTTCGCGGCGGCAGCCGCCGCCCGAGTTCGCCAAGTGGCCCTGGGTGCAGGGGGATATCACGAGCTTCGAGGACTGCCTGAGGGCGGTGCGTGGCAAGTTCGACGCCATCCAACACGCGGCAGCACAGGCGTGGCCCACCGATCACCCGGGCGAGCGCAAGATGACAGAGGAGCGCGGCCTGCCCTTTGACACGACCATGCGCGCCAACATCATGGGCACATACTATTTATTACAGGCAGCGGTGCAGGCCGATATTCCCATCTTTGTCATGACCGGCAGCAACTGCGCCCTGGGGCACGGCTACCGCATCAGCAACGTGCCGTTCCCCTTCCGCTACCTGCCCGTGGATGAGGAACACCCCTCCGCCGTGGAGGACTCCTACTCGTTCAGCAAGCTGGCGGCGGAAGAGCTGCTCGCCTCGTACACGCGCGCCTATGGCATGCGCACCTATGCCGTGCGCGCCGCCGGCATCCGTAACCCGCAGCAGCGCATCGAGGCGGCGCGCCGCGCCCAGCCCACCACCGCGTGGAGCCCCTGGATGTGGGTGTGGGTGGGGAGCGAGGATGTCGCCTCCGCCCACCGTTTGTTGATGGAAAAGGCGCACCTGATCGAGGCGCATGGCGCGTATTTCTGCAACGGCGATGACAGCGCCGCGCTGGAGCCATCGCGAGAGCTGCTGGCGCGCTTTCAGCCGCATCTGCTGCCGCTGGCGCGCGACCTGGAGGGGCACGCGTCGTTCATCTCCAATCACAAGCTGCGCCGCACCGTGGGCTGGGCGCCGCGCACCTCGTGGCGCGAGCACTTGGGCCGGGAGGCGTAGGGAGATGCCAGAGATCATAGGGATGGGCGTAGTGGGCGCGGGGGCGATTGGGCTGCGCGGTGCGTTGACCCACCTCACGCAGCCGGATGTGCAAGATCGCGTGCGCGTGGTCGCGGTGTGCGATCCCGCGCCGGGACGTGCGCAGGCTGCCGCCGCCAGATGGGGCGTGCCAGCGTGGTATGAGACATACGAGGAGCTGCTAGCCAATCCGCATGTGGATGCGGTAACACTTTGCACGCCAATCGGCCTGCACTATGAGCAGGGGCTGGCCGCCATCGCGGCCGGCAAGCACGTGCACTTTAACAAGACGATGACGACGACTGTGGACGAGGCGGACCACCTGATGCGCGCGGCGGCGGAGCGGGGCGTGCACCTCGTCGCCTCGCCGGGGATGATGGCGCACCCCCACAACCGACGCATCCGCCGCCTGATCCTGGAGGGGGCGCTGGGCAAGCTCGCCTGGGCGGCCACCGGCACCGCTATCAGCGACTATCACCTGAAGGAAGAGTTCCGCGGCGGCGATGACCCGCTGACGAATGTGGATCCGAGCTGGTACTTTCGCCGGCCGGGCGGCGGGCCGCAATATGATGTTACAGTCTATTGCCTGCACAACCTCACCGGCATCCTCGGCCCTGCCCGTCGGGTGACGGCGCTCTCCGGCCTCGTGTTGCCGGAGCGGGAATTTCGCGGGCGGCGCATCCCGTGCGACATGGACGACACGACGCTGATGCTGCTCGATTTCGGCGAGACGCTCTTTGCCTTTGTCTATGGCACCGTGGCGGGGCGCGTCACGCCCGGCTTTCAGCCGAGCTTTTTCGGCACGCAGGGCGCCATCATCGGCACCAAGTTCGGCGATGAGGAGCTCAAGCTGCCGGAGGATCACCAGCCGCACGTGGTGGGCGCGCACGCGGCGCTGCCCGAATCACACGTCTTTGAGGACCTGATGCAGCTTGTGGACTGGGTGCGCGAGGGCATACCCGCCATCGCCAGCGCTCCTCACGCCCGCCACGTTATAGATATCATTGAGGCCGGCTATCGCGCCGCCGCGACCGGCGAGACGCAGACGCTGCGCACCACCTTCGACCCGCTGCCGCTGGACGCGCTGTAGCGAGCGAGGCAGCTTTCTGCCGTCAGCAAAAGCAGAGCCAGCCGCTTTGCTGTGGCCGCTTGTCATCTGCAGGGACGCTGCGCGTCGGCTACCGCGCCGGCGTCGGGGTCGGCTCTTCGGGAGTGGGTGTGTCGGTTGGTAGGGCGGGAGTGGCGGTCTCGGTTGGTGGCGGCGTTGCCGTGTCGGTGGGCGTCATGGTGGGCGTCGTGGTCCAGGTGGCCGTGCCGGTGGCCGTCGGGGTTTGAGTAGGCGTCTCAGTCGGCGTGACGGTCCAGGTGGGCGTTACCGTGTCGGTGGGCGTCGGGCTGGGCGTGTGGGTGGGCGTCGGCGTGTAGGTGGGCGTCTCGGTGGGGGTGGGCGTGGCGGTCTCGGTAACCGTCGGCGTCACCGTAGGCGGCATCTCCATGACGGTGATATCATAGTATTTGTCCCGGCCGAACTGATCCAGGTTCGTTACTGTGACCACCACCATCACCTCGCCGGGCGCCATGAATTCGATCCGCGAGGCGAGTTGGCCGGGGATGGCGTCGTCGTTCTCATATAGCTCGTTGCCAACCCACAACTCCAGGCGTGTATCCACGCCGACCGCCAGGTTGCTGGTGTAGACCGCATACCAACGCCCGCCCTTGGCGCGGAAGGTAACCTTGTCCACATCTCCTAACGGGTAGAAGGAGTGAGTCTGCGTCTCGCCCACGGCGATGAGCGACGGGTTGATGTCGTTCGGCTCGTACTGGTCGGTCAGGATCGGCGTGCGCGTGGCGGTCTCGGTGGGCGTCCAGGTTACCGTCGGCGTCCATGTTGTTGTGGCGGTGCTGGAGGGGGTGTGTGATGGCAGCGGGGTCTCCGTGGGACGCGGTGTGGCCGTCGCGACGAGCGTGGGGATGTTGGCGGCCGTCGTGGGCTGCGTGGCGGGCACGGCACTCGCGTTCAGGCGGTGGAGCAACTGCACGCCGGTCCAGACAAAGGCCATGATAGCGATCACCAGCAAGAAGGGCACGACGGCATGCAGCACGGGTGCATCGGCCAGCCGCGCCGCCAGCGTGCGCAGCGTGTTCGCCATGCTCTTTTCCTGAATGCGGAGCAGGTCCGCGCGCATCTCGGCGGCGGACTGGTAGCGATCCAGCGGGTCCTCCTCCAGCGCCTTCATGATCACCTGGCTGAGGAGCGGTGAGACGTTCGGGTTATAAGCCTCGGGCGGCACATAGTTTCGCACATAGAGCTTGCCGGTGAGCATCTCGTACATGACGAGGCCGAGCGAGTAGATGTCGGAGCGTTCGTCAAGGTAGCCGGTGGTGTTGGCCTGTTCGGGCGACTTGTAGGCGGGGGTGCCGGGGTGGCCACGCGCCGTTTGCGTGCGTCGCGTCTCCTGCCCCAGTTGCGCCACGCCAAAGTCGGTCAGCTTGGCGGTGCCATCTTCGGTCAGGAGAATGTTGCTCGGTTTGATGTCGCGGTGCACGATATCGCGGCGGTAGATGGCCTCGATGGCGTTGCAGATATCCACGCCGAGGCGAATGACGCGGGCGTCGTCCAGCACCTCGCCTCGTTCCAGGATGCTTTTCAGGCTGCCGCCGCCCACATACTCCAAGATGAGGTAGAGGTTACCCAGCTCGTCCGATTCGAGGGCATAGGCGGAAGTGACATTCGGGTGCGAGAACTTGCTGACGATGCGCGCCTCTTTGCGAAAGCGCGCCTGATACTCCTCGTACTCCTCAGGATTCGTGGACGCCGCGGATTGCAGCAGCTCCTTGATGGCCACAGGGCGATCCATGCCCAGGTCGTGACCGAGATAGACGCTGCCAAAGCCGCCCTCGCCGATGGCGGAGATGATCTCGTACTTGCCTGCCAGGATATCTCCGGGGCGCAGGGTCATCTGCTCATCGTCTCCTTGTTACGCCAGATCGCCCGCCGGGGTTGCAGGGCCGTATGATGTGCCAGTATAGCACTGTATAAGCGAAGCCGCAAGCAACGCCTGCTGGCGAGCTAGCAGCCTTCAGCCGCCCTGCGCTCGGCGCGCACTACGAACTCTCTTCAGTGCCGTCGCCCGGCGGCGCGTAGCCGTCGGATGTGGCAGCTATGGCCTGGATGACGTGCTGGTAGATCTCGTCGTACGTGGCGTGCGACAGATCAAACCAGCGAATCCGCTCATCCGTGGGACGAAACCAGTTGTACTGGTGCCGGATAAAGCCGCGCGTGTGCTTCTTGATGAGTGCTACCGCCTCATCCAACGCAATCTGCCCCTGCAAGTAGTAGCCGATCTGCTGGTAGCCCAGGCCGGACATGGCAGGCAAGTCATAGCCATAGCCGCGCGCCACAAGGCCACGCACCTCGTCCACCAGCCCCGCCGCCATCATGGCGTTCACGCGGCGATCCACTCGCTCATACAGCGCCGCGCGCGGCAGCGTCAGGCCGATCATGACGATGTGATAGGGCGGGGGCTGGCGCCTCTGCTGGGCGCTGATCGGTTGCCCCGTTTTGAGGTACACCTCCCAGGCGCGCACGACGCGCCGCACGTTGCGCGGGTCCAGTCGCTCGGCGGCCTCTGGATCCACCGCACGCAACCGCGCGTGGAACGCCGCCGCGCCGATCTCCTCTGCTTCGGCAAAGAGCCGCACGCGCAACGCTGGGTCCGGCGGAACCGCCGGGATGGTCAGCCCTTCCACGACAGCGCGGATATAGAGGCCGGTGCCGCCCACGAGGAGCGGCAATCGCCCGCGCTGCGTGATGTCGGCAATCGTCGCGTAGGCCAGCGCCTGATACTGCGCCAGCGTGAATGGCTCGTCCGGGTCCACAATGTCAATGAGGTGATGGCGCGCTGTGGCCTGCTCGGCGGGGGTCGGCTTGGCCGTGCCAATATCCATGTAGCGATAGACCTGCCGCGAGTCGGCGGAGACGATCTCTGCGCCCGGGCCAGTGGCGGCGAGGCGTTGCGCCAGCCAGATGGCCAGGCCGGTCTTGCCGACAGCGGTGGGGCCGACGATGACAATGAGTGGTGGATGGGGCGTTGGTGGCGTGCTCACGAACATCCCTTCAGTCGGTTACGGCGTTCTCGATCAGCTCGATGCGCCGCAGCCGTCCGGTGCGATCCATCTCCACAGCGATCAGGTCAATGCGCCAGTCGCAATCGGCGCGCGCCGTCTCTTGCAGATAGGTCTCGGCCACGGCGCGCAGGTGGCGCTTCTTGGCGGGGGTGAGCGACTCTTCCGGCATGCCGAACGCGCGGCCGCGCCGCGTGCGCACCTCGACGAAAGCCACATACCCACCTGCCTCCGCGATCAGGTCCATCTCGCCTGCGGCGCAGCGATAGTTCTGCGCCAGGATGCGATAGCCGCGCTCCACCAGGTAGCGCTGCGCTAGCTCCTCGCCTTTACGCCCCAATCCCTGCGCTGCTGTCTTGGTCATAGATGGTAGCTCTCAGCGATCAGCGTTCAGCCTTCAGCTAGATTGTACGCGGGATGGCGGCGCGCACAAGTCGCCGCGGCGGATCGTCGCCTGGGCAGGGCAGCAGAAGCATGGTATAATACCGCGCCATGCGTGGAGATACTAAGACAGTAAAGACGGTAGTGCAAACGTACCGAGGTCTGGTCGTAGCGGCCTTGGCCGTGCTGGTGCTGGTCACCGCGTGCCACGGCGCGGACCTGGACGCGCTCGTGCGTTCGCGCCTGCAATCGCCGTCGGAGTGCGTCGTAGCGGAAGGAGATCGCCTGCTGGCGGCGGGACAGCCACAGGAGGCGCTCCTGGCTTATCGCGAGGCGGTGCGGCGTGATGGGCGCAATGTCGTCGCGCTGGGCAAGCTGGCCGAGGCGCAGGCGCAGCAGGGACGCACGCGCACGGCACAACGTTTCTGGGAGCGCGCGCTGGCGCTGTCGCCAGAGCTGACGCCCGGCCCGGCGATGGCCGCGCTCACGCCAGCGCCTCCAGTGGATGCGCCGCTGGCGCTACGCTGGCAGGTGCTCGCCGCAGATGACATGCCCAGCGGCATGGCGCTGGCGGATGGGGTGCTGTACGTGGCCTTTGATGGCGGCGACGTGGTGGCTCTGGCAGCGGACGGTGGCGCAGGTCGCGGCGGGATGACCATCTGGCGCACACAGTTGGCGACGCGCCTCACTGCGCCCCCGGCGGTCGCGCCGGACCTGGTGTTGCTCGGCGGCGAAGATGGCGTGCTCTATGCGCTCGATGGCCGTGACGGGACCCGCCGCTGGGCGTACCCCACCGGTGGCGCCATTTATGCCACGCCTGCCGTGGCGGGCGATCTCGTCTATTGCCCCTCTCACGATGGCACGCTCTATGCCCTGTCGCTGGCGGATGGCAGCCTGGTGTGGCGCTTTGCCACCGGCGGCTGGCTGCACAGCGCGCCGACCGTGGCCAGGGGCGTCGTCTACTTCGGCTCGGGCGATACGCGCGTCTATGCGCTGGATGCCGCAACTGGCGCGCCGGTCTGGGAGGCGGGCATCCCCACACTGGATGTCGTCGAATCATCGCCGGCGGTGGCCGATGGGCGCGTGCTGGTGGGGTCAGGCGATAGCCGTCTCTACTGCCTCGCTGCCGCGTCCGGCGGACGCTACTGGTTCTACTCGGTCTCCGATGCTATTGTGGCCAAGCCGCTGGTCATCGCCCACACGGTCTATGTCGCGGCGATGGATGGCACGCTGGCGGCACTGGATCTGCTCTCCGGCATGGAGCGGTGGCGCGTGCGGCTGACCACGCCCCTGCTCATGCCGCCGGTGGCGGTAGGTGAGTGGCTAATGGTTGTGGCCTCTGCCGACCCGCACCTCTACGCGCTGAAGGCGGCGGACGGAGAGCTGGTGTGGCGCATGGACACCGGCGACTGGCTGGCGATGGAGCCGCTGTTGGGCGAGGGAGCTCTATACCTGCTGGGCAAGGATGGGACGGTGCTGGCGTTTGCCGCGCCGTGACCAGAAGGACTATCTTCTCAGAGCGGGTACACGCGGATGGCACTGCCGGGGATCGGGCAGGCGTGCTCGCAACGTCCGCAGCCGGTGCAACGCGCCGGGTCCACAATGATCTTGCCGTTGAGCACTTGGGCCGCACCCGCCACGCACGTCTCCACGCAGATCAGGCATTTGGTCTCTTGCGCCCAGCCGAGGCAGATTTCGTGTTGTACCCTGGCAACGCCGATCTTCATCTCCTGCGGCTTGATCGGCAGGATCGCCCCCACAGGGCACACCGCCGCGCACAAGTCCGGGCAACTGGGGTCCAGCGAGCACGCGCCCTGCGCCGGCACCAGCCGTGGCGTGCCGAAGCCAGCCAGCCCCGCTTCGAAAAGCAGGGGCCGCAACGCGCCCGCCGGGCAAACACGCACGCATTCCTGGCAGGCGATGCAGGTGTGGATGAATTGCGGCTCGGGCAGCGCACCGGGGGGACGCAGCACTGGATGCCGCTCGGCGCCGCGCACGGCCGCAGGGAACGCCAGCCCAGCCGCGCCGGCGACGACGCCGCCCAGGAACTCGCGCCGCGATAGGCGCAAAGGAGTGGGAACGCTGAGAGGAGCGTATTCCCATATGCGCCCCGTAAGCTTTGGCCACGTCCAGCGCACTGCGCCTTCCGGGCAGGTCATCGCGCACTCGAGGCAGAGGATGCACTCGACATAATACATCTGATGCAGATTCAGCTTGATCAATGCCGCTCCCCACTCGCACCCCTCACACACGCTGCAATCCCCCTGGCAGAGCTTGTACTGCTCATCCGGGATGGCGCGCATGGGGCAGCCCCTCCGACATTCGCCGCAGTTGGTGCATAGCGTGCTGATCCGCCGCTGCAGCAGGTTGCCGCGCGCGAACACGCTGAGCAGCGCCCCCAGAGGGCAGAGATGACGACACCAGAAGCGAGGCTGCCACAGCTCCAGCGCCACGGTCACGAGAAAGATAAGGGGCACGGCCACTGCAAAGCGCAGCGGTGGCAGCGGCAACGCCAGGATCGTGGTGGCGATCACCGTTGCGGCGTGCTCAAAGATGATCAGCGGGTCCAGCAGCCCCAGCAGCTTGAGCGAGAACACGCTGCTAGCAAGGACGCCGATCAACAGATAGTAGCGCAGCGGGCCGCTCCCGTACTGCGGGAACC